>CBDTTM010000007.1:0-37135 GCA_965363355.1 uncultured Selenomonadaceae bacterium | reverse complement strand
CCGGATGAGTTTTCTCATCCGGACTAGACCACAACATTTGACAAAGAGCCAAAAAGCCTTCTCATCGAAATCGATAAGAAGGCTTTCTCTATAAAAAACGTAAATTCCTGCATGAAATTATTTTACTTTCTAACTAGGTTCTGTCCAATTTCAAAAGCTTTTTGACAATCGAGCGGAAATTGTGTTTCCCTTTGCTTTGCTTTTTCTTCTTCTGAAAAACATTCAACTTTATATTTCGAATAATCATCAAATTGATACGTATCATTGGCTTGCATTAGCAGCGGTTTCGTGAAGATTTTGCCTAAATAAGACTCGATCCGATCAAAGGTTGCCGGATAACCTACGAGCTTCATCTTATCTTCGTCTACATTCATGGTATAGATGATCGCCATTGGCATTTTTTTCGGCGATATTGAAGAATAATTTTTATCATAAACGAGATAAGGAAAAAGAAGTCTCTCAAGCAAAGACTGCATTTGTCCCGTTATGCTGCCAAAATATATAGGTGAGCCAAAAATGACTGCATCCGCACTCGATAATTTCGCTAGCACTTCATGCAGATCATCTTTCACTGCACAGCTTCCATAGCTTTTTCCACCGATTTTCTTACAGGCAAAACAGCTTTTACACCCCGTGTATTTTAAATCATACAAATGGATGATCTCAGTTTGAACCGTATCGCCAAGCTCCGCTTTAGCACCATCTAAAGCTTTTTGCAGCAATGTTGCTGTATTTTTATTTTTTCTCGGACTCCCATTGATCGCATAGATTTTTTTCATAAATATCCCCGCTTTCCTTTTAACGCAAACTTCTGCTATACTTACTATAACACAAAGAGACGATGCGACAAGTATGCAGTTTTTTCTGTTTAAGTATAAAAAAGATACCAAAGGAGTTTTGCACAATGCTGCCCGAAAAAAGCCACCAATCTGATGTAGTCGACAAAAATATTTATGAATCTGAATGCCCTGTTATCTACGCTTTGGATATCGTAGGACAAAAGTGGAAACTGCCAATTTTATGGTATTTATACAAAAAAGAATCAACGCGCTATAACGAGCTCAAGCGCAGAGTAAACGGTATTACGAATATGATGCTGACAAAATCGCTGCAAGAATTAGAACTGCATCAATTGATTACAAGAACGCAGTACTATACGGTCCCACCAAGAGTCGAATACGCACTGACCCAGAGGGGTCAAGCTTTAATCCCTGCATTGAACGCTTTGTATGATTGGGGCGTCGACCAACTTGACCTCGACAAAAAACGTAAAAATCAGCCAAGATTCAAATAAAACAAATGAGCTTATTTCATCATTTGTTTACTTTTAACGATTTTCTCACAGCTCTATACTTTCCTGGTAATGTGCGCTCCATAACATAGATTGATAATAATCTTCTATAATTTCATTTTGTTTTAGTCCTAAAACTAAGGCAAATACTTCCGCCCGCTTCCATTCCATTTCCTCATAGGCCATAATGATTTGCAAGAGCATCCCCATTTTATTTGGATATCCCAGCATTCCTGCCTTTATCTCTTGTAAAAAAGGTAAGTTATTGACGACCTCTTCCATTGAACATTCCAAAAAAACATCCATAAGTGAAAACATGCCTCCGAGGAAAAAAGCTCTGCTATTCTTTGAGCCGAGTCGTTGACTGCTCAATTCAAGAAATCTCGCTCTCGTCAATGCTTTTAAATTCAATGTGGGGGATGTTCCTTCTACCAAGCTCCCCAATAGCAGCAAAGAGGCCCACCTGCACAAATCCGCTTGTCCGATTAAGCTAAGAGCCTGTTTCAATGAAGTTATTCTTTTTCGCAAGCCAAAATACGGCGAGTTGATCAAGCGCAAAATTTTATAGGATAAGGCTATATCATGCCGCAATAAATTTTCTACCACCGAATACTCAAAGTTTTTCTTCGTTAATTCCACTAAAAAACTCACCAACACTTGTGATGAGACCTTGGCTGTTTTTCCCCTTACGATTTCTGGTTTGGCAAAAAAATATCCTTGTATCAGTTCATAGCCAAAATCAACCGCCTCTTGATATTCTTCATTTGTTTCGACTTTTTCAGCCAAAAAAACAATGTTTCTATCACGATATTTATTCCGTATCCTATAGCGTTCATCTCTTGCCGTCGCATGAAAATCAATTTTTATATAATCTGTTAAATCTATCAGTGCCTCATATTGCGGTGAAAATACAAAATCATCCAGTGCGATTTTAAATCCCATTTTTTTCAATTCTAAGCAACGTTTTATAAAACTTGCCGTTGGTTCAGCTGTTTCCAATATTTCAATCACAATAGAGTCTTTTGGCAATACTTCAATGAAGTCTTTCATTAATAATTCAGCCGAAAAATTGATAAATGCCGGTCGTTTTTTTACCAACTTTCCTAAATCAAATTCCAGCAAACTGTTTTCGAGCAATCTTGCTGTTGCCCGATCTCCATTTGGCGCTTTATAAAAATTTTGATATGGATTGCCCCGAAACAACAATTCATAGGCAAATATTTCTTTTTTTATTGTAAATATTGCCTGTTTCCCCACAAAAATATCGTTCATACTATATCTATCCACCTTTTCCTATTTTAAAGCGTCAAGCAAGTGTTAAATTTTTCACTGAAATCATTACATATGTATAACCCTTCACACCTTTTGACACCTAGCACAGCGCAGGCACAATATGTAATTTCACGTTGAGGCTCGCCAACAGGCTAATGTCTTTTCCCATTCCTTTTTGTCCCGCAAAACTACCATGAATATCGTATCATCTGCTTGCAAAAATTCCAGGAACAAAATTTCACCATTGGTAATCCCCTGCTGTTCAAGCGAAAAGCCAATCGCTTTTCGAGCTAAAATCTCAATGCCATTTTTCAAAAACACTTTCCCCGCTGAATCTTCATTTTGATATTTACGCCAAAACATCGGTGTTATTCCTTGAATGACAATGGCTATATATTGTTCATCCAAACTAACTACAGTGATCCATTCCGGGCCTCGTGCATTTTCGTCGCGAAACACCTTAGAAATATCCGTGACCATCTTATCGTCCGCGATGCCTCTGATGCTGCTGATATGCTTAAAAATATTTTTTTCATATACTGCCAAGGATATACTGCAAGAAAAAGCCTCATATACTCGAGGCTCAAACATATAATAATGACTTATTTTTGAATTATAGGCTTTCTCTTTTTTAGGTAATACATAACTGCGCAAAATGTCTAAAACAACCTTATAATATCGGCCAAAATTTGTTTTTTTTTCACCACGCGCAACCAGCACCTTCTCCCATTTTGTAAAATTCTCTACATAGACGATCAGCTCTACCTGCCTATTGACCGTCAAATATTTTATATCCGTCAAAAAAGGAAATTTATATCTTGTATAAACTTCGTTTCTCAGTTGCAAATGAAAATCTTTAATTGTTTGCATGGATTGTAAATACTGATTTTTATTTTTTAACAAAGATATTTTACCTCCAACCCACAATCGTTTATCCCATAGCCTTCACTTCGATTTGCCTAATGATAAAAACATCATCTCTCCCCACAACAACTCACGAGGAAACGACTCAACTTCGTGAGCTGCCAATACATAAAGATAGCTCAAAAAGTTTTCCCATCAACCTTTAAAGAAGGCTTTACTTTTTGAGCTATGACTTCTCCAGCTATTGATTTTTATCTAAAACAATGATCCATCGCCTTGTCTTAGATTTGGAATTTACTTGCTTTTTTTTGCAATTCCACGGCAATATTAGCTAACGTCTGACTTGCAGAAGCAATCTCCTGAACTGATGCGGATTGTTCCTCTGTTGCTGCCGAAACTGACTGCGTTTCTTCTGATGATTTTCCGCTGAGCTTATCTATTTCATTTACGGAATCAACAATTTGCAGGCTCGACGAACTGAGTTCTTCTACAGATGCAGATATCGCTTGCACTTTGCCGGAAACATCGGAAACAATATTTTGTATTTCTTTGAAGGCTTCGCCGGAATTTCCGACCAGCGTCGTCCCAATCTTTACTTCCTGTGTCCCTTGGTTCATTGCTAGAACAGCTTCATTTGTATCCGTCTGTATAACACTGATCAATCCAGAAATCTGCTTAGCTGCTTCTTGAGATTGTTCTGCCAGCTTTCTCACTTCTTCTGCAACAACCGAAAAACCACGTCCATGCTCACCGGCACGAGCCGCTTCGATGGCGGCATTCAAGGCTAACAGATTCGTCTGTCCCGCAATATTAGAAATAGCTTCTACAATCTGATCGATTTCTTTTGAGCGCTCGCCTAGTCGTTCAACTACATCCGCAGAAGAATTTACGGTTGCCTCGACTTTTCCCATTTGTTTTATGGCCTTTGACACCGTATCTTCGCCAAGACTTGCCTTATTGGTCGCCTGTGAAGACATTTCGGTTGCCGTATTTGTTATATCATTCATTTGTGAAAGCTTCCCGGTCATCGTTTTGACGATTCCCGTCGCTTGATCTGCTGCACTGAGCTGTTTTTCCGCTCCAGCAGCAACTTCTGTAATGGATGCAGCAACCTGATTGGCCGCCTGTGCGGATTGTTCAGCACTAGCGGTTAATTCTTCCGAGGCTGCTGATACCTGTTCTGCGGACTCTACTACACTTTTTAGCAAACCGCGTAAATCTGTCCTCATTTTACCAAGAGCATTGCCTAGCTGACCGATTTCATCTTTTTGTACAACATGTCGCACTTTTTCCCTGAAATCACCGGATGATAGATCTTCACAAAACTGTACCATCTGTGCTAACGGTTTTTTTATGATTCTCGTGATATAAAGACCACTAAGCACCAATAATACCAGCGCAACGAACACGATGCTAAGTGACATGAGCTGTGCATTTTTTACATGTTCGGCATTTTTAGCATTTCTTTCTTCCGCAGCTTTAACTGCATACTGCGTCAAATCGATTGCTTTACTCAAAGCTTGTTCCGATAATGCATCTACAGAGGAATTATATAATATGTACGCTTCTTTGTTCTTATTTTGCATTGCCAATTCAATGACTTTGCCTCTACTTTCCCTGTATTTCTTCATAATGGACTTGAGATCATCAATCTTTTGTTTTTCGGTATCATCCATTTTAGCAGTTTCAATGGTTTGTAGATTATCATTGAATTTTTTAGCTCGCTCATCAATAAGTGTCTTTAGCTCTTGATTTTTTTGCGTATCTTCAACTAGCATCAATTCTAAAGTAGCTGCATTCACTTTATTGATATGGGCTTGATTTTCATTGATCAAAGCCACCGGAATGAGCTCATCTGTATACATGGATTCCATTTCGCTTTTCATTTGTAACTGATAGTAAAAACCAGTAGCTGCAATAGCTACCATTGCAATGACCGCAACAGCCATTAAAATACCAAGCTTAATACTAACTTTCAAATTATCAAAAAAACTCATTTCACTTCTCCTTATTTCGCCAAATATTTAAAGTAAAACAAACGCAGTGAATCCTTTCTACTTGTTTCAGTCCTTTCCAACCTAATTTCACGATTGTTTATACTAAAAAAGACACCTATATCCACAAGATACAGGTGTCTTTACAGCCAAGCAAACCGCCCACTATATGACTCTACTGAAAATTCATACACAATCTATTTCAAACGTTTTTTAATATTCATTGAAACGAATCGACATCTTCTTTCCTGCGATTAAAAATCACCAAAAGCAAGACCATCGATTACTTTACAACCATACATTTCTATCATCTTATCATAAAATTATATAAGTTTCAAATTCATGAGGCCCTGTTACTTACACTGTTTTGGGGCATAGATAGAACAAGCAAAATCCAGCCTTCACAGAGCACATCTATACATCTACGGGAAGAAAAAACATTTTCAATTTTCTTCCGATCCTACCGATTGCTGCTTTTCAGTTGGTATGTATTCTTGATAGCCAAACCAATTGGCTCCTTCATCCCAAAATATTTGATATTGCTGTAATATCGCCTTTGTTTCTTCATTATAAACGGTCCATAGCAATGCACCATTCTTTTCAAAAAGCATTTTTTTACCAGCAAGGGCCGGCAGCTCCATCCCTGTAATATAAAGCTGCCAACATTTCTCGTTTGCATCATAACCCATAAGCCAATTTTCCTGAGCTGAATTGAGCACGTAAAAAATGCGTCTGTCCTTTAGATTCCTCAATTTATAAATCTGATAAACATCACTATGCATCAATTCTTTTTGAAAAATGCACTGCTGATTTTTATACACGAAAAATTCATCTTTGCTTTCTGTCTTCTTTTGCAAACGAAGAATCAGCTCTCCCGTATAATCATGGTACACAGAAAATTTATCACTCACGCTAGGCTGATGAAAAGAAATCTCCGTATCGAGAAGTGTTTGGAATCCCTCCGCCCAGACTGGTTTATACCAAACACACACAATAATGCCTACTATAAAAATACAGCGTTTTACCATACAAATCCCCTCCTGTCTGTTTATTTGACAGGCCTTCATAAAAATCTTTTTTCATTTCACTTTCACAGTGTTTTATATCCACTTGCCACAAAGCATCATAAAAGCGGTGTTCGCCGAAAATCCACTCAGCCAACACCGCTTTTTATTTGCTTTTTTATTTACTATTTACGCCATATTGCTCTGCGGATCTTCTTCTTCTTTTGGTTTTGCCTGTAATTTATAAATAATACCGACAATCGCAAACCAAACAGGAGTTACAAACAACGCAACGCGTGTTTCTTCATTCAGTGCCAATGTGACAATAACAAAGGCAAAAAATGCTAAAATCACATAGTTGATTACTGGATATAACGGCATTTTGAATTTGTTTTTAGCCGCCAATTCCGGATTGGTCTTACGATACTTCAAATGACAAATCGTAATGATTGACCAGATAAAGATAAAGCAAAACGTCGATATGCTCGTAATCAGAACAAACACACCTTCTGGCATGATAAACTGCAAAATGACTGCAATCAAGACAACCAGAGCCGAAAACATGCTCGCATTGGCAGGAACTTGATTCGATGTCAATTTCCCCATAGATTCCGGTGCATTTTTTTCTTTGGCCAACGAGTACACCATGCGGCTTGTACTAAAGATCCCGCTATTACAAGCCGATGCAGCTGAAGTCAGTACAACGAAATTCACGATTGTTGCGGCAGCTGCGATGCCAACAGCGGAAAACACTTGAACGAATGGGCTTTTGTCTGGGCTGATTGTCGTCCATGGATAAATGCTCATGATGATGAGCAACGCTCCAATATAAAACAAAATGATTCGAATTGGAATATTATTGATTGCTTTAGGAATGACGCGTTCTGGATTTTCGGTTTCTCCAGCCGTCAAACCGACGAGTTCAATACCAGTAAAGGCAAACACTACCATTTGAAACGATAAGATAAAACCATTTGAACCATTTGGGAACCAGCCGCCGTTGCTCCAAAGATTAGCAAAGCTCGAGGCACCGGCATCTGTAGAAAAGCCTTTGATGATCATAAATGTACCAATTACGATAAGAGCTAAAATAGCGGCAACCTTGATCAATGCAAACCAAAATTCCATTTCACCAAACATCTTAACAGCCGTAAGATTCATAATAAGTAAAATAACGAGAATGATAAGACTCGGCACCCATTGAGCAATACTTGGTATCCAGTATTGTATATAAAGCCCGGCGGCAGTGACATCCGCCATCGCCAACGATATCCAGCAGAACCAATACGTCCAGCCCGTAATAAAAGCTGCACCATTTCCCAAATACTCACGAACAAAATCAACAAAAGAATGATATTTCAAATTTGAAAGCAATAATTCTCCCAAAGCTCTCATCACAAAGAAACAAATCGCGCCCGTTATCATATAAGCAAACAATATAGATGGCCCCGCCAAATGAATTGACCGACCTGAACCCAAAAACAGCCCCGTTCCGATTGCTCCCCCAATTGCCAATAACTGCACATGGCGATTTTTTAGTCCTCTCGACAAATTTTGATTTTCTGACATACATATTCCGCCTTTCCAAATTTTAATGCGACTGTACATAATCCCCTACTAAAAGGGACTTCAACCGAATACTATTTTTTATGCAGCATCCAGTCCATCATGAATAATCGCCTCAAAAAAAAACAGAAAGAGGCCAAATCATATAATTTGGCCTCAACAAATAAGCAAGTAGTTCGCTCTGTCCTTTTACCTGAGAGATTCACTGATCCAAAAATCAGCTTGCTCCTTCGGTGCTCCATTGAGGCTCTCCAGAGTTTCGTCCAATAACGGTCCTTTTGCCTGAAAGTTTAACATCTTCGGCGGATTTTTACATCTCTCTCCCGTTATCTTCATACGAAGTTCGGTATTCAATTAACAATATAATTACATACTGTATCACTTTTTTTAATAAGTGTCAACAGCAAATAGACTTTCATATATTCTGTATGCACATATAAAATATAAAGAAATCACTTAAAGTAAAAGTGTACAATTTAATTTATAAATTGTACACTTCATTCTCATAAAACCCGATAAAATTTTAACAAGACATCTTCCGGCAGACGAATTGCATAGCATAAGAAAATCTGGTTCATCATCCATTTATACTTTTTATCATAGGTCTCAAAAACAGGTACCGTTCTGAAATAATATAGCGATGGGTCGACAAACTCACCATGAATGACTTTTTCTGCATATTCTGGCGGAACTGTGCGCATTCCGTTGTTTTCAATGTAAATCGCGGCTCCATCGTCCATTTGTATCGCGTATCTAGCAGATAACTCGCATTTCCCATCCGGACGAATTACCTGGCTATCAATACCGCCTGGCAAAACCTTCCCATTAAATCCCTCACCGACAACATCGCCCGATAAAATAGGAATCAATTGGCGTCTGCCAACGCTATCATCCTGTCCTACAACAATCGGCTGACCAACTTTAATCAAGACTTCAAACACTTTCTTACAATGCAGGTCTTTCTCATCAAATGAATTCATAACTACACTTCCTCTATAAACTATAGACATCTATTTAAGCTGAAAATACCTGCAAAAGCTTAAGCTTTGAAACTAACTATACGCCCCTGGGAAACTTTCTTTTTAAATCATTGTCACGAAACTCATCTTAGCAAATAAAAAGCAACACTGTCAAGCTCCTGACATTTACCAAAAATGGAACTTTAAGTCCAGCTTCATCCGCATGTTACTTACCTTGCCAAGATGTGCTGCAAAAAACAAACTCTATTTTAATTGGTCCTTCAAACTCCAGCTTTTCCCGTGCGAAAAGCTTCCATCATTTCACTGGTAAGCGTCATTTGCAGGGGGTCTACCACTGGAATATCTTTTCTTTCCATCCATACACCTAAGGCTAATTCATCTTCTTGCAAGGTAATCGCATCATCACCATCAAGCTCTGCATAGAAGCCCGCCAGCAGTGTATCCGTGAATGGCCACGGCTGGCTTTTATAAAACTTAAGATTCTTGATTTTGAGCCCAACTTCTTCTTGTACTTCCCGAATTGCCGTTTGCTCTAAACTTTCTCCTATTTCAGCAAATCCGGCTACCAAAGCATATTTTGCATTGACCCTGCCCGCGTATTTCGTCAACAATAAGCGTTCACCATCATAGACTGCAACAATGACGCACGGTGATATCGTCGGATATTTTTCCATGCCACAGGCTTCACAATAAAGCATCCTTTCCTTATCCGAACGCTTCATCGGTTTAGAACATTTACTGCAAAATCGATGGTTGCCATACCACCGATTAAGCTGCCAGCCAACTGCCCCGGCAAATGATCGCCAATATTTGGGTTCACTGCGAAAACGGGACACATTGACATAGCTCCACCCCTCGATTGTATCGAGATCTTGTTGCTCAACAAGATAATAGTTCAAGTCATCAATCGTAAACAAAAATTGTGCAGATTCGATAAGATCTGGATATATTTTGGAAAAATCAGCAAAGGACGGATACCATAATTTATCTTTTTCCTCGCGAACAAGGACAGTATCACCTTGATAAGAAAGAAACAAATCCTGTGGTTCTGCCGTCTTATTTTTAAAATTATTATCAAATATTTTAGGCTCTATATCTTGAATCATAGTTTACCTCTTCCTCTTCCTATATCAAGAAGCTTTTTCTTATACTATAAGCTTGAGGCTTCTTTATGTCAATTTAAGGAATCCCTATAACTAAAAAAAGCACTGCAGGCCTTCGACCAAAGTCGAAATTCTGCAGTGCTCACAAAGCTCTTATATAAGCTTATTCGTCATATCCCAAAGCAACGCTGTGCTGCGTGGAAAAAACCGGTGCTTGGCTTAAGAAAATCCCTGTATTAGAAGCATCTTCACTATTTTCATAGCCACCAGCTTTTACTGGGTGATATACTGGCGTAACTGCTGCTTTTTCAGTGTCGATAGCTGTGCTGCCAGCTTCCTGCGCATTATTGTAACTGCCCAATTTCACTGGATGGTGAACTGCAGCTTCCACCCCACCTGTTGTTTGGAAGAAAACTCCTCCAGCTACTGCCATTGCCATTAAAAGTGTTTTTTTGTTATTCATTAAAAATTACCTGCCTTTATTTTGGAGTTCCTTTTTCAAGAACCCGCATTTGTATTATTTGATCCATCCCTATCTGTAAGCGGTAAATACCTTCAAAAAAAAAGAATAATCTTGCTCGGCACCATCGTACGGCGTGCAGCAAAATCATCCTATTTGATCCAAGATAAGACTCGCTCTAAAGTTAAACTATTACAACTTTGGGTTATCATCGTAAAATAACTTTCACCGATACATTAATAGTATGTTCATTTGTTGTATTTATAATACCAAATATATGCGATTTTGAACAGTAGGCACTTTTTTGTGCAGTAGTTTCACCAAGGATACTATTGTGTATTTAAAGGATTTGTGGCATTTATTTTTCTTGTTTTTAATTAAAATCGGTATTATAATAACCTATAATATCGGAAAAATACAATCAAAGGAGCCTAGACATGTCAAATAAATTACCGGCCTGTCCTGTTGAAACAACTTTATCTCTGATCAGTGAACGCTGGAAAGTTCTTATTTTGAGAGATCTATTAGAGGGTACAAAACGCTTTGGTGAACTAAAAAAATCCATTGGTACGATTACCCAAAAAGTTTTGACATCCAATCTGAGAACAATGGAAACTACAGGTTTATTGACACGCAAAGTCTATGCCGAAGTTCCCCCTCGCGTAGAATATACCCTCACCGAAACTGGATATAGTTTAAAACCTATTTTAGATTCCATGGTCCATTGGGGCATAGCTTACCAGAAAAAAATGCAACAGGCAAAATAAAGCAAAACAAGCATTCGTCAAGAAATCCTGTAGTGACCCCATAAGTTAAACCTAGAATTATTCTAACTTATGGGGTCACTACAATTCCCCCTTAGCGAATGCTTGTTTTTTATTAGGTTTACTAAAAACCGTTCAAATCCATCATCCATTCCGTCCTATTTTCTGTTGGAGATAGTCATCGAACTCATTGTAAAACTGGTCAAGTGTCATGTTATAAGCTTTTGAAAAAGCTTCTTCCTGCCCATCACCGGCTCTGACCGCTTCAAGCCAAACCAAAAGGGAATGCATTCCATGTTTTTGCAGTAAATAAGCCGCAGCTGAATCAGATAATAAAGAAACGGTATCAATGCCATATGTGGTACTCGCATTTTTCCACTGTTCTCCAGTCTTCATCTCAGAAAGTGCGGGTATCTTACCACCACGACTCAGACACTCCAGCCAATACTGCTGATTCCGGTAGAAAGGAATGCCCTCAACTGACAAAGCATGCGCGCCTACAACGCCGCCACTGCCACGAATAAGCCAAGCAGTAGGCTCTTTGACTGAGCTAGGCAGCATTTGATCTTCAAAACAACGCATGAAAGCAATCGCTGCAATGAATTTTTGCTGAATCGGAGAATCTTGTTTTTCCGTATTGAGCAAGATTGTGTTTTCTACAAATATGCACGTCTCTGTCTTGGCTCGAATCTTAGCATCATCAAGCGATACCCCTATATTTTTATGCATAGCCTCAACATAAGAAGCTTCATCGCTGCATAAAATAATCTTTAACGATGATTTTATATCTTGTCCTAGATTGTCGCGAATAAACTGCCGAGCTAAAAAAGCGCCTCGCTCTGCATAATCGGCACTTTGCGACGAAACGCCTGCGCCAGCTGATATTTCAATCTCAGCTGGTGCAGCTATAGCCGCTTCAAGCCAGCTGTTAAAACCAATCAAGAACTCTTTTTTCGTCATGCCAAAAACCTGTGAAAAGGCCTTTTCGCCGTTATTTAAATTACCTGCCTGTCGAAAGTAATTTGCAATCAATTCTCCGGATTGCTCTTTGGGGTAGTGTTCAAGCAAATAAATGACCATGAGGTCTGCCATCGCATAAGGTTCTTTTTTCTGCTCCATAAATTTATTCCATACTTCTCGTTTGGGTGAAAAAAGTTCCACCGGATCAACGCGGTGCAAAGAATTGCGTAAAACGTTAAGCTGCCTCTGCTTATAGATGTCTAATGTCAAAGTTCCCGCTTTTTCAGCAACACAGACTCCCATAAAATCAGCCGTTCCCTCAATCATCCACATCATCAAACCATTTGTTCGACCTTGATCGAGCTGACCTTGTACTTGATGAAAAAGTTCATGAGCGATCGTGATGGCCCGAATCCTTTCCGTTGTAATCGCTGACTGGTTTCGAACCGCAACAAGTCGTCGGTCAAAATTTGACAAACCGCCGCTTTGTTTATCCTGCCACTTAGCCTCTGCTTGTTTCAAATGCATTTTTTGCTCTAGAACTTCTTCATATTTATCATCTGCACAAAGATAAAGAGTCGTAGTTCCATGGAACGGAACCGCAAAATCGTCTTGCAAAACTTGACGAAAAAGATCTACATCTGCCTGTGCTTCATTTTGCGCTGTCGAAGGAACCTCACCAGCCACAGCTATCTTAATGACTCCCGGCGCAAGCGCTTGTTCTGCTTGATACATCATCAACCCTTTATAGAGAAGGATCGCCGCCACTAAAACTATTCCACAGAAAATTTTTTTCTTCAAACCACTGGACTCCTTTAGTATGAACATAATAAAGAACAAAATTCTATTGTTCGATTGACTTCTTCGCAAAAAATAATTTCTACTTTATACTAAGCCTATCATATCATATTAAATTTGTCTTAGAAATCATTTTGATTTTCTGTCCCCCTCTTATATTTGACAAGAAATTTTAGGTGCAGTAATCTTAAACAAACCCTGGTCTTTAAAGATCAGTAAAAAGGAGCCTTTTTATGCAACAATCCATTCAGCAGCTTGTGCATGATTATTATTGGCAAAAAGATTTCAACTGCGCGAATACAACCCTGGCAGTCTTGGCAGAAATTTTCTCGGTAAAACTTTCTGAACAAATAACGTCGGCGGCTTTTGGCTTAAATGCCGGCAGGATGGGCTTACAATGCGGCTTAGTAGAAGGTGCTTTGATGTTCATCGGAATAGTAGGGCAAACGCAGAAATTTGACGATGCTTCAAAACATGGACTCTGCCAAAATTTCATTCTAGCCTTTCAAAGAAAATTCGGGGCCATAACTTGTACGGATCTTCGTCCAGAAGGATTCGCTCCTGAAAATCCACCACATCTTTGTGAAGATAGAACCGTGCAAGCAATTGATTTTTCTGCCCACTTCATCAAAGAACACCTTTTCCCTAAAAAAAATAATTGAGACAAAAAAGCAAAAACAAATAGCCGTATCGCATTTGTTTTTGCTTTTTTTCAATCATTTTTTAACGTTTTTTCCAGTCGTTACATAAGCCAGCATTATTTTTCGATTCAAGACGAGATGAACAAGACCTGCACCAATAAATACATAGCCTGCCCAATCATGCACTTTTTTAGGATACACAGATGGGCTGCGTTTCTGGCTCATTTCACCTTCTCCATTTGCAGCAGTTTGCACCTGCTGCGTTTTGGGGCTTTTCGGGGTAAAATCCATCTGCACTCCAGTCACAGATACCAAAATAAAGGAAATCAATAAGGCAATAGATGCTGCTTTTCTCATATTCAATCGCTACTTTCTTTTTATATTTTAAAATCGTTTTGCCAGAGAAAGTTTCCGATGAGCAACCAGTAACTTAATTCTCTTTTTTCTATGATACCTGGTAAAAATTAGACTTTGATTAGATGAAGATTAGAATTCGGTTAAAATTAGCAAATGCTGCTTCTCAAATCTATAAAAAAATGTTTAGATTAGATATAACGGAGGTGTTTATTCATGTCATTGACTTACCCTAAAATATTGATTGTCGAGGACGAGCAAAAAATTGCCCGTTTCGTTCAAATGGAACTAGAGCATGAAGGCTTCTCAACCGAAATCGAAGGCAACGGCCGCATTGCATTAGATCGCATTATCCAAGAAGATTTTGATTTGGTACTGCTTGATTTGATGCTGCCGGAGATGGATGGCATAGAAATTTGTACCCGCGTTCGCCAGCTCTCTGCTATACCGATTATCATGGTAACGGCTAAGTATGATATCATAGACAAGGTCACTGGCCTGAATACAGGTGCTGACGACTATATGACAAAGCCCTTTGCCACCCAAGAGCTCATCGCCCGAATCCGAGCCGCATTACGAAAACATATAATAGTCCCACCCTCACAAAAGCAGGAACTTCATACACAGAACCTGACACTGTATCCAGAACGCCATGAAGTAATCGTCGAACAAACCCCAGTCGAATTGACAAAAACAGAATATGACCTGCTTGCCTATTTGCTGCGCAACCAAAATATAGTCTTAAGCCGCGAGCGTATCTTACAGGAAGTATGGGGCTATGAATTCATGGGAGATACTAAAATCGTCGACGTCTATATCCGCTATTTGCGCAGTAAACTCGATGATTGCTATGACCGAAAATACATTCATACGATTCGAGGAGTTGGCTATGTGGTCAAAGATTGAATGCCCGAAAATCCCCATTTCGATAAAACTCACACTGCTCTATGCTGTCATTTTAAGCTGCATTCTTTTATTTACAAGCTTGCTCACATTCACAGGCTTGCTCTATGTCTTTTTTGTCCAAGCAAAAGATGATTTGCAGCAAGACTCGGTAAGTTTGCTCCACTATCTCGACCGGGAACATCATCTTGATAACCGTATCTTTGAAAAAAATATTCTTTCTCCTGAAACGATTCTCAAAATATACAACGATAAAAATGAACTCATTTCTGATAGTCGCCCAGAAGTATGCGATCCAACTCCACCGGGAATCTCACCGCGTCCCGATAATCCCAAACTTGATTCCATGTATAAGGAAATCTTGCAAATCGTCGATCCAAACAAACCGCAATATTATGAGACATATAAGCAGATCTCTTTTCACGGGGCTTCTTATCATATGCATTTATTGTCTCCTATGCTTGGACAAACACGATTTTTAACCAATCTTTTGATCAGCTTATTTCTAACCAACAGCTTAGGACTTTTGATTGCAATCTTGTCTGGCGTCTTTATGAGTTCACGAATTTTAAATCCCATTCGAAAAATAACCCAGGCTGCCAAAGAAATCGAAGTGAAAAATCTCGAAAAAAGGCTTGAACTAACGGACAGCAACGACGAGCTCCACGAACTTGGAACCACCTTCAATCATATGCTCAACCGCATCCAAACTGGATTTGACAAACAACGGCGATTTGTCTCCGACGCCTCACATGAACTTCGAACGCCGATAACGGTAATCAGCGGCTATGCAGATATGCTAGATCGCTGGGGCAAGGAGGATCCTGCTATCTTGCAGGAAGGGCTCGATGCTATAAAATCGGAGGCAGCAAGCATGTATAGTCTCATTGAAAAACTTTTATTTTTAGCCCGCACAGACCAAAACCGGCAATTGTTAAAAAAAGAACGGTTCGATACCGCCGACTTATTAACAGAAATCGCCCAAGAAACCACCATTATTGCCCCAAATCACAAAATTGAACTCAAAAAAAATGATTCCGTCGACCTTATGGCAGATATTTCTTCCATAAAACAAATGCTGCGGATTTTCATTGAAAACAGCATAAAATACACCCCTTCCCAAGGAAGCATCTTCTTATCTGGAGAAAAAACCGCTACGGACTGGGTCGTAACTGTTCAAGATACCGGCATAGGCATTGATGAAAAAGAGCAATCACAGATTTTTCAACGGTTTTATCGAGTGGATAAGTCTCGTGCCAAAGCAACAGGCGGCAGCGGACTTGGCCTTTCCATTGCTGAATGGATTGCAAAGCAGCATGATAGCGAGATAGAACTACAAAGCGCATTAGGCAAAGGGACCCGTATTTCTTGTAGGATTCCATTGTAAACATATATTTTATTTAGAAAAAGGGACTATCACGTATGCGATAGTCCCTTTTTCTAAACACATAGGAAAGCTCAATGTGCCACTGCCGGCTTGCCTTCTTCATATGCGGTATAATTTTGTTTTATCTGCAATAGAAGCAATGTTCCTACAAACAGGAAAAACACTGCCGTCAACCAAAATATCGAGGTGATGCCAAAAGCCATGGTGACAACGCCAGCCAAGGTCGGTCCGAGGACATTTCCCAGCAAAGACGCCCCACCAGTTATTCCAAAAGCAGCACCGCGCTTATCCTCCGGAATCAAATACGTCACGATTGTATTGGAACTAGGAACCATCGCCCCAATGCAAAGGCCATTGAGGGCCCGTAGTATTCCAAGACTTATGACATCCGTTGCTGCAATCTGTCCAATAAAAGACAGCCCACCGAGAAAAGCGGATGTTATCAAAATCTGTTTATGGGAAAAATGACGGCTCAAAAAGCCCATACTGGCAGATGATAACGCGCTTGTAAGACCGGCAATTGCAATAATTGTTCCTGAAATACTTGCAATATTGCTAGAACCCGCGCCTAGCGAAAGAATATACATCGGTAAAATTGGCCCGATGCTCTGCATGGCAAATTGTGTCAAAAACTGTACAAGAAGCATAAGCTTTAAATCACCAATTGACCATACATATTTAAATACCGCTTTAATTGGTGATTTTTCCGCTCGGACAACCGGCGTAAAAATTTCCTGTATTCGAAAATGAACCACAACCAATGCAATCAGGCATAAGACCCCAAAAACGACAAATGGCTGGCGATAGCCAAAATGATCGGCAATAAGGCCTCCAATCATAGGGCCAGAAGCTCCGCCCACAATCAAGGCAGTCTGCAGCATTCCTACCGTAAAGGAAATTTCTTTTTTGGGAGACATGCTGATTGCCAAAGCCGTTGCCGCTGCCGTAAACCCGCCACAAAGCCCTTGAAAAATCCTTAAAAACAGAAGTTGATAAATATTAGACGCAAAGGCCATCAAAATCATAATCAAACCAAATAACAATAAAACTCTCTCTACCATTGGCTTCCTACCATTGCGATCCGCCATCGCCCCCCAAAATGGGTTTGATAAAGCCGCAAAAAAAGAAGTTGCTCCCATTAAAATTCCCGACCACATGGCAGCAGTAGACACATTCACAATTCCTAAATGCGGCACATAAAGCGGCAAAAAAGAAATCACTCCCGTGATTGCACTCATCCCGATAAATTGAAGCACCCATAGTATGGCAAGGTTCTTCTTCCAACTATTTTCCAACCCCAAGACCTTCTCTCCGTATTTCTATGAACAAAGTGTCCCTTCAGCAAGGAACATCATCATTTTTGCATTATAGCACAAGACACAGTATAATAAAAATACCAAAATGATATATCTTCTATGACAAAAAATGCATACTTTGATACAATTCCAAAAATTTCTTTACCATTTTATTTTGATGAACAAAAATATGCTTTGCCTGTTTGCCGTGCATTTTACTGTTATTTATGCTCTATATGTTTTTATTTCAAAAAAAAGATTTTACCCACTGGACATTCCTTCGTAAAAATGCTATTATTGACACCAGTTAGGAAGCTAATTGCACAAACGAATACGTGAGCAAAGGCGCTAAAAAAAGATTTTTTCTTTTTTTAGCGCCTTTTTGTATTAAAAAAAGCAACTGGCTTTCGATTAAAAATTAGGGGGAATCTTATATGAACGGAAAACTTGGAAAATTTCTAGCAATTGGCGCTATGATGCTTTTTGCCATCACTGCCCTAGTCGGCTGCGGAGCCGTCACAGCAGATAATGACAAAAGCAGCAGTAAGGAAAACGCAAAAAAATACACTATTGCCTGCGATGCAAAATATGCACCATTTTCAATGGAAGTCGACGGAAAATACAAGGGAATCGATGTCGAATTGCTCGATGCGATTGCAAAAGCAGAAGGTATTGACTACGAATTAAAACCTATGGATTTCAGTGGAATCATCCCAGGCCTCGTATCCGGCCAGATTGATGGTGCCATCGCCGGCATCAACATCACCGATGAACGGAAAAAATCCGTAGATTTTTCTGATGGCTACATCGAATCCGGCTTAGCTGTCATCGTAGGCAAAGATAACGATACCATTCATAAATTAGAAGACCTTACGGGAAAAACCGCTGCGGTAAAAAAAGGTACGACAGGAGCAAAATTCGCTGAAGACAACAAAGACAAATACCAGTTCAACATCACATATTATGATGATTCCCCTAGCATGATGCTCGCAGTCGCTAACGGCAATGCGGACTTTCTTATGGAAGACTATCCGGTCATCAATTATCAAATCAAGATTGGTGAACAAAGCAAGCTAAAAATCGCCATTGATTCTGTTATCGCTCCTCCATCTTATGGCTTTGCTGTAAAAAAAGGCGATAACCAAGAACTTTTACAAAAATTCAACGAAGGCTTGAAAAAAATCAAAGCCGATGGTACTTATGATAAAATCGTCGCTCAGTACATCGCAAAAAAATAATGGACAGACATCCTAAGGGAGCTGGCGATTCAGCCACTCCCTTATTTTTTAGGAGGCTTCTATGCAAGAATATATCACACTGTTTCTTACCTGTTGGCCAAGCCTTTTAAACGGCTTGCAATCCACCATCATCATCGCAGCTGCATCGCTGTTTTTTGCCTTTTTCATCGGCATCATCCTAGCTGTCATGGGGCTTTCTCATATAAAAGCCTGCCAGGTCATCTATAATGTCTATGTTTATTTTGTTCGCGGCATACCGGTCATGATTTTTGCCTTGTTTTTATTTTTTGGCGTCGGCGCACTTTTGCATGTCAAATTCAATCCGATGTTCGCTGCGATTTTAACGCTTACGATCAACGCCAGCGCATATCTTGCAGAAATTTTTCGCGGCGGCATCCAGGCTGTCGATCAAGGACAGGTAGAAGCTGCCCGCAGCCTAGGGCTTGGTTATTTTCGTACTTTGCGTCTCGTGGTTTTGCCACAAGCTATCAAAATCATGATTCCACCAATCATCAACCAGTTCATCACAACCTTGAAGGACACTTCCATTCTCTCGGTCATCAGCGTTCGTGAGCTGACTATGAATTCACAGATTATAATCGCCCAAAATTATATGCCTTTTGAAGTCTATTCCTTTGCAGCGATCATGTACTTGATTGTCATCGTCGCATTGTCTCTATTGGCAAAATGGGTAGAAAGGACACTTCGTTATGATCATTGAAGTAGATAATTTAATCAAATCCTTTGGAAAAAACACCGTGCTCAAAGATGTTTCGTTTCACGTAAATAAAGGCGAGGTCGTCTGTATCATCGGTCCTTCCGGCTCTGGAAAAAGCACCTTGCTGCGCTGTCTCAATCGCTTAGAAGAAGCCCAAGGCGGTTCAATTAAAGTTTTTGGCACAGACGTCCTTAAGCTTAAGAATATGAACACCTTCCGCGAAAACATCGGCATGGTCTTCCAGATGTTCAATCTATTCCCCAATTATACCGTCATGCAAAACATCACCTTAGCGCCCATGCAGCTTGGAAAAATGAATAAAAAAGAAGCCGAAGCAAAAGGCATGGCCCTTTTAAAACTCGTCGGACTTGAAGATAAACGAGATGTATTCCCCTCGACACTCTCCGGTGGCCAAAAGCAGCGAATCGCAATTGCCCGTGCTTTGGAAATGAACCCGCAAATCATGCTTTTTGACGAACCAACCTCGGCCCTTGACCCTGAAATGGTAGGTGAAGTTTTATCTGTCATGAAAAAATTGGCACAAGAAGGCATGACGATGGTCATCGTGACCCATGAAATGGGTTTTGCCAAAGAAGTTGCCGATCGCGTGATTTTCATGGGGGATGGTGGCATCATCGAAGAAGGCCCACCTGCTGAATTATTTAACAATCCCCAGCATGAACGCACCCAAAAATTTCTCAAAAGCGTTCTCGAACGCGTATAAGATTACAAAAGGAAGGCTGCTCGAATCGAGGCAGCCTTCCTTTTTGGTTCTCAAATAAACAAATTCACATTGGCATCTTCGGCGGCATCTAAATACGCCCCAACACCGCCAATGCTCACGCCATCGATCAATTCCTCCTGATGGATTCCCATGACATCCATCGACATCTGGCAAGCAATCATTTCAACACCGCTTGCTTTGGCACTTTCCATGAGGCTTTCTAATGACTCTATGTTTTTATTTTGCATCACGTTTCGCATCATTTTGGTTCCCATTCCCAGCATATTCATCTTAGATAGCTTCAACTGCTTGCTGCCGCGCGGCATCATCCAGCCAAACATCTTATCGATAAAGCTTTTTTCAATCGCAACAGGTTCTTTTTTGCGCAAAATATTCAGTCCCCAAAAGGTAAAGAACATCGTAACTTTTTTCCCCATAGCAGCCGCTCCATTAGCGATGACAAACGATGCCAGTGCCTTGTCCAGGTCTCCGCTAAATACAACGATCGTCTTATCGTCTTTTAATAAGCTCGTTTCTCCAGCTGCCTGTAAGGCTTCCTTTTTGCTTTTTTGTATAAAAACAATCACATTGCCGTTTTCACGAGTCCGCTGTAAAAGCTGATTTCCCGTCCGTTCACACCAAGCTTTGCTATCTTTGTAAAAACCCGGATCTGAAGCGATTACCTTGATGACCCTGCCATCGCTCAAATGTTCAAATTTTTGCTTGAGTCTTAAGAGCGGTCCCGGACAAGAAATACCTGTAAGATCTAAAACCTCATCAAAAGCAGATACCTCGGTTGTCTCACTTGTTTGGGAAGCTGTTTCATCTTGTTCAGATTTTACCAACTCATTGCCGCTTGCTGTAAACTCTTGCTGCCTAGCTGATGTATAGCCACCCTGTAAATTTTTCACAGAAAACCCATTTTGTTTCAATATTCGTTCTGCTAAATAACCACGAAAACCTACTTGGCAATAAACAATCAAGTCTTCTGCCCGGTTCAGCTCATCCATGCGCGAACGCAGCTCATCAACTGGAATATTCTTCGCACCTTCAATATGTCCATTTTCATATTCCAGCTTTGTTCTCACGTCGATTAAAACACGGTTGGAGTCCGCTTTCATTGCCTCATAAGAAATCCCTTCACTTATTCCCTGCAAAACATTTTCTGCTGCATAACCTGCCATATTGACCGGATCTTTCGCTGAAGAAAACGGTGGTGCATAAGCCAATTCCAAATCAGTCAAATCGTAGACGGATCCTTTTAGGCGCAAAACAGCAGCGATTACATCGATGCGCTTGTCGACACCGCCATAGCCCATTGCCTGCGCTCCCAAAACTCGTCCCTCATCATCAAATAAAAGCTTTAAGGTCATCGTGCTGGCTCCAGGATAATATCCTGCATGTGACCCCGGATGGATACGAACCGATTTATAAGTAATATTTTGCTTTTGCAATGTTCTTTCATTGCTGCCAGTTGAAGCTGCTGTCAGGTCAAATACCTTAAGTATCGAAGTTCCTTGTGCCCCACTATAGGCGCGCGGCATTCCTGCTATATTATCAGCTGCAAGCCGTCCCTGGCGATTGGCCGGCCCTGCCAAAGGGACCGCCGTTTTCACGCCACTGACAAAATCAGTTATTTCTACGGCATCACCGACTGCATAGATATCTTTTACATTCGTTTGCAAATTTTCATTTACGATGATGTGGCCTCTGCTGCCAAGTTCGATGCCACTGCCTTGTAAAAAAGCGGTATCCGGCCGCACGCCGATAGATAAAACGACGAAATCAGCTTCTACATTAAGACCCGAACCTAATGTTATGCTTATGCCCCCATCAACCTCAGCAAAACTTTTCACACCATCTCCAAGAATCAAACGAACACCATGTTCTTCTAGTTCTTTTTCTGCAATTTTGACCATATCCGTATCAAATGGAGCTAAAATATGCGGCACAGCTTCGATCAATACCACGTCAAGGCCTCTGTCACGTAAGTTTTCAGCCATCTCTACGCCAATGAAACCGCCGCCAATAATAGCGGCTCTGCCCGTTCCAGCATCAGCGAAAGTCCGCATCTCATCTGCATCCGGAACATTCCTCAAACTCAATATCCGCTTGCTATCGATGCCTGGAATAGGCGGTTTTAACGGTTGTGCTCCCGGCGCTAACAAAAGAGCATCATAGCTTTCTTCATAAATACCTCGTTCACTTGAAGCAATCGTTATCTTTTTTGCCTTACTATCAATTGAAGTCACTTCACTTTGCACACGCACATCGAGATTAAAGCGGGCATGCAACGATTCTGGTGTTTGTAATAGCAGCCGTTCCCTATCCTTTATCGTATCGCCAATGTAATACGGCAGCCCGCAGTTTGCAAAAGAGACATATTCGCCTCTTTCAATAACAATGATTTGAGCCGACTCATCTAAACGCCTGAGCCTCGCTGCTGCTGTAGCACCTCCAGCAACCCCACCGACAATGATATACTTTTTCATGATTCTGACCTCCTCGATAAATGTATCGTTCTCTTATTGAATCCCCATAGACTTGATAATCGACTTCACTATGCTTTTCACTCGTTCATCGCAAATACTATATTGGATTTCTACACCATTTCGACTGCCGCTTACAATGCCAGCGCTGCGTAATTTCTGTAAATGCTGCGAAATCGTGGACTGCGGTGTTTGTAAACAATCCTGCATATGAGAAACATTGCAATTTCCTTTTTCAATCAGGCCTCTTACAATACAAAGTCTTACAGGATGTGCCAAAACTTTTAATATTTCTGTCGCCTCATTGAATTTATTGAAATCATTATCCATAAAATCACCATTTCGTTTTTATATTTTTATATTCATATATTACGATATTTGAATATAAAAGTCAAGAAAATGTATTCTCTCTTTTTTCAACTAAATAAATAGCTAGTCATCGATAAAGAACCCAGGGTACAGGAATCATTGAAAATATGCAGTTTATCATTCGTATCTGCTGCTCCTAAAATGTAAAGCAACGGATAAAAATGATCCGGCAGCACAAACGCTTTATCGGCAGATGCACCGGCAGACTTATAGTCTATAACAGCATCATATTGCTGCCCCTTGATCTTGTCTTTTATATAGTCATCGAAAGCGCTAGCCCAGACATGCCCTTTTTCCATATTCCAATTCACTTCGCCAAGATTGTGGACAATATTTCCACTAGCAAAAAGCAAGACTCCATTTTCCCTAAGCTGACGCAGCTTCTGTCCTAAAACAAAATGTTCTTTGGCATCAAGCTGCTTATTGACACTGAGCTGGCATATAGGCACATCTGCTTTAGGATACATTCTGCAAAGCACTGACCATGTCCCATGGTCTATGCCCCAGCCATTATCAATACGCAAATCGTCTCCAAGCAAATCTTTCGCCTGCTTAGCCGTCGTTGAAGCACCCTTTGCCGGATATTTCAACCGATAAAGGGCTTTGGGGAAGCCATACATATCATAGACCTGTTTTGGCTCTGCTGCATCGTTTATACGAATTCCCGGCGTGTACCAGTGTGCTGAGATTGCAAGGATTGCTTTTGGCTGGGGTATTTTCTCCACTATATTTTCCCAATTTTTTGTATACATATTATCTTCAATTGCATTCATCGGTGATCCATGACCGACAAATAAAATCGGCATTTTTTTTGAATCTGTCATATCCTTCACCTCATCTTATCAATATAATAAAGTGCATAAAGAAGAGCCAGCACTGCGTTCTTCTACGCATCGCCAGCCCTTATGCATCATTTTTCTTTTAGGTCATCCTTCTCCATTTTATTGGCAATCCGCCGTAAAGATTTAGCAATATCATATGCGAAATACAAAAAGGCCGCCACAATAACTACATGAAGAAGTCCAAAAAACGGCATCATCCCACCCAAATACATACCTGGAAACATTTTGCTCACGCTCCCCTATCCTGTATTTATGATATAATGATTATTCTATTTTCATTATATCATAATGTTCTGATTATTTATATACATCACCTCGCCAAAAACATGATATTTCGAAAATTTCTATTTCACGGTCTTTCTGGTGTATAATAGACTCAAAAACACCATAAGAAAGGATGCTTCTCCATGTCAACAACGCCTACAATTCGCTTGGCAAAGCAAGAAGATGCTCTCGAGCTCCTCGCCATCTATGCACCTTACGTTAGAGATACTGCGATAACGTTTGAATACATCGTTCCTCCCCTTAGTGAATTTCAAGCAAGAATCAAATCCACTCTGTTGAAATATCCTTATTTCGTCGCTGAAGAAAATGGTACGCTATTAGGCTATGCCTACGCTTCCATGTTCAAAGAACGAGCTGCTTACAGCTGGGCAGCAGAAACATCGGTCTATGTCAGCCAAAATTATCACGGCAATGGTCTTGGGCGCAAATTATATACAGCACTAGAGGAAACCCTGCAAAAACAAAATATTTGCAACCTAAATGCCTGCATTGCCTATCCTAATCCTAAAAGCATCCTCTTTCACGAACGCCTTGGTTATAAAAAGACCGCACATTTTACAAAATGCGGTTACAAAGACGGTGCGTGGTATGATATGATCTGGATGGAAAAAATCATTGGAAAACACTCCATTCCCCCAAAAGATTTCATTGCCTTTCCCAATCTAGATCTTTAAAATTCGATTATACATAAAAAACTTCATAAGAACTTCACATTTTTTATGTATAATAAAATTTAGGTGTAGATTCATAAAATAATAGCAATTTGTGAGGTGTTTTCATGCGGACTTTTTTTAGTTCCTTCAATGACTTTTTTTCACAAAAGCAAGATTTTGCTTTGCTTTGTTTTCGGGTTGTCGTCGGCGCCATGTTCATGTGGCATGGATTTCCTAAAATCACGGGAGGTCCTGAAGTTTGGATTCATCTCGGCTCGACGATGAAGGTCTTCGGCATCACAGCGATGCCAGTCCTTTGGGGATTCATGCCAGCCATAATCGAATTTTTTGGCGGACTTTTCCTTTTACTCGGCCTCGGCTATCGTTTTGCAGCTCTATTTCTCTTCTGCAATATGATGATGGCTTTTTCTACCCAGCTTATATCTGGTACAGGTTTGTCTAAAGCATCTCAATCACTTGAGGACGGTTTTTCGTTTATCGCTGCCTTAGGTGTCGGTCCGGGAAAATACAGTTTGGACCACGTTCTCCTACACAAAAGGACAAACTAAGATTCTTTGATGGGACTTCTCCAACCAAGACCTCATCAAAAACAGGCGGCTGCTAAAATCAATTTTCGATTTTAGCGGCCGCCTTTATTTGTCTACATATTTCCTATGTTTTCGCAATTTTTTCAACGCTAGAGCTTTCACTTGCAAGCTTAAATAAGACGATCATCCCTCTGAGCAAACGAAAATATTACAAATATTGGAGAAAAATCAAAATAGCCATTTTAAATCCGGCACGCTAATGATAAAATAAGGTCATATGCGACAGTGTATTTTTTTGCTGCCAACCCTAATGAAATAACGAAAAGAGTTGAATATCTTAATGGAACAATATTACTTCAGTTTTGATGCCGGAACCCAAAGCGTCAAGGTTTCTATATATGATCAAAACATGAACTGTCTAGCAAAAACCACGCATGCGACAACTTTGCGCTATCCAAACCCAGGATGGGTTGAAATGGATGCCGAAGAATATTTTGCCCTAACAAAACTTGGAATGCGTGAATGCGTCGATCAACTCAAGGCTAAAAACCTAAACCCCGCTTCAATAAAAGCCATCATGGGCGATGGCATTATCTGTGGAATTGTCGGCATCGATGCTTCCGGCAAAGCCATTACTCCTTATATCAATTACCTAGATTCAAGAACACAAACGGATGCGCAAAATATTCGCAGCCGCCATCTATCTATTTGGGGTAAAGAAACCGGCAATGCTGAACCCAGCTGTATGTTCCCAGCCCTGCATGCACGTTGGCTGCTCGCCAACAACGAGAGTTTTCAAAAAAGAGGCTGTAAATTCGTCCATAACGCACCTTATATTCTTATGAATTTAGCTGGGCTTTCCAGTGAGGATGCTTTTATCGACTGGGGTACAATGTCTGGCTGGGGACTAGGATATGATGTATACGAAAAAACCTGGTCACCCGCACAGCTCGAAATCCTTAAAATAGATTCTCACTATCTTCCTAAAATCGTAAAACCATGGGATATCATCGGTCAACTCTCCGCAGAAAACGCAGCCGATATCGGCTGTCCGCCCGGCATTCCAGTCTGCGCCGGAGCCGGAGATACCATGCAATCGATGCTCGGCAGTGGCGTTTTTGAGGCGAATAAAGCAGTCGACGTGGCAGGGACTTGTGCCATGTTCTGTGTTTCGACCAATGGAATCATCCCTGAACTGAGCCAGGAAGGCAGCGGTTTGATTTTTAATAGCGGCACTTTAGAAAACACTTATTTTTATTGGGGATTCGTCCGAACCGGAGGCCTTGCCCTGCGCTGGTTCAAAGACAACATTTGCCAAAGAGCCGAAGATGAGCGATACTACGACCACCTCAGTCAGCAAGCACTCAGTGTTCCGCCAGGATGCAATGACGTCATCTTCCTCCCTTACCTAACTGGCGGCTATGATGCATACGCTGGAGTCAAAGGCAGCTTTCTCAACATGACCTTGGATACAGACCAATACGTCCTCTGGCGCTCAGTGCTTGAAGCTATCGCTTACGATTACAGAGAAATCACCGACACCTATCGGCAGGCAGGTATCCCTATTGACCGCATCACCATCACGGAAGACGGCAGCCGCGACGAACTTTGGAACCAAATCAAATCGGATGTCTTATCTACGAAAGCCATTACCTTGAAAATATCAGGCGGGGCCGTGTTGACTAATTCGATTTTGGCCGCTTACGCCATGGGAAATATCACGGATCTAGTTGCTGCTCTGTCTAGCAACCTCGAAGTTTCAAAAACCTATGACCCCAATCCAAATAATTTTGCCTTATACCAAAAACAGCATAAGGTCCAAAAATCATTGCTGCAAAAATTATCAGCAATGAACGAATGAATTGATTTCGATCCCCTACCCGATTTTATAAATGAGCTTCATCCGTACATACCTACGCCAAAAATCCAATGCTTATCCTATCAACGAAAGGATGTTTTGCATGAAAGTATTGTTAGTCGATGACCAAGCTTCATTTAGTAAACGATTATCTGACAATAAAGGCTATAAATCAATCGAAATCATTGGCATAGCCCACAACCGTTCAGAAGTACTGCATCAGGCAGCGCAGCTACAGCCTGATGTCATTTTAATAAATGCACAACTCCCGAAAAAAGATGGCGTCGAAACCACCAGAATCATCAAAAAAAAATTCCCTTTAATGAAGGTAATTATCTTAGCCCCAGCCCAAAATGACCTTCATTTATTCGAGTCGATAAAAGCCGGCGTATCTGGTTACATGTTGAAAAATGATTTTAACAGCCTCGACGCTTTTTGGGATAAACTTGACGCAATCAGCCGCGGGGAATTCCCCCTCAGCCCCGCCCTGGTCGAAAAGCTATTAAAAGAATTCGCTCGTTTAGGGGATCAGTTAGCTACCGTTGAAAAAGAAAGCCTTACCTCGCTGCCCTTGACTACAAGGCAAATCAATATTTTGAAATTTGCTGTACAAGGCTATACCTATAAAGAAATCGGCGAACATTTTTCCCTATCGGAAAGCACAATAAAATACCATATGAATGAAATCGCCCATCGCCTCCATTTGAAGAATCGCTCTCAGGTTCTAGCTTTCACTGCCAAAATCGGAATTTCTCTTCCTGCTTCAGCATCAAGGCTCAATTGATTCTATAAAAGTGGGATTATTTACGAAATAAAATTTATTATTTTTTGGTAAACTATACTTTTAGATAGTGTTTTTATGATGTGATACTGGTATTCTTATTATATGGATATTATAAGGGACGGTTTTACTCTCCTCATAATTCCTCGCAGATTCATTTATTAGTTGGAAATCGAGAATATTTTGACTTGTTTCTTTTGTCACAATCCCCAAACTTTATCTGGCCAGGCTATGCATTTGGTAATTTAAAGCAATACATAAATAACTACAGAGGAGTGTTGCTATTTATGAACGCTGAACTAATTTCTAATGGCAGCTGCACCATTGATGTCACAAGCAGTATCATTCGCATCGATCTCATCACTTTGCAGTCAAACGAAAAGCGTAAGCCCGAACAGCTCATTGCCGAAATCAATCAACAGTTGATCATGCCGCTCGAAAATGTCTTACGAGCAAACATGCTGGGGCTTTCTACAGCTTATGTCAAAAGCCAGCACAAGCCCATTCCAATCATTCATTGATTTAAAGCAAGTCGGACTATTTTATTATGTAAACAAAAGCCTTGCAAAATCCTCTTTTTCCAATCTTAAATCTGCACAAAAAAAAGCCCCGGTCAAAAGACCGGGGCTTTTCTCATATTAGCGTTTGCTCTGGAAGCAATCTCTGCAATATACAGGACGATCATTGCTTGGGCGGAAAGGAACCTGCGTAGCAGCTCCACATTCTGCACAAGTTACGTCGAACATTTCACGCTGTTGACGAGCGCCGCCACCATTGCGTCCACCGTTCTGCTGTTTACGAGCAGCGCGGCATTCTGGGCAACGACCTGGTTCGTTCGTGAAACCTTTTTCTTCGTAGAAATCCTGTTCTGATGCTGAGAAAATGAATTCTGCACCGCAATCGCGGCAAGTTAAAGTTTTGTCTTGTGCCATAATATATATAGCCTCCTCAAATGTTTTACTCAGAAATTTTTGATTCAAGCGAACAATCATTAGGACTTCCCTTACGTAAAACAGTCTGAGAAGGACAAAGGACGATTTCGTTGGACCGCATCTCCAGTTGGTTCTTATTATACTATAAAAAATGAAAAAAGCAAAGAAAATTTATTCAACAAAATTTAATGGTGAAATAACAACGTTTTTTCCTGCGTTCTTTTGTTGCTTTTTTTCCTCAGACAAAGTCGCAGCTTGCTCACAATTTTCCCACGCGGCCTTGAAACTTCGCCACAAATGCTTTCGCCCAAGCGTTTTAAACATCCCGGCGCGGTACATATGCCGCCGGACCTGTGGATTTGCCTCACTGAGATACACTTCTATTTTTCTTTTCTGCAAATTTTTAATGACCTCATTTAGCATCTTTAAACCGGTAAGATCGACAAACGGAACATTTTCAAAGCGGATGATTACATAACTCGGATCTTTGGCTATATGTGCCAATGACCGTTCAAAGGCATTGATTGCCCCAAAAAAAAGCGGGCCTTCAATCGTGTACACCAAAATATTTTTATGCAGGCCGATTTCTTTTTGCACCGCCTGTGAAAGTTCCTGGTTTGTTATGGCATGAATATCGATAGAACCGACCATTTTGCGCATAAACTGCAATATTGCCAAAACAACCCCAACGTTTACGGCTACAACCAAATCCGAAAAAACCGTAAGCAAAAAAGTAATCAACAAAATAAGTGAATCTGCCAGCGGCGCAATGCGTACCAGACGAATAAATCCTTTGACATCGCTCATATTATAGGCAACAACAAACAAAATAGCCGCCATCGATGCCAATGGTATATTGGCGGCAAAAGGCGCTAAAAAGAGCAAAATAGCAACAAGAACAACGCAGTGCACCAACCCAGCCAGTGGACTGTTGCCGCCTTGGCGAATATTCGTTGCCGTCCGCGCAATTGCGCCAGTTGCAGCAATTCCGCCAAATAGAGGACAAAAAATATTCGCCAGTCCCTGTCCAAATAATTCTTGATTCGAATCATGCTGATGACCAGTCATCCCATCGGCAACTACAGCGGAAAGAAGCGACTCAATTGCACCGAGCATCGCAATGGTAAATGCCGGACCAATCAACGATACAATTTCTGAAAAACCTATCGTTGGCAAAACAAAAGAAGGCAGTCCCTGAGGGATTCCGCCAAAAGCCGTCCCAATCGTAGCAACTCCAGGGAAGGCGAAAATACCTTGCAAAACCATAGCTGCCACCATGGCGATAAGCGGCCCGGGGATCTTCCGCAGATAAGGAATTTTCGGCGCAAGCAAAATCAGTGCCAGACTAAAACAGCCAATGATAAGCGTTCCCGTATGAGCCTTCGGCAAAGACAACAATAAATAATATAACTTTTCATGGAAAAACTCCGTTTGCGGAATTGCCGGAAAGCCAAAAAACGACTGCCATTGTCCCACCCAAATCGTCACTCCGATTCCTGCGGTAAAACCAACAATGACCGGTGCTGGAATAAAACGGATCACATCACCTAACCTTGCCAATGACATCAATAACAATATGACGCCTGCCATGATCGTCGCGATTTGAAGCCCTGCTAAACCATACTTCATCATAATGCCGGACAATAAGACAATAAATGCCCCTGTGGGCCCGGCAATCTGCACCCGTGAACCGCCGAACAAAGAGACAAAGACGCCAGAGACAATCGCGGTGTAAATCCCCTGTTCTGGGGCTACACCACTCGCTATCGCAAATGCCATCGCCAGTGGCAGAGCCACTACCCCAACAACGACTCCTGAAATAATATTTTTCCCCCATTGACTTGATTTGAATAAGCCTGCTCGATATCCTTCTGCTAAAGCAATCAACAAAAATCCCTCTTTTTCTCATTTCACAAGATATACCATATCGTACCCGATCATTCGATTCCATGATTAAACGGTAGAGAGAGAGCCGGCTCTGCCTGCTCTCTCTCTACTATACATCTTTAACTGCATGACTAAAATCAGCCAATTCAAATACCCTACGCTCAAACGATCAAATAACCAAAAACTATGGAGCAACGTTTCTCCATAATCTTTTAAAATACAGTTGAAACTGCATTATAAATTATATTTCATCAACTGTCAAGTCAATGATCGTGTCTAAATCTCAGAACGCAATCTTCTGATCTCTTTTTTCCAATCTGCACTGACCTGCCTGGATTCACAGATTTTTTGCAGTGCTTTTTTATAGATTGATACGGATAGATCACGTGTCTTTAGATATTCCATGGTTTTTTGCGGATAACGGACAAAGCAAATCGATATAGTCCAAGCAATCGCCATATCTGAATAGTACGCATTCACCTTTATCTTAGAAAAAATTTTAAACATGGAATCCATATAGCTTTCTTCTATATAAAAATTCAAGGCCATAACTGCAGCAAAACGAACAAGAAATTCTTTATCGCTATAAAAATAAGGCTGTAAATAATCCCACATCTGTTTTTTATGTTGACGCGTAAATTTCAAGGTTGTGCATACGCTGTCGCAAACAGACCAGTTATCAATCTGCGGAACAAATTTCGTCAAATACAATAAACGATCTTCGATTTCCATATCCGCATAGCCTATGACCATACCTCTTAACATCGTTTCTTCAAACTGCTCTGGCAATGAGGTTTCTTCTAGATATTGCCGCCACTTATTTTTTGCTATGTCCTGTGCTAGCTTGCGAAGTTTAGGAATTCTAACACCTAAAATCCCTTTAGTTCCTGGCAACAAGGCTTGTGCAAATCTTTGGTACGCCGGTTCAGCATTTTTTTTCAAAAGTTCTTGTAATTGCTGCTGAAGCATCAGGATTTCTCCCGCGCACTGCTTTTTTCAAGGTCGAGCAGGAACTGCTTAATAGGCAGGCCTTCACCATAACCGGTAAGACTGCCATCTTTACCAATGACCCGGTGACAAGGAATCACAATGAGAATCGGATTTTTATTATTGGCCATGCCAACAGCTCTACTAGCTTTGCTATTGCCAACAGCTTCAGCGATTTCGCTATAGCATCGAGTCGACCCATAGGGAATTTGCAGTAAAGCCCGCCATACGTTTTGCTGAAAAGCTGTGCCCTTTGGTGCCAACGGTAAATCAAACGAACTGCGCTGTGCTGAAAAATATTCCGCAAGCTGCCTTGCGGCGTCCTTCAACAACCTGGTTTCTTCACTCTTGGCATCTTTTGGCATTTCATCTAAATCTATGCTCGTAATACTCTCGTTTTCCTCAACAATGCATATGCGGCCAATGGCCGTCTCATAATAAAAAGCTGTTTTCAATGCTCCCACCTCCATATTTTCTATTCTAACATAACCCCTAGACGAACAAAAAACAAGAGCTGCCTGATTTCCAGCAGCTCTTGTTTATAAAAATCAAAGTTCTTCGGTCACGATTGCCGACCAATTCTTGCCTTTATAGGCATTATAGCCACGAGTATGCGCATAGCCAACGATTTTTGTAGTGCCACCGGCACTCGTTTCCATCGTATAACCATAGGTTCCGCCAGCAATTGCTTTTTGGACAGCGGGCAGTCCTTGCAGGTTCGTTTTTAAGACATCACTGCGGTCTTTTGTCGCGATGACCATGCCTTGATCATTCACAACATAGACGTGTCCATTTTTTCCAACCTTCGCAGAATCAATGATGTCATATATAAAGTCCCAATTGAAACGTGAAGAAAAATACCCCAAGACATTTCCTTCATCATCTAGGATAGGACAAGAGTACGCAACCGTCGGTTTATCCTCGATATGCGAAAAATATAAATCGGATACGGAAATGCGCTTTGCCATGACTACGGCCTTAAACCAATCGCGCTTTTCCATGGAGTGGCCAATCGATTTTTGATTGACACCAGCAGCCACAATTTTTCCCGTAGTATCGACGACGAGCAGGTCAAGATACACCTCGTATATATCGATGATATTGCGTAAAAAATCATTGCCCTGTCGAATCGAATCCGCATCGCCTTTACTCAGACAATTTTGTACCTTATCAAATTTTGCCCAGGCCTGTGCATCACAATTGCGTTCAAAAAGATTGCGATCGATTTTGTCGATGACATCATACGCTACATCTGCCGTTCGCACTCCCATGACCTGATTTGCTTGATCTACTATATTACTGATGATGGTTCCGCTTTCCTGTGTGGACTCAAAGCTTCTTGTCGCCAGTTTCTTTATCTCTTCGGCAACCACACTGAAGCCACGGCCAGCTTCGCCGGCACGAGCAGCCTCAATCGCTGAATTAAGTGACAACAAATTCGTTTGTTTGGCGATGTCTTGTATGGATTTTATCACCCCGCCCATATCCTGGCTGGCTTTCTTCAAATCTCCTAGTAAAACGGATGAATCAATGGTTCCCTTGGTATCTGCTGCCATAGTCTCACTCCTGCATTTAAAATTGATACTGCTACAAATATTGTCGTTTAAAATCTATTCAGTCGGCAAACTGTAAACAAGACGCTCATCAAAACAAATAAAAATAGCTCGTTCAAACAACACAGTCCTATAAAATCAGCACTGTGCTTTTCAAACGAGCGTCTTTGCTCTATCAATGAACAAGCAGTATATTTCATATCATAGCATAAATGCATAAAATTTCCAATAAGAATTCGGCATTTTGCCCTCTATCCTATTTTATTCATGGCTTTTTTCATAAACGATTCTTTTTTCACCAAAAAACGTTCGTGCGTTCCGCGGCCTATTTCTTCGTGTCCATCAAATGCCTGCACCGAAAAAATCAACTTGCGACCTTGCACTTCTATCAATTCCACTCGCCCTGTGACCACCATACCAACTGGAGTTGCCGCTATATGTTCAATAGCAAGAAGGGTGCCTACACTCGTCCATTCAGACGAAACCTGCTTTTCAATCAGTAGCGCAGCAGCTTTTTCCCACAGAGCCGCCAATGCCGGTGTGGCAAAAACCGGCAAAGAGCCGCTTTCCATCGCAATCGCCGTATTTTTATCGGTAACCATGACAGTTTCTTCTTTTTTCATACCTATTTCCAAATCAAATTCCATTCTTTATCTCCTCCATTTATTTTTTCAAACAGCTGCTCCATTCGTAAACATTTCGCGAAGAAGCTGCAAGAACTTCTGGGCTCCGGTTGAAAGTGTTCTGTTTTTGAGCCAAGCGATAACCGTCAACGTCAGAATTTCCGCTCCAATAACTTTTTTGTACACAAGTTTCTCATCCGCCAATAAATGCTCCATTGACTGCGGCACCAATGTCATTCCGATTCCCATCTTCGTCCAAAAAATATTTTGAGATATCCCATCGCTCACACAGACAATTTGCGGCGTCAGACCTGCTTGCCTACATTGCGACAAAAATAGCGACTTCCAGCGAAGAGGAATAATGAGCGGTTTGCCTTCAAGTTCTTTTAACGAAACACTATCCGGATTTTCACCACAAATGCATAAATCCTTATTCATGACCATAACCAATGGTTCATTGGGCAATGTAATCGATTCATACATCTTAGGATCGACTTGGCTGCGAGTTATGCCGATTTCAATCACTCTATTATCAAGAAGCTCAAGTACATGCGTCCCATCGCCTTCCCAAAGCTGAAAAGTCACTTTAGGATACAAACGATGAAATTCCTTGACTAGATCCGGCAGCAATATCGCCCCTGAAGTGGTCACCGTGCCAAGTGTCAAAGAACCCGCAACACCAGAGCCTATCGCTTCGATTTCCTGGACCGTGCCATCGACCATCACCAGGATTTGCTGCACGCGCTCATACAAAAGGCGCCCAGCCTCAGTCAAACGGATGCGACGGCTGCCTCGTTCAAAAAGCTGCACCCCCAAGGAGGCTTCGAGCTTCTTCATCTGTTTGCTCAAAGCTGGTTGTGCGAGTGCCAATCGCGCAGCCGCTTGACTGATATTCCCTTCTTCTACGATTGCACAAAATTCTTGCATAGCTTTTATTTCCATAATCAAATTCCTGTCCCATTTTCTTTTAGAATATAGTATTTTTACCTGCAACGATTTTCTTTATACCCTATTTTGCTATACTTGCCTGACTTTCGCAAGGGCTCTCGTCCTTTTTTAAAGACTTTTTTCTTTTCCGGCGTTTTCTTTTGGATTTTCCCTCTTCACAAATCACAAAATTATCAGATTAAAAATAATTCATATTATATACTGGTAATCTCTGCATAAATATCATATAATAGAGAATCATTATGAAATATCAAGATAATATATGTTGACTGTCCCCAAGACTCTCGTATATTTCTTAATATGTATTTATACCAAAGGGTTTATGTGCTACAATGTATGGAGTAACGCTGTCTGTTAAGAATTTGATCATCCAATTAAAATAAAGATGAAAAAAGCCATATCTATATGAGTTCACCTTAAACGGTACGGTATTATAACAATTCACGAAAACGGAGGAATATTTTTTATGACAAGAATGAAAGACGCCATTGACGGCGTGAGCAATGCCATCATCGCTCAAAAAGATTTTTTGACCAAATTGGATCGCGAAATCGGTGATGGTGATCATGGCATCAACATGGCCCGGGGCTTTGAAGCCGTATTAGAAAAAATAGAAGCAATGGAAGACACCAATAACCCTGGTCCAGTTTTCCAAACCGTCGGCAAGGCTTTGATGTCTACCGTCGGCGGTGCTGCCGGTCCCCTTTATGCCACAGCGTTTCTTCGCGCTGGTGAAGCATGCGATGAAAACACTTCGTTCAATGTAGCCAGTGTTGAAAAACTTCTTGGTGCTGCTGTTCAAGGAATTCAAGAACGCGGCAAGGCTGTCCGCGGCGATAAGACGATCTTGGATGTTTTGATTCCAGTTCACGAGGTATTCGTTGAAGGCCTCGAAAATGAAAAGACTCTCTTTGAATGCATGGGACTTGCTTCCCGCGCCGCCAAAGACGGCATCGATTACACCAAAACCATTGCCGCAAAAAAAGGCCGTGCCAGTTATGTAGGCGAACGCAGCATCGGTCATCAAGATCCTGGTGCTACTTCAGCAGCTATCATGGTAAGAGCTTTATACGATTTCTTGCGAAGATAAGACAATCTTCGTTGACAAAAATCCCGAACTAGGGCGAAAAGCCTTATAGTTCGGGATTTTTTCTCCTTTTATTCTTTTGCTAATATTCAGTAAAATAATTATTAGAATATTGCCATTTTAATAATTCCATGTTATAATAAAGATGTAAAGAGGAGAGAGAAGATAAACAAAGGATCTGCAGATCTACTCCAGTTGGTAGGGCTGGAGTCGGAACCCCGGATACCCAGTTTGTCAGACACATGTAAGGTTCTCTTCTAAATTCTACCCGGAAGGATGTGGGGAATGATAGAAGACTTGACAGTACGGTTGCGTTCTCCATTGAGTTTGGCTTGACCAATCAGCTTTGAAATGCTAAATCCTGAAGATGATTAAGACGTAATAACATCGTTATACGTACTGAAAGTGAAGGACTTCTCGGCCAAAGACAATGGGCAATGGAGAACCAACACCTAGGATCGACTTATAACTGTATTGCAATGCAGAAACGACCACATACCCCAATGGACCATAATATCTGACCCTAAAGGTTACCTTGAGCTGCAGCTCTCTTGCGAGGTCAATGGTAGATCTCGTTGAATGCGAATGCATCACGAGTGGTTAGACTAGCCATGGGATAAAGAGCATAATTTTCGCGAGTGGAAGTTATGCAGACAAATGAATATAGTGAGGAAACAGATGATTATCGAGGTATAAAAGCGGCTGGCATTTTGATGCGAGCCGCTTTTGTTGTTTCCCTATTTAATTCGCTTCATAAGGACGCACGCGCAACGTAACTCCGCGTTCATCACAAATTGCCTGACATTTTTTGATTTCATCGGCACCAATTGAATCGACAACGGTCAAAACAACATTTTCGATATGCGGTCGACATTTCTGGGCAAAAGTCAGCATAGCTTCATAAGACCCTTGACCAAATTTACTGCGTGTCAACTTGAGATATTCTTCTTCATTCGAAGCATTCAAGCTGATGGATA
>CBDTTM010000006.1:0-37988 GCA_965363355.1 uncultured Selenomonadaceae bacterium | reverse complement strand
TGATATTGAAAAACTCCGCCACGCCTATTGGTATAATTCAATACCAAGAGATGGCAATTCATTGATCATCAGCCGTTTTGTGAAAATCGGAGCGAAAGAAGAACCTGTCATCACAATTATAAGACGTATACATAGTTCAGCTACTCTAAGCCCTATTGGAATATTATTGATTGATGTGAATTATCGACGTTTGCAGGAAATAGCGGATAAAGTCAACAGTAAAAGTGGAACATATTTTTTTATTTTGGATGCCAAGGGCCATTATGTATATCATGCGGACAGCTTTAAGATAGGCCGCCCTTCTGAATTTCAAAATATTCAGCAAATAATGGCAACAGAGGGACGTTTTTTTGTACGGGAACGTGAAGGCGAAGTCGTATTGGACCATTCATCGGCACTGGGCTGGCGTTTTGGCAGTGTCATTGCCTGGGCTGAAGTCAAACGCGGTACCAGCAATATTGGTTTTACGATTATGGTGACGCTCATCATTTGTCTGTTAGTCGCTTACGTCCTAGGGGCAAGCTTTGTCGGGACGATCCTTCGTCCGGTAAGAAGGTTGCAGCGGTTCATGAAAAAAGTGCAGACGGGGGACTTTTCTGGAAAAGTGACCGTTGAATCGAGTGATGAATTGGGACAGTTGACAGAAGGTTTCAATGACATGACGAAAAAGTTGGCCGATTTGATTGAACAGGTTTACACAGCTGAATTGCAAAAAACGCAAATGTCTTTGCAGCAAAAAGAGATGGAACTAAAGATGCTGCAATCGCAGATCAACCCGCATTTCCTTTGCAATGCGTTAGAGACAATCCGTGGCATGGCTCTTCTTGAAGACAAGGGGAACATCGCGGTTATGGCAGCTTCCTTAGGTGCTTTGTTGCGGTATAATCTCAAGACGGTGTCGCCGACGGTCACATTGCGAGAAGAAGTTGAGTTTTGTAAAGTGTATCTGCGCATCCAGCAGTTTCGCTTCGACAAGAATGTTGAATTTTGCTTTACGATACCTGACTGGGCTTTTTCAGCGATGATTATTAAGTTTTCTTTACAGCCGCTCGTGGAAAATTGTTTTGTTCATGGACTCGGCAGTGGAACGCAGCATATAAAGATATGCATAACGGCAAAATGCGAGGATGAAGATATCGTTTTAGAAATTCAGGATGATGGTGTTGGCATAACGCCAGAAGTATTGGAGAAAATACAAAAACGATTGCAAAATGCCGAGATACCTGCGGCTGGGAAAAATATAGGAATTGTCAATGTACACCGACGCATTGTAAATTTATTTGGCAATGCATATGGCTTGCAAGTTAACAGCATTTGCAACAAGGGAACTAAGGTGAGCATACGAATGCCTTTAATCAAAACAGATAAGGACGATTCATGATGAAGAGACTTTTATTGGTGGATGATGAAAAATGGGTCAGGGCAGCTTTGAAATGGACGGTGGAAAACAGCGGGATTCCGTTTGAAGTGACGGGTGAATGTGCTAATGGTTTAGAGGCGCTGGACTGGCTGCGCAGCAATCCGGTGGATTTGGTATTGACCGATATTACGATGCCGGTCATGAATGGGTTGGATTTCTTGCGTGAACTTAGAGATTGTGGCAGCCATATCCCTGTGGTGATCATTACAGTCAATGAGGAGTTTTCCTGCGTGCAGCAAGCACTGCGTTCGGGTGCCGTTGACTATCTTCTCAAGCCGATAGAGAAAAAACAGTTACAAGAATGCCTGATGAAATGGCTTGAAAAACAAGAAATAGTGGTCAGTGAGAAAAGCGGGGGTTCGGTAGACGTGCAAACACAGTCTCTTTCGCTTATGGAACAGGTCATGCAATATTTTTCAGCCTTGCCGCCGGGAGAAATTACACTGAGCCATACGGCGCAGTACCTGCATATCAATCCTTCTTATCTGAGTCAATTGTTCAAGCAGCATCAAGGCGTGAATTTCATGGATTACGTGATCGAACTCAGGATGAAAGAGGCGAGAAAATTATTGTCACTTACGACTTTGCGTGTTTCAGAGATTGCTGAGCGACTAGGTTATAATGATTTAGCCTATTTTACAAATATGTTCAAAAAAATAACAGGGACTACACCATCGTCTTATCGGAAAGTTTTATTGCAAAGACGGCAAAAAACAATGCAGTAAAAAATCACTGGATGATAAAGTCCCTGTCTAACGCATTATAGAGAGTTTTCTCTTAAGGGATTTTCAGCGGTGCTTTTCGTCTGGTTAAAAGATTTTTTTGAGTAGATAAAAACCAGAAGAAAGAGAAGGATGCACCATGGTTTGGCGTTGGAGAGCAGCAAGAAAAAGGCGAGAATCAAAATGGCGATGGCGGCTTTTAAACAGCGATTCTCCAGGAGATGGAATCCAGCAGCCAGTCCGATGATCGCATTGCTGAGAAAAAATACATTGGCAGCGGCAATCAAACGGTCAATCGTCAAAATTTGAAAGAAAACGAGCGACAGCATGAATAGATGGATCGTTGTGAGCGTCAATATAGCATGGCTAGGGCTCAATAGAGAATTTTCTTTTGCTAAAAAAGCTGGAAGCCGTCCATTGGCAGCACGTTTTGCACTCATGCGCGTGACCGCACCGACAATCATGAGGTATGTTGATATGCAAAGCCCGGCGGCGATGATGCCAATGGCTGGGGCAGAGAAGTGACCGAACAAAGGCTGCATGAGGATGATGATGTCATGGCCCGCAGAACTGCTTTGCAAGGCTAGGGCAACGCTCAAGTAGGAGATGATGATGAAAAAAAGACTGATGGTCATGGCCTTTAACAGGGTTTGCCGCGGATTTTTAATGTCCTCGATGTAGTTGCCGACAACTTCCCAGCCGACAATCGCCCAAAACAATAAGAGCAGAGCATAACCAAAATCATGGACAGGAAAAGTCGTGTGTGGCAGTTCAAACTGGGATGCCGTTCCAATCGAATAAAAACTGGCAAAGACTAAAGATATGATGGTTGCGGCAGTGACGATGAGGTTGAAACGACTGAAGGATTTTGTACCGCTCAAGAGAAGCGCAGCACCGCCGAGAATGAGAAAAAAAGTAATGAGTTCTTGTGGGATCGTGTCTAAAAATGGCAGGTTCTGGAGGAATTTTGCGGCTGTCAACAAAACGGCGACTGGCCCGAAACAAACGGCGGTCGTCAAAAAGTTAGAACATAGTTCTTGCCAAAAGGGTCCGAGGGCTTTGCCGACGGCTAAGGCTACGCCCTCGTTACCCGGGCTTTTTAAGCTTAGAAAAATAAATACATAAGCGAAGACAGCACCGAGCAGCATGGTCAGGATCCAGGCTGAAATCGCCCAATCACCGATTCGTTCGTAAATAACCGAGGGCAAAAGGACGATGCCTGAGCCGATGATGGGACCGATGATGAGCCCGCATAAAGTAAAGAGTCCGATGTTTGCAGTTTTGTTCGTCATAGAGATGCTCCTTTTTCTTGCCTGGGATTTTTATATAAAGGGTTTGCCGGCAGCGGGAAGCTGTGGTGCTGGATTGTTTGCCATGGTCTGAAGCAGTTTGCCGATGCGGCGGATGCCTTCTTTTAGAACGGCGGCTTCATGGGTGGCAAAGCAAAGCCGGATTTCTTGACTTGAATTGCCACTGGCATAGAAAGCGATGCCAGGAACAAAGCCCACATTGCTGGCGGCTGCACGATGCATTAGGTCGCTGACCGACACGGGCTGGCGAATCTTAACCCAAATATAAAATCCACCGGATGGAATCGAGAAGTCGATTGTATCCGGACAGTATTGATTGAGCGCCTGGACCATTGCGTCTCGGCGTTTTTTGTATTCACTGCGGACAAAAGCCATATGAGAGGCTAAGATGTCTTTTTGCAGACCGATGTGCAAGATTATTTGGGCAAGGTTGCCGCAATGAAGATCGACATGCTGCTTTTCCTGCGCCAATCGGTCGATGACTGCCTGGTCAGCGGTAACCCAGCCGGTGCGAAGCCCGGGCAGCAAAGTCTTTGAAAAAGTGCCGAGATAAATCACGCCACCATAGGTATCGAGGCTTTTTAAGGATACGGGCGGCTTATTGTCATAATAGAGCAGGCTGTATGGATCGTCCTCAACGATAGCAAGACGGTAGCGAGCGGCGAGTTCGATGAGTTTTTTTCGGTCGGATAAAGTCATTACACGTCCCGTTGGATTGTGGAATGTTGGAATCGTGTACATGAGTTTTGGCCGGTAACGGATCAGATAATCTTCCAATAGATCAAAGTCAAGCTGATTTCCGGCAGGCAGGGTCAAAAGACGTGCTCCAGCAGCTTCTAGGGATTGAATCGCGCCAAGATACGTTGGAGATTCAACGATGACATAATCTTGGGGCTCAATCATCGTTTTGACGATGAGATAAAGTCCTTGCTGAGACCCTGCGACAATCAGGCATTGGTCTGGTGTTGCATGAATACCGGATTGTTCCTGCCACTTTGTCAAGGAATGGCGAAGCGGCAGATAGCCCTCTGTTGCCAGGTATCCATAGTCAGCGGCAGGAATGGCGGCTGCGTTTGCCTGTGCCAAATGAGCGAGCTCAGCTAAAGGGTAAAAAGTCGGGTCAGGCATGCCTGCCGCCAAAGAAATCGTTTCATTGGCCGTCGGGGTAGCAACTAAGGTTCGCAGCAAAGAAGACAATGGTGATTTTCGCTGTGGTGAAAATAATTGTTCCCATGGCATGGAAATCTCTACGGAATCCTTATGCGGATTGGCTACATAAGTGCCACTGCCTCGCCTTGATCGGATGAGCCCGCTTTCTTCGAGCTGACGGTAGGCATTGAGGCTTGTTGTGCGACTGATATTCAAAAGTCGGGCAAGTTCCCTTTCCGGCGGAAGTTTCGTGCCGTTCGGCAGTTCGAAGCTTTGGATCTTAGCAGTCAAGGAATTTGCTAGTTGAACATAGAGAGGAACATTTTTATCAGGGTTTAACGACAGCCCTTCTATTATTTTGGTAATGTCCATTGTATGAAAACCACCTTTAAAACAATATTGGTATTTAGAAAATATTATATTGGATATTTACACATATGTCCAGTATTGATAATATAAATAAAAAAATGTTAACTGTTGCAGCAGCAAATATTCTTTTTGTGTTGAAAATATGGGGCGCATAAATAGGAGGAAGGCTCATGACGATTAAGTTTGCCAAACGAATGAACGAATTGAAAGCTTCGGAAATCCGGGAAATCTTGAAACTCACCCAGCAAAAAGATATGATTTCCTTTGCCGGAGGGTTACCAGCACCGGAAATGTTTCCTATCGAGGCGATGAAAGCGGTCGCTCAAAAAGTGTTGACGAGGCAGGGACAAGCTGCCCTGCAGTATTCAACGACAGAAGGCTATGAGCCTTTGCGCCAAAAAATCGCCGAAAGAATGAATCGTCTTTTTCAAACGACTGTGGAGGCAAATAACGTCTTGATTACTTGCGGTTCGCAGCAAGCTCTGGATTTTTCGGGCAAACTGTTCCTCGACGAAGGGGATGTCGTTCTTTGTGAAAGTCCTACCTATTTGGCCGCAATCAGTGCTTTCAAGGCCTATGGGCCTCGTTTTAGGGCAATCGCGGGTGATGGGCAGGGCATGATTTTAAAGGAACTGGAAAAAGCTCTAGAGGAAGAAAAGAATGTTCGGCTGATATACGTCATTCCTGATTTTCAAAATCCTACAGGAATTTCTTGGTCGCTTGAGCGGCGGCAAAGTTTCATGGAATTGGTCAATCGTTATGAAATTCCCGTAATTGAGGATAATCCTTATGGTGAATTGCGTTTTGAAGAAGAACGCCTGCCAGCTCTCAAATCGATGGATCGAAAGAATCTGGTCGTTTATACGAGTACGTTTTCTAAGACTTTTTGTCCGGGACTGCGCATAGGCTGGCTTGCAGCGGCGCCAGAAATTTTTTCAAAATACGTTTTGATCAAACAGGGTGCTGATCTTTGTACATCGATGCGCAGTCAGATGGAAATAGCAGAGTATATGGAAAGCTATGATTTTGATGCAAATGTCGAAGGATTGATCGAGCGCTATCGAAGTCGACGGGATGTTATGGTGGATATGCTCGAGAAAACAATGCCGGCAGCGGTCTCCTTTACCCGGCCTGCTGGTGGACTTTTCCTTTGGGTGGAACTCCCTGCACATATGGACGCTTTAGAGCTTTTAGCCATTTGTTTGCAGCAAAAAGTGGCATTTATTCCGGGAACGTCGTTTTTCCCGAATGGAGGCGGCAAAAATACATTACGGCTCAATTATTCAAATATGACAGAGGAAAAAATCCGCGAAGGCATCAAGCGGTTGGCAGATGTTATTTGCAGTCAGCTTGATGATGGTGCAATGTTTTAAGGAAAAGGAGCCGAGGTAAATTGAGGACAATAGGAATGATTGGCGGGATGAGCTGGGAATCTTCCCTCGAGTATTATAGGATTTTAAATGAGACGATAAAGAATGAGCTAGGCGGGCTGCATTCGGCCAAATGCCTGCTGTATTCCCTTGAGTTCGAAGAAATTGAACGATTGCAGCATAGTGGTAACTGGGATGGACTTACAGAGATCTTGGTGGATGCAGCTAAGAAACTCAAGCTGGCAGGGGCTGAAAGCTTTATCATCTGTACAAATACGATGCATAAGACGGCGGAGCAAATAGAAAAAGAATCGGGACTCAAGCTTCTCCATATTGCGGATGCCGCAGGACAAGCGGTTTGTCAGCGAGGGTTGAAAAAAATCGCCTTACTGGGCACTAAATTTACGATGGAAGAAGATTTCTATCGTAAACGACTTGAGGACATATACGGACTGGAAGTGATCGTTCCACCCGTGAAAGAACGGGATGAAATTCATCGCATCATATATGAAGAGCTTTGTCAGGGCGATTTTAAGGATGCTTCGCGAGCGACGTTTGAATCGATTATCGAGGAACTTGCAGCAAAGGGGGCGGAGGGGATTGTCTTAGGATGTACGGAAATCCCTTTGCTTGTACGCGAGCAAGACAGCGTTCTGCCAATCTTCGATACGATGAAACTCCATGCAAAAGCCGCAGCAACTTGGCTGCTTGAACAGACGGATATAAAATAAAAACAGATGGAAAAGCACCAGTGATGACATGATGAATGTCAGTGCTGGTGCTTTTTAGCGAATGCCAAATGCGCAACGATGTGTTTAAAATTTTTTGAGCGAAATAGGCGAAACAAGCGGGTTGTGCTGTATAATATAAGTTGAGTGAGTAAAAGAGATTTTCATGTATTCTCCATGAAAATGAGATAAAATAATTTGCTTATAATAAATTGGGGTTGGGAGACCGAAGACTTTGAATGAAATATTTAAACTCGGAAAACGAATATATGGACACCGTGATACAACAGACTTTAATATACAGCGGCTTTTAGTATTTTGGCTCAGAGCGGCCGCTAACAGCCATGAAGTTCTTGGCTTGAAGGATTTTTTTGCGCAGAGTGCCAATTTAAAAGAACTTGAGAAGGACAACGCGATTTTTTACGAACAGTTGACCAGGCATGTTTTTTATCATCAATCGACTTTGGCGGAAAGGCGGCAGATGGTGGAACAACACTTTTCTTTTTGTCAGCAAGCCTTTTGTTTTCCGGTTTTGCGGGAAATCTATTATGATGGACGGCTGATTCTTTGGGAATCGCCGTTTCAAGAGGATTTGCTCAGCTTCGGTTTGGATTTTATGTATGTCGACCGTAAGGAAGGCCTTATGAGCCTTGATTTGAAGTGGGGCGATGAACGGATTTACCATATTACATTTTCTTGTGGCTATGATAAAGAAGGTCGGTCTTGCCTCAAAATAGGTGCTTTGCAGGGAAGCCTTGGCGGACAGGAAATCATCCATGCCTTGACCAAACACTGTTTTGCTTATCGAACGAAAAACCTTATGCTTTATGGACTTCGCCTTTTAGCGCAAGGTTTAGGGATAGAAAAGATTTATACTGTATCAAATCAAGGCTTTTTCACCAATACGCATGTGCGCATGGACCGCAAGCTAAAAACTTCTTTAGATGAGTTTTGGCAGGAGGCCGGCGGACAGATGCTTGAGGATCCTCGCTTTTTTGAATTGCCCGTGCAAGAAAAGCGCAAGGCGATCGAAGAAGTCAAATCGCAAAAACGTAATCTGTATAGAAAAAGATATGCCCTGCTCGATAGCATTGCGGCTGAGTTTCAGGAAAACTTGCAGATGCATATAAAACCGAGACACAAAAATATTGCTTCTGCAGAAGCAATCGAGAAAATCAACGAATAAAAAGAGCCGCTTCTATGTTAATTTTTATCTAACATAGAAGCGGCTCTTGTGTTTTTTAGGTTTAAGGCTGATTTTTAAATGATGCCTTCTAAATGCAACATGATTTGAGCAATCAAAGTAGCAAAGAAGAAGGTTCCGGTATAAACGGCTAGAGCGACAATGATGATGCGCCATGACATTTGGCGAAACATCCCGATGTCTTTGCCGATGGTAAGGCCTGCATAAGATAGAACTACTGTACATAAAGCGAGAAAATCAACTTTATTTGTGTATTCCGTGACAAGCGCAGCAATTGGTGAAATCGGCGTCGTCGCGGCAATCGCCAAAATGGAAACCCAAAACACCATAGGAAGATTGCCCGGGAGTATTTTGGCTAAAACGATGCCTAAAAGTGTTATGCCGACAATGATGAAACAGCCAAGAAAAGCGTCGCCTGCAGGCACATTATAACCGGTGATGCAGACAGCCATGCTGATTAATCCGGCTGTAATGAATATCAAAAATTCTTCAGTCCAATTCATTTGCTTGCACCATCCTTTACCTGTTTTGGCGCCAAAATCGGCGTTAGTTTTTTATAGAAGTAATTGGTGAGTGGCAAAGAAATGAAAAGGCAGAAATATATGCCGACAATGGTGGTCAATAAATTACTGGCACCGGCATACATTAAAATTTCCTGTTTGTATTCCGGGAAAACGGTAGCAATTGCACCTGTCGCTGCGGCCATCATGCTGCCAGAGCCGACACCTGAACCCATTGCGAGGGCAAACGGATGGAATATATGCATAGCGGCGAGGAAACCGGCAATGAGTCCGATCCAAATGGCACCGAATACGGTACCGCAAATATAGATCGCCATGACGCCTCGGCCTTCTGGTGAAGACAATCCGTATTTTTCAGCGATGATGGCGATGTTTGGTTCGCGGTCAATGGAAAAAGTAGCGCCGACCGATTCGCGGCCAAGTCCCAAAGCGATGGCAATCGGCAGTCCGATGATGACCGTGCCCGTAAAGTGTCCGAGTTCTTGAATTGATAATGCCATGCCTGCTTCTGCGACCTTGGCCAGTGATGGGCCGATGACGACGCCGAGTTTTGTGACCAAAAGCATGGTAAGCAAGCCAAGTACAGCCGTGCTGTGCTTCATTTCGTGATCATTTAGGAGCTTTAATTTTGGCAAGCTGATGATTGCCCCTAAAACCATTGCGTAAAGCATTGGTAAAAAAAGCAGTACACCTGGACCAAGCGGGATTTTTTTGACGCCGATCCACTCGGAAACGATGGCTAAGATCAGTGCTAAAATATGAATTTTCCAGTTTTTTAATAAATTCATGGATAAAACCTCTCTTCCTAAGGAAAAAATGATATAAAAAAGCCTCGTAATGGAATTTACGAAGCATCTTTGTCCGTGCTGTATATTTTATTGAATCAAAAGAGATGAAGTGTTACAATAACTGATATTATATTTAAAAAAATGAAATATGTCAATCACACAAGAAGACAATTGTCTTTTTAAAATGGATAAAAACTTGTGGATGCACATTTTAAACTAAAAATGAGGGGTTGTTTGTTTTGCGGGAAGAATTGAAAAGAAAAGTACATGAGGCAATTGCACAGCATCGAAAAGAAATTATTGCTTTGGCGGATGCAATAGCAAAAGAACCGGAATTGGGTTTCAAGGAAAAGAAAACAGCGGCAAAAGTAATGGGAATATTCGATGCCCATCACATTGCTTATGAATCTGGTTTGGCGGTTACGGGCATCAAAGGATTATTAAAAGGGCGCACTTCCAAACGTAAAATTGCGGTGCTCGGAGAACTCGATGCGGTTGTTTGCCACGATCATCCAATGGCAGATGTTGAGACTGGGGCGGCACATGCCTGTGGGCATAATGTGCAGCTGGCAATTTTGGCGGCCTGTGCCATTGGCCTCAAAACATCAGGTGTCATGGAACATTTAGACGGCGATGTAGTTCCCTTTGCAGTGCCGGCAGAAGAATATGTCGAGATTGAATATAGAAACAGGCTTAGACAACAAGGCAAGATCCGTTATTTTGGTGGTAAAGCGGAATTGATTCGTTTGGGTGCTTTTGACGATATCGACATGGCGATGATGATGCATGTTTCTATGCAAGGAGAGCCCAAAAGAGTCATCGATGTCGGCGGTACGAGCAATGGTTTTATCGGTAAGCTTATCCGCTTCAAAGGCAGAGAAGCCCATGCAGCCAGTGCGCCGCATGAAGGCGTCAATGCCCTCAATGCAGCCATGGTCGCATTGACCGCGGTCAATGCACAGCGTGAAACTTTTAAAGATGAAGACCATGTAAGGTTTCATCCCATCATCACAAAGGGCGGCGATCTGGTCAACGTTGTTCCAGCTGAAGTCTGTATGGAAAGTTATGTGCGGGCAAGGACGGTTGAGGCAATGCTCGATGCCAACAAAAAAGTCAATCGGGCCTTTAAAGGCGGGGCGATGGCTGTGGGGGCAGAAGTTGAGATCAATGATTTACCTGGATATTTGCCAATGGTGAACAATGAAGAATTGACAAAAGTCTACGAAAAAAATGTGCGCAGCATTGTGGGCGAGGATGCAGTGCATCATTTAGAGCACAGCGCTGGCAGTACGGACATGGGGGATGTATCGAATATCATGCCAGTCATCCATCCATGGTTTGGCGGCGGCACAAGTGGCACGGTGCATACCAGAGATTTTAAAGTCAGCGATGAGGAAATGGCATATATCCTGCCAGCGATGACGATGGTGGATACCATCATCGATTTGTTGGCAGAAGATGCAAAGACAGCGGACGCTATCCTCAAGGGCTATCAGCCAGTTATGAGTAAAAAGGAATATCTAGATTTCATGGAATCTATAAAATAGGCTAGGCATTAAGCGATTTGTCTCTTAAAAATGGATGTTTTTTGAGTTGTGGCGATGCTTTTTTTGATAAAGTAAGTTAAGTCTATGAAGAGACAGCATGGTTGACCAAAAAAAAGATTGCATTCGTTTTTTCTGCGGATAAGGCTGGATACTCCGTTGTATGTACGAATACATCGAAATAGCAAGCTAACGAAAAAGGGGCAAAAATGCTATAATCAAAGACAGGTCATAATAATAAGGAGATGTTCATTATGGGGGATAAGAGCCCGAAGAACAAGGAGAAAAAGAAGAAAAAGGCCGAAAAGAAAAAAATTCTCAGCCATACAAATCCCGTCGTGGAAGAAGATGCGAACAAATAGAGAACTTGAAAGTGCAGCCGTTGTGGCTGCATTTTTTTTATAAAACAGCTTTTTATTGCGTTGTACAGGATTTTTACTGCGTGGTAGAGAAATAACTTTAGAAAAGATTATGTAAGAGGGGGATTCCAACATGGCCGTAACAGCGCCGACTGCACCGGTAAAACCAACACCGCCGGTGATGCCCAGTGTATCACAAACGACGTCTGGGAATGATGGAGCTCCATCTGGCGCAGCGGCGGCGGTCCAGGCACCTAACCCAGATTTTGTCAACGCTGTCAGACAAGTCGAATCAATAAGCGCGGCCCTTCAAGGCAAAGGCAAAAGCGGCGAAGCTGCTTCGGATGCGGCGCCTTCGAGCAAAGCAGCAGCTCCGGCGGCAAATGACACAAAGGCCGTAGCTGCGGCAAAACCATCGGGACTGCCTGCTGCTGCAACCGCTGGAAGCGATGAATCCGGTACGGCGCAGCAAACGGGAACGACGGCAGCAGCACCGGCAAAACCTACGCCAAAGCCCACTTCAATCAGTTATATGCCATTTGTAGGCATCATTGTCATTGTTGCGGTTGTCTTGACGGCAATGAAGTTTTTAAAACAAGAGAAAAAAAGAACGTTGCAGAAAACTTTGGAACAAGGTGGGTTAGAGCGCAAAACGGCACTTGATATAGAGGCGTTGCCTGATGAAAAAATAAAGCAGAAAAAAAGTCGCTTTGAAGTTCGCATATAAAATGGCTGCAAGTTCAGAAGTCATTCTGGAACGGCAGTCTTTTTTTTGTAAAAACAAAATAGGGATGAAATGGAGACGATGGAATGAAGAAAATAATTGTCATCACAACCGGCGGGACGATTGCCATGAAATACGATGAGGAAGTAAAAGGCCTTGTGCCGGCAGTCAGTGGCGATGATTTGATCAAAGCGGTTCCGGCGCTCAAAGAACTGGCCCAGATCGAAGTAAAAGAATTTGCAAATGTCCCAAGTGGATATATGACGCCGCAAATGATGTTCGACTTGGCAAAAAAAATAGATGCCTATGCAAAAGATAAAGCGGTAACAGGCTTTGTCGTTACGCATGGTACGGATACGCTTGAAGAAACAGCCTATATGCTTGACCTGGTCACTTCAACTCAAAAACCAATCTGTGTAACAGGCGCGATGCGCGGTGCATCCGAAACCAGCCCAGATGGCCCGGGAAATATTTTGGCCGCTGTCCAGACTGTTGTAGCAGAAGATGCTTATGGACAAGGAGTTTTGGTCGTGCTCAACGATGAGATCCATACGGCAGCTGAAGTTACTAAAACGCATTCGACTAGCGTCAAGACATTTGACTCACCTTTTTGGGGGCCGATTGGGCGCGTGTATTTTGATCGAGTCGTAATAAAACGTCATCCCTTGAACTTGAAAAAAATCAAAAGCGATAGAATCGTCGATGATGTTCACTTATTAAAAGCTGTTGCTGGTATGGATGCTTATTTGCTTGATTGTTTGATTCAAAAAAAGGTGAAAGGCATTGTCGTCGAAGCTTTTGGCTGCGGTAATGTATCGCCTTTGATCAAACGAGGCATTGAAGAAGCCAGGGCACAAGGAATTCCTGTGGTTTTGGCGACACGCGTGCATGGCGGAAGCGTCGTTCCGGCTTATAGCTATGAAGGCAGTGCCAACTCGATGAAAGGTGCCGGTCTTATTTTGGCCAATGAATTGTCAGGGCCGAAAGCTCGACTGAAGCTTATGGTGCTTTTAGGCATGACAAATGACATCAACGAGATGCAAAAATTCTTCTGAGTAAATGCGGTGAAGAAAAACAAAGTTCCCGTCAGAAATTTTTATAAAGATTTCTGACGGGAACTTTGTTGATTATAATATTTTCTGAAACTTAACATGTTTTTAATCCTTCGCAATATATCGGATGATAAAATGGAGCAGATAAAGGAGATGGAAAAATGTTGATTTTCAGAATGAAATATGGTTTTTTGATGATATGTTTGCTGTTTTTTGCCATTTTGCCAAATGCAGTTGTTGCTGCTAAGGAACAGCCACAGACCTATCGGCTCACGGTTATTCACACCAATGATTTTCATGGCTATGATCCGTATGCATTGGCAAGGAAAGCGACTATAATCAAAAAAATCAGAGCAGAAGTTCCTAATGTCGTACTACTTGATGCAGGAGATTTGTATGTGAGAGGACCCTATCAGAAAGTTTTTTATGGAACCATGGAAATGGCAGCCCTCAATCAAATGAAATACGATGCATGGGAGCTCGGAAATAATGAATTCAAAGGAACCGATGAGCTTGTGAGTGCAGATCAAAAATTGTACCAGTTGATTGAACAGGCACAATTTCCGACATTATGCTCTAATATCAGAAATACCGATGGTTCTTATTTGACCGGCGTCAAACCGTATATGATAAAAACGGTTGGCGGGCTTAAAATCGGTGTTTTGGGTGTATCTTCCATGAAAGTCAAAAAATATACACAAGGCGAGAACAAGTTAGTAGAAGATCCAGTGATGACAGCAGCTAAGCTTTTGCCAGAGGTGCAGGATCAATCGGACATCCAGCTTATTTTGTCCCATGCGGGTCTATCGGCGGATGTTCAAATGGATATGAAACTCGCGGGAAAAGGTCCGGCATTGATCATTGGGGCAGATGATCATTATGTCATCGATCAGCCTATTTACCGTACTGGTGGAATACCGATTGTTCAAGCTGGCGGCGAAAACCATGTTTACTTGGGCCGGGTCGATCTGACGTTTGAGAAAAAAGACGGAAAATGGATAGAGGTTTCCCAGCAAGGCAGGCTTTATCCGATTACAAAGGACATCCCGATGGATGGAGCAGTAAAAGCTGTGATTGATCAATATATGGATAGTGTCAGCAAAAGAGCGGCGTAAAGCTTCGAATACAATGAAAATTACAGCTTGTAAATTTTGCCAAAGAGCTGCTGCAGTGTAAAAAATGTAGCAGCTCTTTTGTTTTGTGCAAATGTATCACTGGTGAGAGAAGTCATAAAATTTTGTTGAAATAAAGATTGCATCACTTCTATAGAAATGATATAATTGTTTAGTCATAAGACAGTTAGGTTTAAAAAACTTATTTTTGAACCTTCCCTGCTCCTTGTATGAGGAGCCAAAGTCCAAAGAGGGAGGTGATTTCGTGAGAAAGTACGAAGTCATATTCATTGTTAAACCATTGGAAGAAGAAGCTACAAACGCTGTAATTGAAAAATTCTCGAAGCTTATTGCTGACAACGGTGGTACAATTGAAAAAGAAGATCGTTGGGGTAAAAAACGTCTAGCATATGAAATCAAAGATTTCGCAGATGGTTATTACTGCTTGTTCTACACTACATGCGATCCAGCTTGCGTAGCTGAAATCGATCGTGTAATGAAGATCAACGACGACATCTTAAAACACATGATCATAAAATCTGACGAAGAATAATACAAAGCCAGGGGGGCATTGCCATGAATAAGGTAATTTTAGTAGGTCGGCTTGCTCGTGATCCGGAAGTGCGTTATACACAATCCGGCAAAGCAGTCGCTTCTTTTTCGCTGGCGGTCAGCCGTCGTTTTAGCAGAAGCAGTGACCAGCAGAATACAGCTGATTTTATTCCCATCGTAGCATGGGAAAAACTGGCCGAAATTTGTGGGAATAATTTAATCAAGGGAAGCCAAGTTTTGGTAGAAGGTCGTATGCAAGTTCGTAACTATGATGCACAAGACGGATCGAAACGTTATGTGACAGAAGTAGTGGCTCAGGACATCGAGTTCATGGGCGCGAAACCGACTCGCGGACCAGAAGACCATGTTTCAGTAGGTTCACCTGCTGGCGGCAGTGGTGCAAGTTCCTTTGGTTCAGAAGTTCTCCCTGACGAAGAAATACCATTTTAAAGGGAGGTATATTCGATGAGACGTGAAAGAGGAAGAAGACCTAGAAAAAAAGTCTGCAGTTTCTGCGTTGATAAAGTAGAAGCTATTGATTATAAAGACGTTGCAAAACTTCGTCGTTTTGTTACGGAACGCGGCAAGATTTTACCGCGTCGTATTTCTGGCAACTGTGCAAAGCATCAGCGCCAGGTTACGGTTGCTATCAAACGTGCCCGCAATATTGCATTGCTGCCGTTTACTGCAGAATAAGAATGAGAGAGCCCTTAGGGGCTCTTTTTTTATTGCGTTTGTTTTGCTGTTAAGACGTGAAATGCAAAAGGCCCACTACATGGTAGTCTGCCTTTTGGCAACGGAAAGAACGAAGATTATCATCGGTGAATGTGGTAAAAATCAGTGATCAGTTTTTGCGGAAATATTGCTACTAGATTTAGTTTAAAATGTCAAAACGATTTTATAGACAGAATCAGGAGCTTCCTCCATGAGCGCAAAGGCGTCTTTTGCTTTTTGAAAGGGGAATGTATGAGACAAGATTTTTTCTGGGTGAATACGTTTTTCTTCGAACCAGGAAATGACTTCGGGAAATTTTTTGTTGTTTAGGCGAGTGCCAATTATTTCTAATTCGCGGCTCATAATTGCAATTTGTGGTATTTTAACCTCTTCTTGTGAAAAGCCGAGAACGACGATTCTGCCTGCACTAGCGGCGATTTTTGTAATACAGGTTTCTAGTACGGTAATATTTCCCGTTGCTTCATAAATCAAATTGGCACCTTCGTTATCTGTGAAGCGATTCATTTCATCAACAACATTTTGTTTTTTTGAATTGATGGTAAGGTCAGCACCTAACTCAGTGGCTCTTTTTAGGCGAGCATCAACAATGTCCATGATTGCAGTTTTGGCCCCAACCATTTTTGCCATTTGCAAAATAATTAACCCGATAGGGCCCGCGCCGCAAATAAGGACAGTATCATCTATACCGATGTGTCCACGTTCCTTGACTTGTGCGGCAATGCTATATGGTTCAATTAATGCAGCGAGTTCCCAAGGAATACCTTGTGGCAGGACATATACATTCTTTCTGTTGACGGCAATATATTCTTGAAAACCTCCATCGATGTGAACTCCTAAAACGCGAAGGCTTTTGCATACATTGGGGCGTCCTATATGACAAGCGTGGCAATCATTGCAGGCAATAACTGGATCAACTGTTACAGGCGTTCCGATTTTTAGATCGCTTATATTTTGACCAAGCCCAGCAATTTCTCCAACAAATTCGTGCCCAACAACACGAGGGTAGGTAGCAAATGCGTTTTTCCCATGATAGATATGGGTGTCAGAACCGCAGATTCCTGCGGCTTTGACATGAATTAGAACTTCATCGGCAGATGGGACGGGGATGGATCGCTCCACAATCTGGATGCTTCCTGGAGCGTTGATTTCGAGTGCTTTCATAGTAAAATCCTTTCAGGATGAATGCGACCATTCATCCAATTTTTATTTTTACAACGATTTTCCTCACTTGAAGATTGGTGAGATTGGTGCAGCCGGGGCGGTGAATATCTTGTGGAAAAACAATGGCGTATGCACCTGCGGTTAACTTTATGTCTGTTTCATTTTCAACTGTGTTGTAAAAAACAACATCATCTGTTTTTAATTTATCTTCTGAAACTGTGCTTTCTGGTGTTGCGAAGCTGCATCCGAGTATTTCTTCACCACTAGCGACATACTGAATATCAATATATTTTTCATGCCCTTCGGGGCGTCGCATTTCTTTGGGCTCTGTTGTGTAATCAGATACAACAGCGAATAATGTTTCTCCATCAATCAGATGTTTTCCGGGCGATAAATCTTGTAAATTAGTATTTTTTAAATAGGTGAGGCCTTTTTGCAAAGCAGTGGAGTAAAAAGAACATTCTGCTTCTATATTCTTCAATAGACCATAAATCATGCAGATCACTTCTTTCTTTGATTGATTTTATAGAGATAAAATTTCATTCCATACATTTTCGTCCACAGGAATTCCTTGAGCTAAGTTTTCTTTTCGTGTTTTGGCAGCTAATTCACCAGGAAAGAAAATTTCACGTCCCGTTTTTTCCGGGGTCGAGGTTTTGATGTAAGAAATTGTCTCATTGAGAGTTTGCTCAACGAATTCTTTTCCTCCGCCATTATAAGGATTTAAAGCGATGAAAATTTGACAACAGCCACCGCAACTTCCTTCTTGAACCTTATCAATATCGACGGTTGCTAATCCGTTTGCTAATATAGCAGCTAAACTATCAAGAACAATTGAAAACCCCGAACCTTTCCAGTAGCCTGTTGGTAAAATGCGCATGGACTGTTCAATTGCTCCAGGATCGGTAGTCAAATTCCCCTGTTCATCATACCCACCAGGAACAGGTAGTTGTTCATTTTTAAGCCTAGTCACTTGGAGTTTTCCATAGGAAAATTGTGACATTGCCATATCTAAAACAATATTTCCATTTTCACGAGGTAGTGCAATTACAAAAGGGTTGTTGCCGACGCGTGTGTTCTTTGCTCCCCAAGCGGGCATACATGATTCGGTGTTAGTCCAGCAAATTGCTGCATATCCTGCATTTGCGGCATCCCATCCATAGGTTCCACCTCGCATCCAATGCGTTGTATTTCTGAGTGCAACGAGCCCAATGCCATGTTGGTCAGCAAGTTGCATTGCTCTTTGCATAGAAGCTTTCGCATTTAAGATTCCGGGGGCTCGGTTGCCATCCCAAATTTCCATGCAGGTGCCATCTTTTATCGTCGTTGGCTTTGCCTGCGTATTTACCCAGCCTTTTTGTACATAATCATAAAATCGGGAAACTCTGTTGAGCCCATGGGAATAAACACCATCACAACTTGATTCTGTGTGGACCTGAGCACAAAGATCGGCATCGTGCTCGCTTAAGCCTGCTTTTAAAAAAACACGTTTGATTTCTTTTTTCATTGTTTCAAAGGGAATTCGCATACTTCATTCCTCCACCTTATTTTGATGTTGATATTTGTATAATATAAATATCAGATTTTCTATGAGAAATATACAGAAATTGTTTTCTATGTATTTCATAGAGCAATCTCCTATTAATTTAAAACATATAGAATTTTTTGAACATATACGATATAATTTTATTTGTACAATATCAATATAGGATGGGGGTGCTTCTGTGCAGACTATTTTTGATGGAATGCTATTAGAAAATATATTTCTAGAGATTACTTATGCGGCTGAACGTCAATGTACCGCAGATTGGGAACTAAAAGGAAAAAATATTTATGACCGGCATAATTTGATTTTTGTGTATGATGGACAAGCCGAACTTCGATGTAATGAAAAAATTTACATAGCAAAAAAAGGTGATCTCGTATATTACCGTCCTGGCGATTATCGCGTTGGAAAAACGTTCCAGAAAAACCTAATGAAATGTTTTACTGTTGACTTTTTTTATACACACCCTGTTTACTACGAGGGGAAATGGTCGTTGACTCAAGTGCCCTTGCCCTTTGACAACATAGAAAACATTGAAGATTCTTTTTTGTATACTAGGTTATACAAACTGTTTTCACAGTTCAATAAAACGTATTTTTTGAACGATAATAATCGCGTGATTCGGGCGAAATCAATTTTTATGGAAATTTTATCCTTATTGATTTCATGGAAATGTAATCCTGATTTTAATTATGATCATGTGCGAAAAGTAGAAAAGTTAATTGAGTTTATGTCCAAGCATTATTGCGAAAGAATAACACTGCAAAGTTTAGCGGAGTTGTCAGAAATCAGTCCTACATATTTAGAAAATATTTTTAAAAAAATTACAGGAAAGACACCGATTACATATCTTATCGAATTGCGATTGCAAGAGGCTAAAAATTTTATGCAAGATGGGCATCCTGTGTCAGCTGCAGCTGCCAAGGTGGGGTTTAATGATGTATTTTATTTTAGTAAATGTTTTAAAAAATATGAAGGTATAGCTCCCATACATTTTCTAAAACATAAGAGTATGTTTTAGAAAATGTATGGGGGATTTAAGATGATATTTATCGGAATTGAAGAAGGATGTTTTGTAAAATTTAAATTTTTATGCTAAAGTAAAGAGACTTATATCAACGTTATTTTAGGAGTTAATATTATGAAATTAGAATTGGCAGATAAGCAAAGTTACGAATCAATACGTGAATATGCTCTGAGAATTTTGAATAAAAATCTATTGAATATGAACTTAGTACCAGGCATGGCATTATCAGAACAAGAAATCGCCAATGAGCTTGAAATGAGCCGGACACCTGTACGGGAGGCGTTTATTCGTCTCGCTCATGAAAATTTGTTAGAAATTGTTCCTCAAAAAGGAACGTATGTGGCCAAAATTGATTTAGAGCAGGTTGAGGAATCTATATTTTTGCGTCAGACGATGGAAAATGCAGTTGTAGAACTGGCCTGCAAGGATTTTTCGCAGGAAAGCAGACAACGTTTGCAAGACTGCATTGATTTGCAAGAACTTTGTGTTAAGAGAGAAGATTTCGCTCGTTTTTTTGAACTAGACGGGAGTTTTCACGGCATTATATATAGTTCTTGTGGCAAAAGTCGTATTTGGAAGATGCTTGAACAAATGAGCCTTAATTATAATCGTGTTCGCATGTTGAACTTGCTTAATGGATATTATGAGATGCCGAAGCTTTTTGGGCAACACGAGGAAATATATTTTTCAATTGTAAACCATGATTGGGAAAACGGAAAAGCCATCATTCGTCAACATATCGGCAAAGCGCTCAAGGATATTGAAGAATTAAAAGAAAAATATCCATTGTACTTTAGGTAAAAATTATTTTAAACAGTTTACGTAAGCACCTTGGGTGGCGTAAACTGTTTGTTTTTACCGATAAATCAGACTATTTATAAAACTCCGATATAATGCGAAAATAAGAGAAAAGCATAGATAATAAAGTAGTATGGCATGTAAGCGAATATAAGTTATCTTGCCATAAATATACTAGTATGGTAGTGTATCAGTTGAGAGGAGAAAAGAGAACCGTTAGTTTTTAGAAAATTTCAAACTAGTATACTAGAAAATACTGCATATAGGAGGCAAAGAAATGGTTAAGATGAACAGAGAAATTACGATTCCACGAGGAATTGGCTATGGGTTAACAGATTTAATGGGTGGGGGAGCTTTTACAATTATTGGCGCATGGTTGTTGTTTTTTTACACGACATATGCGGGGCTTTCACCTGTAGAAGCCGCATCAATTGTCGGAATCGCCAGAATAGTTGATGCTATTGTAAGCCTTTCAATCGGTAGTATATCTGATAATTTTTACAAAAATAAATTGGGTAAGCGTTTTGGCCGTCGTCGTTTTTTCTTATTGATTGGTTCTCCGCTGATGCTCGTGTACATAATGTTATGGGTCACTGGCATGAGTTACTGGTATTACCTCGCTTGTTATCTTGCATTTGAAATTATTGCAGCAATGGTCTTGATTCCTTGGGAAACACTGCCTTCGGAAATGACGACGAGCTTCAATGATCGCACTAAATTATCTACTTGCCGTATGTTCATTTCAGCAACGGGCACGTTCCTTGCTACCTTTGTTCCAGCAATTTTAATTCGTTTTTTTGGTGAGAATAATGCATATGCATATTCTTTGAATGGTACAATTTTCGCCGTGCTTTTTGCAATTTGTATTTTCATCAGTTATAAAGTGACTTGGGAAAGAGAACTTACCCCAAAAATGAAGGATGAGTTGTTGCACCCAGCAAAAGTCAAAACATTTGCTGAAAAGTGGGAAAATGTCATCCAAATAGCGAAAGATTATATATCTACATTGAAAGTAAAGGCTTTTCGTCAACATCTATTGATTTATATCTGTTCCTTTACAGGAAAAGATGTTTTCAATACAGTTTTCGTATTTTTTGCTGTATTCTGTTTAAATATTCCTTCAGCCAATGCAGCGGATATTTTATCTTTGAGCATCATTGGTATTCCGACTACAATTGCTGGTGGATTTTTGTTGATTAAAATTGGCCCAAGTAATTTATTTAAGACATCTTATATTACGATGTTAGTTTGCTTGGTTGGCTTTTTATTGGTATACGCATATGACCCTACATCAAAACTTGTCATCTTATATGCATTAGGGCTTTTTTATCAAGTCGGTCGGCAGCTTTTGGAATTCACACCATGGAATGTATTTCCTTTTATTCCGGATGTTGATGAAATTATTTCGCAGAAAAGAAGAGAAGGTCTTTTTGCAGCAGTCATGACCTTTGCTAGAAAAACTACCGTAGCAATTGCAACGATTATTGTAGGGATTGTTTTACAAGAAGGTGGATTTGTTAAAGGGCAATTGGTCCAATCTCCAGAAGCAATTCACACGATAGTTTACACATTGTTCCTTGGCACCGGTGGATTAGTCGGATTGGCGTTATTTTTTGCTTGGCGTTTTAAATTGAATAAACAAACCCATGCAATGTTGATTCAAGAAATCGATCGCTTGAAAGCTGGCGGAAGAAAAGAAGACGTCAGTGCTGCATCTAAGACTGTCGTTGAAGAGTTGACCGGATACAAATATGAAGATTTGTGGAACAATCCAGTAAAAACATCAACTCCGGAGCTGGTTGAAGCAGAACAGCTTAATTTGGCAAAATTGATTTTGGACAATGTCGGTGGAGCCTATAATATCGATTACTATACGTATTGTGCGACGAGATTGAGAATCGATTTATCGGATAATATGGCGGCGAATTGCGATTTGTTGAAGAATATAGATGGCGTAAAAGATGCTGTGATGGTAGGTCAGCAATTGCAGATTGTGCTTAGTCAGAAAGTAAAAAGTGTCTATAATGCCTTGCAATCGTTTACCGATAGCAAAAATCTTCATAACGAAAAATAGTGGGTTCATTTTACTGAAATACATGCGTAAAGGAATGATTTCATGGAAAAATTTATGGAAAAAGATTTTTTATTGGAAAGTGAAACGGCTAAAAGACTGTTTCATGAGTATGCTGAACATTTGCCGATCGTAGATTATCATTGTCACATAAATCCACGAGAAATTGCGGAAGATCATGTTTTTGCTAATATTACCGAAGCCTGGCTTGGCGGTGACCATTATAAATGGCGAATGATCCGTTCAAATGGTGTAGAAGAAAAATATATTACCGGTAAAACGACAACGGACCGAGAAAAATTTCAAAAGTTCGCGGAAGCCTTGCCTAAAGCTATAGGAAATCCTTTATATCATTGGACACATCTAGAGTTGCAGAGATACTTTGATTGTGACACGCCATTGACTGGAGATTCGGCGGAAGACATATGGAATCATTGCAATGAAAAATTGCAGCAAAAGGAAATGTCAGTACTAGGTATTCTTAAAAGTTCAAATGTTAAAGTCATTTGTACGACCGATGATCCGGCAGATGATTTGTATTGGCATAAAAAAATAAAGGACGATGGAAAATGCAGTGCGGCAGTATTGCCGGCGATGCGTCCTGATAAAATCATCGGTCTAGAAAAGCCGGGCTTTGCAGAATATGTAAATCGGCTTGGGCAAATTGCAGGACAAAAAATTCGCTGTATGGATGATGTATATTCAGTACTGAAACAACGAATTGAATTTTTTGCGTCAATGGGGTGCCGGGCAGCGGACCATGGGTTGGATTATATTTTCTACCAAGAAGCAGATGCTTCTGTCGTAGAAAGTATATTTCAAAAAGCCTTGCGCGGCGAGTCGTTAAGTATTCTTGAAATCGAACAGTACAAAACAAATTTGTTGTTGTTTTTAGGGCGAGAATATAATAAGCAAGGCTGGGCGATGCAGCTTCATTTTTCGACACAGCGAAATGCGAATTCATCGGCATTTTTAAAGATTGGTGCAGATACGGGATTTGATTGCATTGCGGCATCCGATAGTGGCGATGCGCTAGTGCACTTCCTTGATGCACTGGCTGTTGATGAATCGTTGCCTAAGACGATAATCTACTCACTGAATCCGAATGACAATGCGTTGATTGGCTCAATTATCGGTTCTTTTCAAGGAACGGAAATTGCCGGGAAAATACAGCACGGATCTGCTTGGTGGTTCAATGATACAAAACGTGGAATGCTAGACCAGCTTACGAGTTTAGCAAATTTATCGATTTTGGGTAACTTTATCGGGATGTTAACGGATTCGAGATCGTTTTTATCCTATACACGCCATGAGTATTTTCGCCGGATTTTGTGCAACTTAATTGGAGGCTGGGTTGAGGCTGGTGAATACCCGGAGGATGAGAAAATTTTGGCTGAAATCGTCCGTGGGATTTCTTATCAAAACGCAATGGCCTACTTTAATTTTAACGAATGAAATCAATTGATTGTAAACGTTGAAAAAGAAGAGCTAATAGAAGCGAATCAGTGTTTTTCTAGATAAGGCAGAGTTCGAGCCAGTAAAATGGGATTGTTTAGATGAATCTAGTATGGTAGTATTTTAGTAAAAACAAAGTGAGGTTACGATAATGAAAATGACATTCCGTTGGTACGGAAAACAAGATAAGATTACCTTGGAACAGATTCGTCAGATTCCTGGGATGCAGGGCGTTGTATGGGCTTTGTTTGATGTTCCGGTTGGCGATGTTTGGCCGATTGATAAAATAAAGGATATAACCGATAAGATAAAATCCTATGGACTTGATGCATCGACGGTTGAAAGTGTCAATATTCATGAGGATATTAAACTGGGATTGCCGAGCCGGGATCTTTATATAAAAAATTATATTGAGTCCTTGAAAAATTTGGCCAAGGCTGGAGTCGATGTGGTTTGCTATAATTTCATGCCGATTTTTGATTGGACGCGCACGGATTTGGCTAAGCCATTATATGACGGGTCGACAGCACTTGCTTTTGACTATCATTTAATTGAAGGAAAAGATCCGCAAACGATGGTAAAAGAAATTCTCGATAGCAGCAATGGTTTTTCATTGCCGGGCTGGGAACCGGAACGGTTGAAGGAACTGACGCATTTATTTGAAGCCTATAAAGATATCGATGAGGAAAAACTATTTGATAATCTGGGGTATTTTTTGCGAGCGGTGGTTCCGGAAGCGCAAAAACTTGGAATCAAGCTGGCCATTCATCCCGATGACCCTCCGTTTTCGGTATTTGGTCTGCCGCGTATCGTCACTTCACAAAAAAATCTTGAACGAATTGTGAACTTGATTGATAACCCAAGCAACACATTGGCGATTTGCAGCGGCTCTTTAGGTGCAAATCTGCAAAATGATATTCCGAAGATTTTACGGCACTTCGGCAAAAAAAATCGCATTGGTTTTGCCCATATTCGTAATGTGCAGGTCCATGAACCGGGCGTTTTCAATGAAGTAGCACATAAGTCAAAATACGGATCGCTCGATGTCTATGAAATGATGAGAGCTTTGTATGATGTAGGGTTCGAAGGGCCGATTCGCCCGGATCATGGAAGAATGATTTGGGGCGAAGTTGGCATGCCGGGATATGGTTTGTTTGACCGGGCTCTAGGTGCCAATTATTTATGTGGCCTTTGGGATGCGATTTGCCGCGAAAACAGCAGGAGATAAAAGGTGGGTGCAAATGATGAAGCTCAATGATGAAGGACTTGAAAATAAAAAAATTTGGCAAGATAATGCGGTGGAACTGCCGTTATTTGACCGCGCAATAGTTCGAAAAAAGACAAAAGAGTCGCCAACCTGGCTTCATTTCGGTCCGGGCAACATTTTTCGGGCGTTTATTGCTTCGTTGCAGCAGACGTTGCTGGACAATGGTTTGGCGGATACGGGGATTATTACAGCAGCTCCTAATGGCAGAGATATTATCGACAAGATTTATAAAAAGCATGATGATCTCAGTTTGTTGGTGACGATGTATCCCGATCAGAGCACGAGAAAAAAAGTGATTGCCAGTATAACAGAAAGCTTGGGCAGCCAGCTTGGAACGGAAGATTGGCTGCGTTTGCAGGCGATTTTTCGCGCGCCGTCTTTGCAGATTGTAAGCTTTACCATTACGGAAAAAGGATATAAGTTACGGGGCAGTGATGGCAGTTATTTACCAGAGGTATTGCTTGATATGTCAGCAGGCCCCGCAAAAGCACAATCCTTCATGGCGCGGGTCACCTCGCTTTTATATGACCGTTATTTGGCGGGTGCAGAACCTGTATCGCTTTTGAGCATGGATAATTGTTCACATAATGGGCTTATCTTGCAGGCTGCTGTAGCAGATATTGGGGCCGCTTGGTTGAAGGCTGATCTTGTTGAAAAAAGTTTTACGGAGTATCTGGCCGAAAAGGTCGCATATCCTTGCAGTATGATCGATAAGATAACGCCGCGTCCTTCTGAGCAAGTCCGGGATGATTTGCTGGCAGCTGGTTTTGAAAATATGGATTTTGTTGCAAGTGCACGAGGTGGCAGCTATGCTCCTTTCGTCAATGCAGAAAAAACCGAGTATCTTGTCGTCGAGGATTTATTTCCGAATGGCCGGCCGCCGCTTGAAAAAGCAGGTGTTATTTTTACGGATAGAGAAACTGTTGATCGAGTTGAGCGCATGAAGGTCTGCACTTGTTTGAACCCATTGCACACTGCTTTAGCTGTTTTTGGTTGTTTGCTAGGCTATACGTTGATTGCCGATGAGATGGCAAATCCGCAATTGAAAAAGTTGGTAGAGAAAATCGGGTTGCTGGAAGGGATGAAGGTCGTCACAGACCCGGGGGTATTGAATCCAGCAGACTTCATTGAAGAGTGCTTAAACCAGCGTTTCCCTAATCCGGCAATTCCTGATACGCCGCAGCGAATAGCTTGCGATACTTCGCAAAAGGTGGGCGTTCGTTTTGGCGAAACGATTAAAGCGTATCAAGCAGCAACGGATTTGTCTGCTGCAGATCTTGAATATATTCCGTTGGCGATAGCTGGCTGGTGCCGTTATTTGTTGGGGCTTGATGATGAGGACAATGCGTTCTCGGTGAGCCCGGATCCTTTATTAGAAAAGTTGCAAGGGTATTTGACGGGGATCCATTTAGGGCAAGCTGGCGACATACCTGCTGCTTTACAACCGATATTGAGTGACGTGAATATTTTTGGCATTGATCTATATGAGGCTGGATTAGGTCAGAAAATCGAACGATATTTTGCTGAACTTTGCGCTGGTAAAAAGGCTGTGGCAAAAACATTAATTAAATATACCGTCTGAAAAGGGATAAAGGGTTGCCGTAAAAGGCGGCCCTTTATTTTTTATGAAAAGAAAGCTTTTTTAGAAACGTGCATATAAATATATTATACGTCGAATTTGCAAATTTCAGAAAAGAAGTGTCAAAGCTAGTCGAGTTTATGGTATAATCAGAAAATAACTAGATTGCAAGAAAACTTTATATAGAGACAAAACAGAAGGGAGTTTTGAAATAACGCCTTTATTTGCAAGGAGCTTTTAGGTAGTATGTGTTAGGTAGCAATATGGTTTAGGGGGTAGCTGATAATTTATGTGGGAACTCAATTCAGTTAAGAAAACATGTTTGGTTATTTTAATGCCGTTATTTTTAGGGATTATCATCGTATTATCATGGATAGGCTATTATTTTTCTCGGACGGAATTAATGAATGCAGAAAATGAAATCGTTCGGAATCAAAGCCAGAGCATATCGCTTACCATTGATAAAGATGTCAATGAAAAAATGATTCGCTTGGAAGAATTAGCAAATACAAATGGTTTGGCAGGACTCAGCGAGGCAGATAAGGTCAAGTTGATGGCAGCAGCAAAGGCGAGATACCAAGGATTCAGCATGATTGCATATGCTGATCTCAACGGGCAAGCCATTGGTGATAAAGGCGAGAAAATGAGCCGTGCCGATAGAGAGTACATAAAGAAGGTTAAAGAAACAAAAAAAGCATATGTTTCAGACCCTAGTATTTCGGGAACCTCTGGCAAGCTCATCACTGTTTTGACACAGCCAGTAGTTGAAAATGGTCAATTGGTTGGCTTTATTTACGGAACGATTGAACTTGACTATTTATCGGATTTGGTAGGGAAAATCAATCTAGAAGGCGATGCATTCGCTTATATAGCGGATGAAAAAGGTTTGATCTTAGGAAATGGGCACCATCCAGAAACTGTCGGCAAAGTCGATTTGATCAATAATAAGGTCGAGGCAAAAGACGGTTCGGCAGGTCAGCTCGATGCGGCACTGGTCAGTGGCTTTACAAAAGCTATGCAGGAAAAAACGCCAGTATCGCTTACGTATAAGGATCGTCAGTCACAAAATGATGAAATTGCACTCGTTACACCGATTGCTTTGGCAGATCGGCATTGGGCCGTTGTTTTGGCTGTGCCAAAAAGTCAGGTGGAAGCTAAAGGCGATGGACTTTTCCGTGCCATGACTGTTTTGGCGAATTTGTCCTTGTTATTGGCGATCTTTGCGGTGTATTTCTTTGCTAAGAAAATATCGCAGCCTTTGGTAGCGCTGCGCGGGGAATGTGATCGTCTTAATTTAGGAGACCTTCGCAAGGGCAATATGCAGATTCATCGGAAGGATGAAATCGGTGTTTTGGCAGAGGGTTTTGAGAAAATGCGAAATACCTTGCATTCGGTCGTTCGTGATGTCAAGGAATTATCAGAGACGATGGCAGCTTCTAGTGACATGATGAAAAATAGCGCAGATCAGTCGGCGCAGGCATCTACGAATGTTGCTGTTTCGATTGGTGAAATAGCTTCTGGGATAGAAAATCAAGCGCAGGAAGCGGCAGCTGTTGATACACAGACCAAGACGATTGCGGAAACGGCTTCGAACTTAGCGGAAACATCAGAGGCCATCGCTATGGTTGCTAAGATGACGGTTGAACAAATTGGCGCGGGGCGTGATTCAGTAGCCAATGCAGTCGGACGGATGGACGAGATCAATCAAGGTTCTGTAGAAATTCAAGAATCGGTGGCAGCACTTGATCGTGGTTCAGATGAAATTGGGAAAATTGTGGAAGTTATCTCCAATATTGCTGGACAAACAAATCTCTTAGCGCTCAATGCAGCGATAGAAGCTGCTAGGGCTGGTGAGGCTGGTCGTGGTTTTTCCGTTGTAGCAGAAGAAGTTCGTAAGCTGGCGGAAGAATCAGAACGGTCATCACAGCGTATTGCGGCACTTGTATCACAGAATCATCAGGATATGAGAAAAGCTGTCGAGGCAAGTCAAGCCGGTAAAGAAAAAGTAGAAAACGGATTGGCGTCGGTTCATCAAGCCGATCAGGTTTTCCAATCGATTTCTGTTGCCGTAGAAGCCTTGGCAGAAGAAATGGATAATATGTCAAGTGCTATTAAGAATGTTGCCGAACTCAATAAATCGGTATTGACTTCAATCAGTTCGATTGATAAGGTGAGCAGCCATAACTCAGCGGAGGCGCAAACTGTTTCGGCGGCTACGGAAGAGCAATCGGCGGCAATGGAAGAAATTGCTTCGACTAGTGAAGCTCTTGATGGCATGGCAAAAGATTTGAAAGCTATGATTGGCAAGTTTAAAGTTTAATAAAAAAATTTATGGGGTGCTGGGCAAAGAAGTTTACCAGTACCCCATTTTTTTTTGATTGCGCAAGAGAGATTCCTTTGAAAGCAGTGCCATTGATTTTATGGAGCGGGTTCATTATAATATATAGTAAATATGGAAGAGTCTAAATAGGCACTGCATAAGCATATATTTTTGCCTGTTTTGCAGGAAGTAGGACTGTTTGCTTAGAATATAGACAGGATATGGGTTCAATGGCATGAAAGGATGAAAAATTAATGAATCATAAAATAAAGCCGATGACAGAGAGCGGAGTGCTTTCTGCAATTACGGCCATTATGGCCTTGATCGGCCTTTACGTGCCAATCCTTGGCACGGTTGCAGTCCTGGTTTGGCCATTGCCGATTGTTATTTTGATTGTGCGGCATGGGCTTCGCTGGGGTCTCATGGCAATTGCTGTTGCCGGAGCACTGATGGCTATTTTGATTGAGCCATTGATGGCACTTCATATGGTCGTTGCTTTTGCGCCAGTTGGTGTCGCTTTAGGCATTGCTTATCGGCGAGGCTTTGGAGCGACGAAGATGCTGGTTGCAGCGATTGGTGTTTCGATTGTTGCCGAAGCGGCAGTGATTCTACTGGCGCTATTGATTACCTCGATCAATCCGCTTACCGCTCAGATCGATTTGATGAAAGACTCGTTTACAAGCTCTATTGATATGTATAGGGCATTTAATATGCCAGAAGATCAGATTGCTGAAGCAGAAAAGAATTTTTCTTCGATGATGCAGGTATTGCCGCTATTGATTCCTCTGTTTATCGTTCTCATGGGCATGTTTGAGGCCTTTGTGAATTATTGGGTAGCGGGGAAAGTGCTGCGACGTCTAGGCCATCGAGATTTCCCTTTACTCAAGCCCTTGGCTGAATGGCGGTTGCCAGTGTTTTTCCTTTATTTGTATGCCTTTGGCTTAGTCGGGATGTATTGGGGCGGAACTCGCCAGATTGATTTACTTTATCAAATTTCCTTTAATGCGAATATATTAGCTTCGTTCTTTGGCTTTTTACAAGGGCTGGCTTTGTTGCAAACCGTGGCCGACCACTGGAAGGTATCGAAGTTTGTTCGCTGGATCATCGTTGTTTTTGTCATGTTCAATGGCATGCTTTTGCAAATTCTTTCGTTTACGGGTTTATTTGATATGGTTTTTGATTATCGGCGTCGATTCAGTCAGAAAAAATAATGGCAATTAATTGCGCAAATGGGAGGTCTATGTATGCCTCGGAATTTATCAGCTTGGGTGGATATTTGCATTAATATGGCAATCACCGGCGGGTTATTGTTGGTGATTTTGTATTACAATAAATATGTGGCTTCTATTGGCCTGGTCCTTTGGCTGTGTTTGTTCTTTTATTCGCGTGAACGTTGCCGGGATCGGCAGAGTTCACTGGATTATTATTGTAAGAATGTCATAAAAAATGTTAATGATATAGCAAATTATGCGATTGAAAAACTACCGGGTGCTATATTGGTCATTGATGCTGATGCACGTTTGCAATGGCACAATGCCGAATTGAGCAAATGGTTAGGGTTTAAACCTGAACTTGGTACATCGGCAAAAGATTTTTGGCCTCGACTCATTGTAGCTCCAATATGGGGAACCGAAGGCGACTATGTTTTTTTCAATAATGAACGATATTATCGAGTAAAGCATCGCCCGGTAGCCACTACGGATGATCTGCATGGTTTGATGGTTTTCTATATCATAGATGTTACGGAGTTTGAACAGTTCAAACAGCAAAATGCGATGAGCAAAACGGTCTTGAGCTATATCCAGATCGATAATTACGATGAAGCGCTGCAAGGGCTTACAGAAGCACAGCGTATTACTTTGATTTTTGCCGTAAATCAATTGCTTGATGAATGGATTCGCAGTATTGGCGGATTCATGCGCCGGGTTTCAGATGATCTGTATATAGCTGTCATGGAACGGAAGGCGTTGGATCGTGCGTTGGCTGATAAATTCGATATTCTCGATAAAGTCAGAGCTATGCATGGGGTCAATAAGTTTCCGGTAACGCTTAGTTTTGGCGTTGCCGTTGCTTGCGATAATATGACGCTTGATCAGCTTGGCGATCAAGCACAAGCCGGTCTTGATCTAGCCTTAGGCCGTGGCGGTGACCAGGTTGCAGTGCAAATCGATGGCAAAATGCAGTTTTATGGCGGCAAAGCAAAGGCTGTCGAAAAACATACCCGCGTAAAAGCACGCGTGGTTGCCCATGCTTTCAATGAAATTCTCGAAACGTCCGATGCGGTCTATGTAATGGGGCATCATAATGAAGATTTTGATAGCTTAGGTGCGGCTATGGGAATTGCCAAAATGGCTCGTCATAAAGGCAAAGAAGTCCATATCATTTTAAGTGATATGAATGAAGGCATCGATAAATTCACAGAGCTCTTAAAGGGCAATGAAGCTTATGAAGACTTGTTCGTAGCGGCTAAAGATGTCACGACGATTACGGCTCTAAGGCCGCTTCTCGTCGTAGTCGATACGCATATTCCTCATATGGTGGCGGCACAAGGTCTGCTCGACAGGATTGACCAAGTCGTCGTTATTGACCATCATCGTCGTTCTGAACACTTTGTGGAGAACCCGCTCTTGGTCTATATTGAGCCGGCATCTTCGTCGACGAGTGAGCTTGTTACTGAACTATTGATGTATTTTAGTGAAGATCTGGCGCTTACAAGGCTTGATGCAACGGCACTTTATGCTGGTATTGTGGTTGATACGAAAAACTTTGCTGTACAGACAGGCGTGCGTACATTTGATGCAGTTGCTTATTTGCGGCGCTGCGGAGCTGATCCGGTTGTCGTTCGACACCTATTTCGTACCGACTATGCAACGACATTGGCACAGGCACAGGCGTTGGCTGCTTCAGAGGTATTCCCGGGAGGCCTTATCGTGGCGGTTTGCCCAGATAATATCCCGAATATCCAAGCGGTTGCGGCACAAGTCGCCGATGGTTTATTGCGTATTGAAAATGCAAGGATGAGTCTAGTGCTTTTCCATCTGAGTCCGGACTTGGTCGGCATCAGTGCCCGCTCGACCGGTGAAATCAATGTACAAGTTATTATGGAAGAATTTGGCGGTGGTGGACATCAAAATGTTGCCGGCGCACAGGTTGAAGGCGAACCATTAAGTAAAATAAGGGCTAGAGCGATTGAACTCAGTCAACAATACATAAAGGAGAACGATAAAAATGAAAGTGATATTGCAGCAGGACGTTAAAAAAGTAGGAAAAAAAGGGGATATTGTAGAAGTCTCCGAAGGATATGGCAGAAATTTTCTCATGCCAAAAAAATATGCAATAGAAGCTAACGCCGCGAATCTAAATGTGGCTACAGCACAGAGAAATTCAGCTGATCGCAAAAAACAGCAGCAAAAAGATGAAGCTGTTTTAATGGCAGCGCAGCTGGCTAAAATCGAAATATCTATTTCGGTGAAAGTCGGAGAAAATGGCAAATTATTTGGTTCGGTAACAGGAAAAGATGTTGCTGAAGCTTTGCAAAAAGAATATAAAATAGAAATTGATAAGCGCAAAATTGAAATTCAAGGTGAGATAAAAGGATTGGGCAATTATGATGCCGTCGTTAAAATCCATCCTGAAATTACCAGCACAATTAAGGTGCATATTATTGCTGCTTAGGAAGAGGCAAGGAATGAAGGATTTTTTCAAAAAAATATTTGATAAAAAAAAGCCAGTCGAGAAAGCATCGGCTCCAGCAATTAAGCTGCCGCCTGCGGAAATCGACAAGGAAATAAATGCAGTATATGGAATACTGGTTGATATCATCGGTTCAGATAAGCTTGTTTTAAAGGCGGGAAAACTCGATGCCATGCAGCTCATGCGTTCCGAAAATCGTGGTGAACGCGTTTTGGCGTTGCAAAAAATCGTCGAAGAAAACCCAACACTTGATAAAATCCCGACGGATGAAGAAATCCCTGAGATTTTGACTAAGTTAGCGGAATCCCTGGCGGATGTCATGGCACGTCGCTCACTGGAAGACAAAATTGAGAAGAAAATCGCTGAAAAAATGGAAGAACATCATGCCGATTATGTAAAAGACATTCGCATGCAGGTCTTGAAAGACGAAAAACCGGCAGAAGAAACGCCACAAGCGAAAAGTAAACTCGAAAAATTAGAGAAAATGGAAGAAATCAGTCTGACGCAATCGGTCATGGAACTTTTACGTCCGTCTGAATTGGCTGAAATCGTTGGACAAGAACGCGCGGTCAAATCTTTGCAGGCAAAACTGAGCTCACCATATCCACAGCATTTATTGTTGTACGGACCTCCGGGAGTTGGTAAAACAACTGCGGCAAGATTGGTACTGGAGGCAGCTCGGGCGACAAAATACACACCTTTTGCTGAAGATGCGCCTTTCGTTGAAACGGACGGGACTACGCTGCGCTGGGATCCTCGTGATATCACGAACCCTTTGCTAGGATCTGTTCATGATCCGATTTACCAAGGGGCTCGCCGCGACCTTGCCGACAGTGGCGTTCCAGAACCAAAGCCGGGGCTGGTCACCGATGCCCATGGCGGCATTTTATTCATCGATGAAATCGGTGAAATGGATGAAATGCTCCAAAATAAGCTGCTTAAGGTCCTTGAAGACAAACGTGCTTATTTTGAGTCGGCGTATTATGACCCAACGGATGAAACAGTACCTAAATATATCCAAAAAATGTTCAAAGACGGTGCACCAGCAGATTTTGTTTTGATTGGTGCAACAACGCGTGATGCTGGCTATATAAATCCAGCCCTTCGTTCTCGCTGCGCGGAGATTTACTTTGAGCCATTGACACCAAAGCACATCGAAAAAATCATAATCAATGCAGCAAACAAGCTTAAAGCAGAACTCGCCGACGGTGTAGCCGGGCTCATTAGCGAATATACGATTGAAGGTCGTAAGGCCATCAATATTCTTGCTGATGCCTATAGCCTTGCATTGCAGCGTACGGGCGATATGGAAGCAGACACTTTGCTCATAACCAAAGCCGACGTGTATGAAGTCGCTCAGGTCAGCCGCCTGTCTCCATTTATTACAAATAAAGCGGCGGACAAAGGTGAGGTCGGTAAAGTGTTTGGTCTTGGGGTCGCTGGATTCTTGGGCTCAGTCATTGAGATTGAAGCAGTGGCATTCAAAGCGCATGAAAAAGATAAGGGCACGGTTCGTTTCAATGAAACAGCTGGCAGCATGGCAAAGGATTCGGTATTCAATGCGGCGTCGGTAGTTCGGAAAATAACCGGCGAAGATATCCATGACTACGATATCCATCTCAATGTAATTGGCGGTGGCAATATTGATGGACCATCTGCTGGAATGGCGATTTTGGCAGTGTTGATTTCCGCGATCACCGGCAAAAAAATTCGACAAAATGTTGCAGTTACCGGTGAAATATCAATTCAAGGCATGGTTCGTCCGGTTGGCGGCGTTTTTGAAAAAGCCTATGGGGCAAAACAAGCCGGAGTTACGACGCTTATTATCCCAAAAGAAAATGATAAAGACATTCCTAAAGAACATTTGGGACTGGATATTCACCCTGTCGTTACGGCGGAAGAAGCTTTGGCGATTTTGTTCGTAGAGGAAGAAACCTAAATTTTATTATAAAAGGTGAAAAAGAGCTTATCGTTTTTCGCCAATAGCATATAAAGAATAGCAATGAAATGCGAAGGGGGAGCCAATACCGGCATGGTTTGCGGTGGGGCGCTCCTTCTTCTGCCATAAGGGGAAGTGAAACTGTTGATTGATAGAGTGCCGCCACAAAATATTGAAGCGGAGCAGGCTGTTTTAGGTGCAATGCTGATTAAAAAAGAAGCCATATCGGAAGTGGCTCAGATGCTCGATGATAGCGATTTTTACCGAGAGGCGCACCGTATTGTTTTTCAGGCAATGCTGGAACTCTTTAATCGAAATGAAGCGGTCGATTTGATTACCGTGACTGAACAGCTCAGAAAAGATGAAAATATGGAAAAGGTCGGTGGGATTGCTTTTGTCACTTCATTGGCAAACAGCGTGCCAACGGCAGCTAATGTCGAATACCATGCCAAAATCGTCAAAGAGAAAGCACAGATGCGCAATCTCATCAACTCGGCAACCGCGATTGCAGGCATGGGGTATGAGGATGTAGAAGATGTTGCGGACGTTATGGATAAAGCGGAAAAAATGATCCTTGAGGTTGCAGCTCGCCGTAATAATGGCGATTTCACGCCAATCAAGAACATTTTGCTCAATACATTCAGCAAAATCGAACAGCTTTATGAATCCAAAGGTGGAATCACAGGACTTTCATCTGGTTTCAAGGATCTTGATAAACTGACATCAGGTCTGCAGCCCTCAGATCTTATATTGGTTGCAGCTCGTCCGAGTATGGGGAAAACGGCATTTACCTTGAATATAGCGACAAATGTTGCTGTAAAAGAAAAAAAGGCCGTGGCATTTTTCTCTTTGGAAATGTCAAAAGAGCAGCTCGTACAACGTATGCTCTGCTCAGAAGGAGCTATTGATTCTCAGCGGCTTCGCATCGGTGAGCTCGATGAAAAAGACTGGACCAAGCTAATAAGTGCAGCAGATCGTCTGGCGGCAGCACCTATTTTTATTGATGATACAGCAGGGATAACCGTTATGGAACTTCGTTCCAAGGCCAGAAGGCTCAAGGCAGAATACGATTTACAGCTCATCGTCATCGATTATTTGCAGCTCATGCAGGGGCGCAGCAGCAAAGGCAGCGACAATCGCCAACAAGAAATATCAGAAATATCTCGTTCGTTAAAAGCATTGGCCCGTGAACTTAACGTGCCGGTCATAGCGCTCTCCCAGCTCAGTCGAAGCGTTGAATCACGTCAGGTCAAAAAACCGATGCTCAGTGATTTGCGTGAATCAGGATCGCTGGAACAGGATGCCGATATCGTAATGTTTTTGTATCGTGAAGATTATTATGATCCAGATACCGAAAACAAAAATATAACAGAAGTGATTATTGCAAAACATCGTAATGGACCAGTAGATACAGTACAACTCTTCTTCCATAAGCAGTTTACGAAGTTTGCCGATTTATCGCGGATGCAATAAGAACTTGATTTATAAAAAACAAAGTCCATCGTCAATGACGTGGACTTTGTTTTTGTGGTGTTGAAATGGAAAAATGTCCGCATAAAATGGATAAAGTGTAAATTTATAAATTGAATTGACACTTCATAGGCAATGATGCTATGATATGTAAGGGAAATAAGGGGAATACTTTCACCAAACTCAAAATGAGACATTGTTATGTCAATTTGAGTGTTTTTTTTGTGGGATTCCCATGCATATCTATGCATAAATGGTATATAGTGTGTAGATTGACTCCAGCAAAGAAAAAAGACAGAGATACAGCCGGTTGAGCTATATGGTGAACAGAAAGCTTCTGACCGCATCCGGCGCAGAAATAGGGGCCGGGCGTCCGTCAGCTAAAATAAGCTGTAAGTTGAAGGGAGAGTTTTTAATATGTCAGCAGTAGTTGTAATGGGAACTCAATGGGGCGATGAAGGCAAGGGCAAGATCGTCGATTATTTGGCAGAAAAATCTGATGTTGTTGTTCGCTATCAAGGCGGCAGCAATGCAGGGCATACGGTTACGGTTGAGGGCAAAGAATTTAAATTGCGCTTATTGCCATCCGGGATTTTATATAAAGGAAAGAAATGTGTCATCGCTAATGGCGTTGTTATCAATCCAAAGGTTTTGCTCCAAGAAATGGATGGAATGGAAGCACAGGGCGTCGCTGTAGATGGAATCCGTATCTCTAATCGTGCACATGTCATTTTGCCATATCACTGCATCCTTGATGGACTTCTTGAAGAAGCCCTTGGCGACAAAAAGATTGGTACGACGAAAAATGGAATTGGCCCATGCTATATGGACAAAGACAACCGTATTGGCATCCGTATCGTCGATCTTATGGATGAAGAAGTTTTCAGTGAAAAACTCAAAAGCAATCTCGCTTTGAAAAATAAAGAATTGCGGGAAATTTATCATCAAGAACCACTTGATTATGAAGAAATTCGCACGGAATATCTCGGATATGCAGATCGTTTGCGCAAATACGTCATCGACACGTCGGCTTATTTGAATGAAGCAATCAAAGCGGATAAAAAAGTATTGTTTGAAGGCGCACAGGCTACCCTCCTTGACCTTGATCATGGAACCTATCCGTATGTTACGGCTTCGCATCCAACATCTGGTGGAGCTTGCGTAGGCGCTGGTATTGGACCAAGCAAGATCGACAAAGTCATCGGCGTTGTCAAAGCCTATTGCACGCGTGTAGGCGAAGGCCCGTTCCCTACCGAACAGCTCAATGAAATTGGCGATAGAATCCGCAAATGCGGTCATGAATTCGGTACGGTTACAGGGCGACCACGTCGTACGGGTTGGCTTGATGGCTGCGTAGTTCGTTATGCAGGCTATTTGAGCGGCATCGATTACATGGCGATTACACGACTTGATATCCTCGATGATTTCGAAGAAATCAAGCTTTGCGTTGCTTACAAATACCAGGGTGAAATCCTCAATGAAATGCCAGCAAGCCTCAAAGTCCTTGCAGCAGTAGAACCTGTTTATGAAACATTCAAGGGCTGGCAGACAGATACGACGAAAATCCGTAAATATGAAGATTTGCCGGAAGCAGCAAGAAAATATTTAGAACGTCTCGCAGAAGTTGCCGATATCAAACTTGGCTACGTTTCTGTCGGACCAAATCGTGATCAGACGATTGTTCTTGATAAACAAGTATTTTAAGAGCATTTATAGAAAATACAGCGAGCTGAATTTTAAATTTAGCTCGCTGTATTTTTATTTTTTGTGGTATAATAGAGCGTAGGTTAAAAGTCATAGCTTTTATGGAAATGACCTAAAACAATATTATTAATTTATTTTTTGAAAAAGTGTTGACAAGTGCCTGGTTATTCCGTATAATATTGTCTTGTGAGTAACACATCAGTTTATTTAATTCTTTCTAAAAATTGTTTGCAGCAACTCACCATGGTTCACTAGCTCAGTTGGTAGAGCACCTGACTTTTAATCAGGGTGTCCCGGGT
>CBDTTM010000005.1:0-39560 GCA_965363355.1 uncultured Selenomonadaceae bacterium | reverse complement strand
TACCATTACTAATCGGCTATGCATTAAAACAAAAACATTGGATTGATGATAAACGTTGCAACGATATGATCAAATTCAATATCATTTTCATCTATACCAGCTTATCACTGCTGAGCTTCTGGGTTCTCCCTTTATCTTGGGACCTGATTTGGCTGCCCATTTTAGGTATCTTATTTTGTTTTGTGCCCGGTGCCCTGAGCCTCATCACCTTTGCTCGCACTTACAAAAGCCTTCTGGACCGCGGTGCCTACATCATGTCTTCGATGCTGTCAAACATCGGCACAATTGGCGGATTATGCGCGTTTATTCTCTATGGCGAAATCGGCTTCGCTTACGCTCAAATGGTGGGGGTCTTTCAATCCTTAGTCTTATTCTTGTTTTGCTTTCCCTTGGCTAAGTATTACCATGAAAAGCATATCGCTCGCCGTGCACAGGCCAAGATGCACTTTGATCTGCGCAGTGCCTTGATCAGTTGGAATCAACTTTCTGTCCTTGGCATGCTTGTCGGCATGTTGCTTTATACTTTTGATGTGCCACGTCCTGCTTTTCTCGAAACAGCCTTCAATGCACTCATTCATATCAGTGCCTGGACATCGCTTCTGCCAGTAGGTTACCTCATTGATTTGCACGCCGCCAGAAAATTCTACTGGCGCGTTGCCGATCTCGTCCCTTTAAAATTCATTATTGTTCCCTTTATTTTTTATTTTCTTGTCAAAGCTATTTTTACCGATCAAGTCTTGCTCGGAACGATGATTGTTCTGGCGAGTACACCAACAGCAATCAATGCCGTAATCACAGCGCAGCTTTATAAACTCAACGTCAACCTGACCATTGCAACTTTCATCTTGACTACCGTCTTGTATTTGCTCGTCGTATTTCCTTTGATCTTTTTTTACATTACCACGGGCCATACCTTGTAAACGCCTGCAGCTTCAAAGAAAAGGCCCTGTCTGGAACAATATCGTTCTAGACAGGGCCTTTTCTTTGACTCAATTTTTATCGCGTGCCATCCACATAAAGACTATTCGCAATTTGCAAAGCTTCTCGCTGAATGCGTTTAAGTGGAATCTTAAACTGTTTCGCCAGAGCCTTACAATCTTCATAGTCTACAGAAACATAAATATTTTTACCTTCATACCGACTGACTTTACAATGCACACCGCCATATGGTGTAGGCACTAACTTCATTGTCCGATCCGCTGCTATTCGCCCGACTTCCGTAACGCGCAACCCAACCGTAGTTGTTTCCCTAAAGATAAGGGTCACACAATCTTGAAAACGACTTTCATCGGTCAAAAGCGAAAGTTTTTGAGCTGGCCGCATCTTCGTCATGATAATTGGTGTAATCCAAACATCGATAGCTCCCATCGACAATAATTCTTCACAAACGTATTCATACACCTGCGGGCTCAAATCATCGATATTCGTCTCTACCAAAAGTTTCTTAGAACGCTGCTCTGCTTGGTCCATTTCTCCAATATACAGGCGCAAAACATTCGGAATTTCCAAATCCCAAGTGCCAGCACCATAGGCCACCTTTGTATAATGGAAATTTTCCGGCATTTCAGCAATTCCCTTTTCTGCCAAAGTCGAGACGAAAGCCGCGCCGGTCGGTGTCACCAGCTCTTTTTGCATATCGCCGGCATAAAATGGAACATCCTGTAAGAGCTCCACAGTCGCCGGTGTAGGCACTGGCATTTTCCCATGTCGGCATTCTACAAACCCGCTGCCCACGCAAAGCTTCGATGTATATATCTTTTCAATTGCCAAATAATCGAGACAAATAGCCGCTGAAACGATATCTACAATCGAATCGACAGCTCCGATTTCATGGAAATGTACTTTTTCCGGCGCCATTCCATGCACTTTCCCCTCGGCATCAGCCAACCGATTAAATATGCCAAGTCCGAGAGATTTAACTTTATCACTAAGCGATGAAGCCTCTAAAATACGGCGTATATCCAGCAAGTTCCGATCCTTGCCATGGTTATCTTCCTGTACATGCGGTACTTGGACATCAGCATAAATCGCTTCAATTCCATTTTTATTGACCTTATTGATGCGTAGACAAAATTCCCCATCAAGATGCAGTTTACTCAGCTCCCGGCGCAAATAAGCCTCTGGCACCCCACCTTGTAGAAACGCTCCCAATAACATATTACCGCTAATACCAGCAAAACAATCCAAATATATGACCTTCAACGCATTCACCTCTTAATCTCGATTTTTTCTACGGACGGCTTTTCTGATATCCGCCTCACACCTACGCTTTTTACTATCGGAATTTAATCTTCTTTCATTAAATAGAATAAATCCACCTTCGCGAATCCTAAAAATGCATTAGGTCGAACTGCGAATGATCAACTTGCATTCAAGCTCAATGAGCTTTGCCTTGGCGTGACGGTTTCGATGTATCCTGGCCATGATTCTCTTCACACATTCATGCCCCACACGATATGACGGCTGTGATACAACCGTAATCCCACCGCCGACCAGTTCGGTCCAGTCCCAGTTGTTGAAGCCACAAAGGCCCAAATCCTGAGGAAAACGAAGTTTCATTCGCTGCAAAGCCTTGACAACATGCAACGTAGCGACGCCATTGCCCGTATAAATCGCTTTCTTTTCCTTGCCATTTGCTTCGATAAACGAACGAATCTGATCTTCTACCTGCTTTGGATCTTTATCATCAAGAACATATTCCTGCGGATCAATCGACATGATTGCGTGGCAAGCTTCACGATAAGCTGCACTGCGAAGTTTCCTCGTCTCATTGTTTACCACCTGAGAAAACCATCCGACTTTCTTAAAGCCGCGCTCTTTTAGATGACGCATGACGTCCATCGTTATCGCTTCATCAGCTGTTCTTACCGTGTCGAAGATATGTTCTTCCATCGGCCTATCAGCTAGTACGATTGGCACACCATTCTTGACGACTTGCTGCAAAAACTCATCATTTTGACCCGTCGTATTGATAATCAAACCCTCAACTCGCTGATCGATCATGGACAAAATATAGTCGCGTTCCTTCTTAGGATTATCATTACTATTGGTAATCAATACGCCATAGCCATAACGTTCGCAACAATCACCAATACCCTTAAGCAATATAGAGGAGAACGGGCTGCCAATATCTGAAACAAGAACTCCGATCAGCCTACTCCGCTTCGACTTCAAGCCGCGCGCCAGATTGTTCGGACGGTATCCCATTTCTTCAATCACCTTAGCAATTCGCTCCCGTGACTCTTGCGACATGAACTCATATTTCCCGTTCAAATACCGCGAAATCGTTGTTTTTGATACACCGGCTTTCTCAGCCACATCGACAATCGTTATCGTCTTTTTCACCATTCAACTCTCCCTGCTGCATGCTTTCGGTTTCTTGCTGATTATTTTTTGCTTTGACGTCTTTTATGACGAACGTAGAAATAGATTATAACCACGATTGCAACTCCAACAAATACCAGGCTGGCTTCATGTCCGACTGCCAGCATAACCTGCCAGTTTTGGCCCAAAACAACACCTGCATATAAAATCAATGCAGTCCAAGGCAAAGACCCCAAAAACGTATATAGCAAAAACTTCTTTATATCCACCTGAGCAAAACCTGCCGGCAGCGAAATAAATGTGCGCACAACTGGCAGCAAGCGACTAAAAAACACCGCCTTTAGACCATATCGATCAAACCATCTTTGTGCTATATCAACATGTGATTGTTTCACTAAAAAATACTTTCCATATTTATTTACAAACGGGCGTCCACCGCAAAAACCTACATAATAAGCAAAAATCGAACCGAGCATTCCGCCGACCATGCCACCAATCAACGCCCCCGAAAAAGTCATCTTTCCGGCAAAAATCAGATAGCCCGCAAAGCCTAGAATAAGCTCGCTAGGTATCGGTATGCACGCATTTTCCATCGCCATCAAAACCGCTACGGCTACATAGCCCCACTGAGCAATGAACCCCAAAAATATCTGTGAAAATTGTTCCATCGTCTCTCCCTTTCGCATAAGCATGGATGCCTGCATTATCTTTTCCATTATACATCATTTACGCCCCCATAGGGTAGCGTTATGTTAATGTTTTCCAAAAATTAGGCCAATAAGCTTTCGTAGAGCCCACAAACCCCAAAAGCGATAAAAATAACGGCAGCCGTCCACTTCATCGTTCGTTCTGGAATTTTTTTCTGCAAGACGATTCCTAAAATAATCCCCAGCCCATCGGCAATCATCATGCCCGTCGTCGTTCCCAACCAAACTGGAAGAATTGTATTGAACTGTGCAGCTAGAGCAATCGTCGCAAACTGCGTTTTATCACCCATCTCGGCCAAAAAGAATGCAATCACAACTGTCCAAAAAGGATTATAATGCAATTTTTCTGCCTCATCGCCTAAGGAATCGCCACGGATCGTCCAAAGCCCAAACAAAATAAACGAAGCGGCTGCTGCCACTTGAATATAATGAAGCGGCAAAAGCTGATTCAAATACGTTCCCACGATAACCGCCAAAAAGTGATTGGCTATCGTCGCGGCAAATACTCCTGCCATAACGAGTTTCCAAGGGTACTTCGTTGCAAACGCCATAGCCAAAAGCTGCGTTTTATCCCCCATTTCTGCAAGTACAACAACGGCACATGCGGTCAAAAAAGCTGTCATTTCGATACATCTCTCCTTTTAATTCATGAGGAATGCCGCAACAAAAAAAGCGAGCCCCTTTAGCATGACAAAAAAAGCCATGCTAAAGGTCTCGCTTTTGATCATTTACGAATCAATTGAATAAGCCAGACAGCACACGCTGCCAGTATGTTGACTTATCCCAAAAGAGCTACTCCCCTTTAGAAATACACATCCATATTTTATCTAAAAAAGTGTACTCTGTCAATCCAATATTTTAAGGCTTTCTTCGCTCGACTTGTGCGCCATGTCCAAAAGAGCCCCATAATCTTTCCCATCATAAGGGAAAATTGCCGACCCGACGCGGCAAGGAACGATGACACCGCAGTGGCCAGGCGTTCCATTGTCGAAAATATGCCGAAGCTTATCCGCTTTGCGAGGAACAATCATTAGGTCTTTAACATTTTTCATCAAGATAATAAACTGGCCCAAATCGACATGCGCTATGATATCGGATGTTCTAAAGAGCTGTTGAATCTCTCGGCTCAAACTGATCAAGACTTGCTCACCGAAACAACGACCCCGAGTTTCGTTTAATTTTTGATACTGATCGATATTGAAAACGAGAATAGCGCCTACTTCCTCGCTCTCTGCCGATTCAAAATAAGAAGATATCGCTTTTTCCGCTCCCGGACGATTATAAAGGCCCGTCAGAGGATCTCTGGCTGAACGGAAATGAAGCAATGCCATTTCGCCTTCAAGCGCTTCATCGATATTCCATAAAACGCCAAAGGTCTTGACCACTCGACCTGTTTGGTCACAGATTGCTTTGCTGACAATACGGTACCAGGAAAATTGATCCTGGCCTTTTCTCTTGAAGTCCAGTAGAATCTCCTGTGGTTCAATGCTTTGTCCCATATAAATCGCCAAAAGCTTGTCAAGAAAATCCGGATGCACGGTGTTACTGTTCACTGTACATAGCTTTTTGCGATACTGCTGTATTTGTTTTTGGCTACCCGGCTTAAGCCCTTCGGCAAAAACCATGACATCATTATCAATATCATATTCGTACGTGATAGCCTGCAATTGTTCCAGCAGCAAATGGTACCGTTCTTTTTCATACGGCTTCATTTCTTTTTCGCTTGCATCCATGAACTCCCCACCTTTCTTCTCCATCATTCAAAAATTCATCCTGCATTGATGCTTCGCCCAAAAATATTATCCATCGCACCTTAATTATACAAAAATTCTGGTTTTTTTGCATCTATTTATTATAAAAAAACAGCGGTGAAACAGGTTCACCGCTGTCTTTTATTTCTGAGGTTTGTATTCCCTGTCCAGTATTCCCAAAATCACAAGATTTTCATAGACGCCATCTGTCAATATCGTTTCGCGAATCAAGCCTTCTCGTTGAAAACCTTCCGATTCATACAGATGCAATGCCCTAGCATTGTGATCCTTGCAATCGAGCCAAGCGCGATGGAACTTAAGATCCTCGAATGCCCAAGATTTGAGCAGTTTCATTGTTTCATGACCATAGCCTTGTCCCTTGACTGCCAAAATGATCCGCGTAAACTCAATTTCTTTTGATGGATTATCCAGTCCAGCAATCATCAAAAAACCGACCTTTTGCTTATCTGCCAAAGTTTCAATGACCAAATGGACTGCCCCCGGCGTATCAAGCGTCATCATATGGACTTGCTTTGTATACGGAATCACATATTTTGCATTTTCCGGGGAATATTCGACCTGCATGATGTATTCGATATCTTCGGTGGTCGCCTGACGAAATCTCAGACGCTCCCCTGTTTTTATAATTTTTTCTGCTGCCAAACTATCTCCTTCTTTCTGCTCCTATAAAACTGCTTCTTTTATGTTTAGGCAAAAATCGGCGAATTCCTTCATTTTTTCCACCAAAAACACATACGTTATGTAGTATAATAACGTATTATATGATTTGTCCGCATTTTAGGAGGGATTTTTTTGCTCGATTATTTTCAATTCAATACAAAACATATCGTGCAGGTTTTGCTGCTCCCAGCCTGTATTCAACTTGCCGCCCTAGCCATTGGTATTTTTCTAAACAACCTCATCAACCGTCAACTGCGCCAAAAGCTCAACATTACTGCACAAACCTTTCAATATGTATTCATCAATGCCCTGCGCGGCTTGCCGATTGCTTGGTGCTCTTGTGTGGGTCTCTACTGGACGATCAATGTACTCGATGATATCCCCGCGACGATCACTCGATTGCTCTCTTATATTCTCTTTACCATCATCATGTTTACCATCACGCGAGTCATTGCCCGAACGACAGCAGGCATGATCGATCTGCATACTGAACGCAGCAATACAACCTTGCCAAAGACCTCTTTGTTGACCAATATCGTCAATATCTTGATCTATATCGTCGGCACCATCATCGTTTTGCAATACTATGGAATATCCGTAGCTCCGATCATCACCGCGTTAGGCGTCGGTGGTATGGCCCTCGCCCTTGGTTTACAGGAAACACTTGCCAATATCTTTGCCGGACTCTATCTAATTTTATCCAAGCAGGTACGCATCGGTGATTTCGTCAAATTAAGTACCGGCGAAGAGGGCTGCGTGACCGATATCACGTGGCGCTTTACGACGATTCAATCAACCGCCGGCAATGACATCATCGTTCCGAACCAAAAAATCGCATCGGCAATCCTCACCAATTACAATCGGCCGCTTCCTGCAATATCGATCACAATCGCCGTGGGCGTCAGCTACGACAGTGATTTAGAAGAAGTCGAACGCATTACGCTTGAAATCGCTCAAGCCGTCATGGAAAAAATCGATCCAGGAAATGCCTTTTCCCCATCCGTACGTTTCCACACCTTCGGTCCCTCAAGCATTAATTTCAATGTGAACCTTCAAACCCATGCGTTTATGAACCAATATTTACTCAAACATGAATTCATCAAGGCCCTGACTTCCCGCTATCGACAAGAACACATTTGCATTCCCTACCCGATTCAAACAATCTTGCAACCGGAAAATCCTGCCGACAGAAAGATTATTTAACGTTTCCGTATATTTATCCAAAAGCAAAAAATCAGATTTACATTCGCAGCCTTGGTTTTTCGTTGTTTTTTGACAAATCTGTTAAAAACAATAGAGCATTTACAATTGTATTTTTTCATAAAAAATCAATATATAGTTAGGTCAATAGAACCAGTACCATATATATGGTACTGGTTCTATTGACGAGCTCACCTACATATAGTATAATTTGTTGACGGTAAACATGTCGCTTTAATGCCGTTCTCGGTTGAAGTCCCACCAAGCGGCCGACATTTTTTTATACAAAATTAAAGAAAAGAGACTACAAAATGATACAAAATATCAAAAAGCGAACAGGTGATATCGTTGCTTTTAATGCAAAAAAAATCACCGAAGCCATTCACAAGGCTAATCTTGAATCCATCGATGAGACTTTTTCCGTCTCGCAGTTGACTAAGCTGACCCAAAAGGTAAGCCAGCAAATCACTTCGATTGAGCTGCCAACCGTTGAACAAATTCAAGATAGTGTAGAACGAGTTCTGATTGCCAGCAATTTCGCCAGCACCGCCAAAGCTTATATCTTGTATCGAGCTGAACATGCCCAGATCCGCCAGGCAAAAACGGATTTAATGGACATCTATAACGAACTTACTTTTAAGACTGCAAAAGATGCAGACATCAAACGCGAAAATGCGAATATCGATGCAGATACGGCTATGGGCACCATGCTTAAGTATGGCTCTGAAGGATCCAAATATTTCATCGACAATTACATACTGCCAAAAGATATCGCTGCCGCCCACATCAATGGGGACATCCATATTCATGACAAGGATTTCTACATGCTTACGGAAACCTGTTGCCAAATTGATTTACTCAAGTTGTTCCACGATGGTTTTTCGACCGGACATGGCTATTTGCGTGAACCAAATGACATTCGCTCTTATGCAGCCTTGGCCTGCATTGCGATTCAGGCCAATCAAAATGAAATGCATGGCGGCCAATCCGTTCCTAACTTTGATTATTCCATGGCTCCTGGTGTCGCTAAGACCTTCATCAAGCAATATTTCAAGTCACTGGCTCAGTACATCTCACTGAAATTCAGTATGAAGATCGACGACGCCAACCTCTTAGCCAAAGAAATCAAACAGGGAATCCAGGCAGATATCACGATGAGCACAACGGACGATTATGGTGCTGCTCTCATCAAATTTTTACCTGCACATCAAAAAGAACATGAATACCAAGATATATCTGCTGATGAAGCCGCTTTGGCACATGCTTATGCCGTTGACACAGCTTTGCATGACACCGACCAAGCTACCTACCAAGCGATGGAAGCTTTTATCCATAACCTCAATACCATGAATTCAAGAGCTGGCGCACAGGTGCCTTTCAGTTCAATCAATTATGGAACTGACACCACCCCTGAAGCCCGCATGGCGATCCGCAACCTCATGAAAGCTACAGAATCTGGTTTGGGAAATGGGGAAACGCCAATTTTCCCTGTACAGATTTTCAAAGTAAAAGAGGGCATCAATTATAATGAAGAAGATCCAAATTACGATCTTTTCCAGCTGGCGATAAAGACTTCTGCCAAACGTCTTTTCCCTAACTTCAGCTTCATCGATGCACCATTCAACCTCAAATACTACAAAGCTGGCGATCCAAATACCGAAATCGCTTATATGGGCTGCCGCACACGTGTCATGGGTAACGTTCACGATAAAACCCGCGAAACAACTTATGGACGCGGCAATTTAAGCTTCACCAGTGTGAATCTGCCACGTATCGCAATTGAAGCAAAAGGAGATATCGAAAAGTTCTATAAAGGACTTGATGAAATCATTGAACTCGTCATTCGCCAGCTCCAGCATCGCTTCAAGATCCAGTGCACAAAAAAAGGCCGGAATTATCCGTTCTTGATTGGTCAAGGCATTTGGATTGACTCCGATAACATTGGGCCAGATGACAGCTTAGCTGAAATCTTGAAACACGGTACCCTCTCCATGGGCTTTATCGGTTTGGCAGAAACACTCAAATCACTGATGGGCCAGCACCATGGCGAATCTGCCGAAGCACAAAATCTCGGTCTTGAAATCGTCAGCTACATGAGAAAACGCATGGATGAAGAATCTGAAAAAACTGGCTTGAATTTCACCTTGCTCGCAACTCCAGCCGAAGGACTCAGCGGACGTTTCGTAAAGCTCGACAAAGCGATTTATGGTGAAATCCCGGGCGTGACCGATCGAGATTATTATACGAACTCTTTCCACGTCCCAGTGTATTACCCAATCAAGGCATTCAAGAAAATACAACTTGAAGGTCCATACCATTCCCTGACAAATGCCGGTCATATCAGCTATGTCGAAATGGACGGCGATCCTTGCCATAACCTCAAGGCGTTTGAAGCTATCATTCGCTGCATGCATGACAGTGGTATCGGCTACGGTTCAGTGAACCATCCAGTCGATCGCGACCCGATTTGCGGTTACAATGGGATCATCGATAATATATGCCCAAAATGCGGCCGCACAGAACAGGAACATATGCAAAGAATGATTGTTCCACGCCTGTCTTGCTGCAATTAAAACAAACAAAAGGAGAACTGATTTTTATGTTAATAAATGGAATCGAAGTTACAATCAATGGTTTTGCTGATATGAAGGAAGAGGAAATCCTCGGCTATATCCGCTGTGTAGAAAATGAAACAGACGAAGCTCTTTTGAGCCTTGCTATCTCAGATGCTGGCAAAGGTGATGTTGCGCTTGACTATAAACTCCATCCGCATAAATTTGAACGCATTCGCCGTATCACAGGCTATCTCGTGGGAACAACCGACCGTTGGAACAATGCAAAACGCTCTGAAGAACATGACCGCGTGAAACATGGCGTTGCTTAAAATAGCCGGTACCGTCGATGATTCCATTGTTGACGGCGAAGGCTACCGTTTCACGATTTTCACCCAAGGCTGTCCGCATAACTGCGAAGGCTGCCACAATCCGCATACCCATGCCGGTGATGGCGGAAAAAGCGTCGATACAGAAGATCTTTACCGTGAAATCCGGCAAAATCCGCTGTTAAGCGGCGTTACCTTCAGCGGCGGCGAACCGTTCTTACAGCCAAAGCCGCTGGCACAGCTTGCAAAACAGCTGCGAAGCTGCGGCCTTGATATTACGACGTATACCGGCTATACCTATGAAGAGCTTATCGCCAAGCAAAGTGCTGATATCGACGCCTTGCTCGCCGTGACAGATGTCTTGATTGACGGTAAGTTCATCCTAGCGCAGCGCGACTTGACCCTGCAATTCCGTGGCAGCCGCAACCAACGGCTCATCGATATGGCAGCAACCCGTGCCGCGGGAAAAGTCATTGAAAAAGAATAACAAAAAGAATCGCCTGCCTCTTATGAGGAAGGCGATTCTTTTTAAGGAGAACCGATGATGAAAAAACTTTCACTTCTTGCTACTTTACTCATTCTTGGCGGCTTAGCCGTTTTCTTTCAAATCAGCAGCTATAATAATCGTCACGCTGAAAACCTATCGGCCTATTGCCATATTGACTTTCGCGGCGTAAAAAGTGACAGCATAGTGAACGGCGCAACATTACAGCTGACCGATTTTCGTTTTTTTGCAGCCAAGCTCGAACCTGCCATTGAACTCACCATCGACGGGAAGAGCCTGACACTGCCAGCTGCTACCAACACACAGACGAAACCGACCTTAACTGTATCTGATTTTGGCGAAGAGCGCTGTTTTAAATATGAAAGCTCTTTATTTATCGAATTCCCCCCGGAACTACTGCAAAGCATTGCCAAAGCTTCCAATATAAACGTCACCTTTAACTATACGGACGGGACCTCTATCGACCTTCCACTTAGCCAACCAGACTTAAAATATTGGAAAAATCAATTGACGCCTCAAAACCTATAGCATTTTGCCAAAACCTGCACCGCACAATTTTTGTGCGGTGTTTTTGTTAAACGGCTATTTTTTGTTGGAAATTTTGGCGAATGAATCGATTCGCCGACAGGAGATCTTCTCTCCAGGAATCACTGCCCGTATACCAAAATTCCGCAACATAACGGCGCACGCCAAGGCGCCAAGCAAAATCCACAATCGCCGAAAAATCCACATGCCCTGTACCAAAAGGAATTTCCCGATATTTTCCCGGAACAGTCTCCTTTAGATGAAATGCTACAATATGGCCCTTGCCGCTTTTTATATCGGCAAACAGATCGGAATGATATAAAAGAGCCGCATTGGTAAGGTTTCCACTATCTGGGTAAACGCCCAGATAGGGAGAATTTACTGCGTCGACATATTTCATCGCTTTTCCGACGGTATCCATAAACGGTGTTTCCATCGTCTCAAAACCGAGGACAATCCCTTCGGCCGCTGCGAGCATCGCGCAGTGGGCGATATTTGCTTTGAACAAGGCTTCTGTTTCCGGCGACCCTTCATCATAATAAACATCATAACCCGCAATCTGGATGATGCGCACACCTAAATCAGCCGCTAATAAAACTGCTTTTTCCATCATTTCGAGGCTATAGGCCCGCACATTCGGGTCCATACTGCCCAGCGGATATTTCCGATGCCCGCTCAAACAGATCGAACGAATCGGTATGCCAGTTACAAGCACTGCCGCCTTAATGGCTTCACGTTCTTCCTTTGACATATCGAGCCGTGCCAGTTTTTCATCCGTTTCATCTATGCTCATTTCAATAAAGTCAAACCCCGCAGTTTTAGCTGCTTCCAGTTTTTCTTGCCAAGATAGATTCGCAGGCATCGCTTTTTCATATAGACCAAGCATATATTCTTTCATTTCCATCACCCATCCTTAAAATAATAAGGCTTCGTTCTTTTGGCTCTCACCAAGGAACGAAGCTTATATAAGCCTTATTTTTTCTGACCGTAATAAGCCTTCGGCCCATGTTTGCGCATAAAATGTTTATTGAGCAACACATCTGGCATGGAGTTTTTATTGCCGGTAAGAATCTCTGTGTGGAAATTCATCATGGCAATTTCTTCGAGAACAACGGCATTATGGACTGCATTCGCCGCATCTTTGCCCCAACTGAAAGGGCCATGGTTTTTGACCAAAACAGCTGGTACATAATTGGGATTGAGCTCCGCAAACCGTTCAGCAATGACTTCTCCCGTATTGTATTCATAGTCATTTTCTATTTCTTCTTCCGTCATTGCCCGTGTACAGGGGACTTCGCCATAAAAATAATCTGCCTGCGTCGTTCCATAGGCTTTTACCGGCTGCCCGGCCTGCGAAAAAATAGTCGCCCAGCGAGAATGGGTGTGAACGATTCCCCCAATATCCGGAAAGGATTGATAGAGTTTCAAATGCGTCGGCGTATCTGACGAAGGATTCAACTCCCCTTCGACCACTTTGCCGGTAAGATCGACAACGACCATGTCAGACGCCTTCATCTTTTCATAATCCACACCCGACGGTTTGATGACGAATAGCCCTTTATCCCGGTCGATTCCTGACACATTGCCCCAAGTGAATGTGACAAGATGATATTTCGGCAGCAGCATATTCGCTGCAAACACTTCTTCTTTGAGTTTTTCCAGCATGTATCTACACCTCAATCCCGTACGATATACAAAACAGCTTCGCCGATTTCCCGGTTTGCCGAAATGATGATATCCCGGTCTTTTCCATTGATTACCGCTACATTGCTTGGCCCGATATCCGTTTCAATCGTAGTCTTGACGTATTTTCCATCTTTATATTGGATGTAAAACAAGTCTTTGGCATGGCGGCGCTGTCCGCCGATTACCGTAGGAACTCCACGCAACTTGCCAGCCCAAACAACATGGCCAAACTCCATTTCTTCCGGATACTCATAGACTTTCTCATAACCATTATCCGTCTTCTTATTGATGATGAATTGATTGCCATGAAATGGTTCAATCGTGATGAGTTCATCGACACCATCGCCATCGATGTCACCGACTGCGATATCACTGATAGGTCGCGTCAAGACGGTCTCGATTGCCCAGCCATCACCTTCATGCTGTGGCGGCATTACCGCAAAAGCCCCACTGTCGCAAGTTACCATGCCTGCCATCACACCGCGCCAAGTTGTACGGCTATAACCATGGTTTTTGACCAGACCTTCTTTGATGATTTTGAGTTTGATCGGTTGATTCAAATCTTCCGGGATTTCACCTACATAAATCTTACCTGGATCTGACCAATCCTCTTTATCGGTCTTGCTCGTGCATAAAGTACAGCCAATGAAATAATTGACACCCCCAGCACTTAAGATATCAAAACGATGCACATACGGCAGATCTAAGATCGTTTTTACTTCCCACTGGCCATTTTCTCCAGGATGGGCCCAGACAATCGTCGCTTTTTCCGATTGGAAGGTCGGGAAAAAATTTTGCACTGCTAAAAAATCACCGTTTTTCCCAGGGACCGGAACCATCGACATCGTGCCGCCAGGCCCATCCCAAATCGTCGATTGGACAAAATCCTCACCCGAATACATATAGGCGGCGCCTTCGCCTTCGGTTGCAAACAGGATTTTTTCTTCACCATCAATGACTGTACTGCTCGTCGCATAACATCTGTGCAGTTTCGTCAGCATTTTCTTTTCAATCTTCATGACAATCGCCCCTTATTCAGAATTTTCTGTATTATTATAGGTATAAGCAGCTGCGGGCGGCCTATACCTATTCAGTTATAAAAGCAGGGAGGAGAATTGCTCCTCCCTCTTCTCATTTTGCATTTACGATTTTTTCCGTTACTTTTTCCGTGATTTCTTTTTCTGACAAAAGATTTTTCAACCCAATTACAATAATCTTCTTCGATGCATTTTGAAACGTGCCCACCAAGGATTCCGAGCAAACAACAACATCGTAATTAGAAGCCTGTGATTTCGCATCGCCAACATTCGTGTGATAGATACTAGCTTCAATATTAAGCGTCTTGAATACCTTTTCCAATTTCATCTTTATGATCTGGGATGAACCCATCCCGCTTCCACAAGCTGCAATAACCTTTAACATATCAAGCACCTCTTTCAAAATATTTGATAAACTGCATCTAACCTAGCATACTCTTTTTCACCAGGTGGTGCAATCTCACTTAGCTGCTGCTTTGCTTTCCATGACTTCCTGATATTTGTCGTAGTCCTCGGCAATCAGGAAATACGTATCTTTATTGCTGCGGTAAAGCAGCTGAGGAATTGTCAGCAAAATGCAAATGACTGCGGCAACACCTATATATTGTCCATAGTTCATGATGACTCCGATAAGCGGCCAAACGGTATCCCAGTCAAAATTCCCATGCCAACCGCCAAAATTTCCTGTAGTGAAGAAATATGCGGCGAAACCGCCACCTAAGACTTGGATCATGCCCGAGAAGAACGGAATGATCGTAGCGGCACGAATCCCGCCAAGGCGATTAGCGAACACCGCAAAGGTCGCATTGTCAAAAAACAACGGTACGAATCCACTGATGATAAGAATCGGACTTTGGAAAACCACCAAACCAATGATTGCCAAAAATTGTCCAAGTGCTCCGAAAAGGAAACCAAACGTGACTGCATTTGGATGTCCAAAACCATAGGTAGCCGCGCAATCGACCGCTGGCATCGAACCAGGCAGAATTTTGTTGGAGATCCCTTGGAAGGACTCTGTCAATTCCGATACGAACATGCGGACACCAAGCTGCAATATAGTTAAATACACCGCAAAATTAAAGGATTTTTCAATGATGTAGAACAAGAAACTTTGTTTTTCACCAAAAGATTTGTCGATGGTGTGCATCAAGTCCGGGCCTAAGATCGTAATGATGATACCGAAGAAGATGAACATCAAGATACCCGTTGCTACAACATTTTCATTGAAGATTGCCAAAAAACCTGGCAGTTTCAAATTTTCCAAAGATTTTTCTCGATTGCCGATTTTCCCAGCAATCTTGGATACGAACCAAATGCCAAACATCTGTTGATGCCCGGTAGCAAAACCGCCGCCTTCCGTCAACTGCTGACAAGGCTCAACCGTCATATTGGAAGCGACCGACCAGTATGTGCCCAAAAGAACACCCAGCATACAGACGACGCCGATATCCTGAAGCTGCGGAAAACAGAAGATAACGAGCCATAAAGCGGTAGAAGATTGCTGTACCATGACATGCCCTGTGATGAACAAGGTCCGAATCTTCGTATAACGACGGAATAAAACCAATAAAATATTGATGGAAAAGGCGATCAGCATGACGACCATCATCAAGGAAAAGGAACGTCCTACATGTTCAATTGATGCCTGCGCTGCCGCCTGACCAAAATATGGATCGATAACTGCAGCAGAAAGATCGAAACGATCCTTTAGACCTGCCAAAACCGGACGGAAATTTCCGACCAAACCGCCAGATGCAACATTTAAAATCATATAACCGACGACAGCTTTGATAAACCCAGCTACCGCTTCATAAATAGGCCGCTGTAACAGCAAATATCCAATAAACACGATAAAACCGATAAAAAACTGGGGTTTTGTTAAAATATTTTCCTGGAAAAAGCCCCAAATGGGCAGTAAGAATTCCATAGCAAATCCTCCTAAAATCTTTTATTCCTTATAGCTTTAGCCCCATTGTGTCATTTCATTTGCCGTCCTTTAGTCTAAATCAAGCAAATCTTCCACGGATTTGGCCTGCAGCAATTTTTCCACAATAGCCTCATCCGATAAAGCTTCTGACATCTCACAAAGATTAGCCAAATGCACTTCATTGTTGACGGATGCGAGCACAAAGAACAATCTTGCATCATGCTCTCCATCGTCACTGAAATGTACCGGTTCCTCTGTTTTCATAAAACACATAGCCGTATCATTCACTCCTACGCCTTCTTGCGCGTGAGGAATGCAGATATCCGGTGCAATGACGATATAAGGTCCGAGTTCTTGTACCTTGGCAATGATTTCCTCCGGATATTCTTTTTCAATCGTTTTATCTGCGAGCAGAGGCTGACAAGCAGCCCTGACCGCATCCTGCCAAGTATCGAATCCTTTATGGAATGAGTACCAATTTTTTTCTACGATTTGTTTAAACATCTTCATCACTTCGTTTCGCTTTATTTACCAGCCAGAACAAATATCTGCTTATAAGAAGCTCGTATATGGCAAATTAATATCTGCCGCTTTAAAGCAATCATTGAATCCTCTTGGATAATGATATTCTACCTTATCTTTGTCTGCTGGGAAAACAAATTTTCCACCAACCTGCCAAATAAACGGTTTAAATTTATATTGCAAACGATTCTTGCGCATCTGATAAAGTGCCAGGATCTCCGACGGATCCGCCTGGAAATTCGACCAAATATCATGATGGAACGGAATCACGACTTTTGTATTCAATGCTTCTGCCATGCGTAAAATATCAACTGAAGTCATTTTGTCGGTAATGCCGCGCGGATTTTCACCAAAAGAACCGAAGGCTACATCGATTTCATAATCATTGCCATGTTTTGCATAATAATTTGAATAATGCGAATCTCCACTATGGTAAATGTTCCCGCCTGGAGTCTTAATGAGGTAATTGACGGCTTTTTCATCCATATCTTCTGGCAGCCAGCCTTTGAGGTCACCATCTGGCGGAGCCGTAATCAATGCAGTACGATCAAAGGATTCGAGTGCTACGATTTCCATGTCTTTTATTTTAATAGAATCGCCTGGTTTTACCTGTACGCAGCGTTCGCGAGGCACACCCCACTCAACCCATTTTTCTATACAATATTTAGGTCCAATAAACGGTACATCTGCATCGCAGTTTTGCAATACTGCAGCTGCTACATTGGCATCGATATGATCATTATGATAATGTGTGGAAAGAACGGCATCGATTTTTTTGATACCAAACGGATCGAGGACAAATGGTGCCACACGCAGGTTCGGCTGCATTTCGCGGCCCCCGCACATACGAGCCATCTGATGCTGCGGATCCATTTTTTTCTTTTTGGTCTGTTTGCCTGTGCCACACCAGAAATCGATGCAAATATTAACCTCAGCTGGAGTCTTGATCCAAATACCAGTGCAGCCGAGCCACCACATAGCGAAAGTTCCCGGTGCCACCACTTCATCTTCTATTTCTTCGTTAAGATAATTGCCCCATTCTGGAAACGTGCTTAAAATCCAGGATTCCCGTGAAATCTTATCAACTTTACTCATATTATACCTCCACCCGTTCTTTTATGAACGTTTTATGTTTAAATTTTGTTTATATTCTTATAATACACGCCATTCAGTCAAAATTCAAGAGTTTTTTGCACAAAAGTTCATATATTTTTATTTTTCTTTCTTTTAATGCTCGTTTATGATTATTTTATGAACGTTTTATGATTTTTATTGTATTTTCCTCTTGTATATTTTGCAAAATATCCGTATAATAGTATCAATAAACATATATTGATTTTTATGCGTAATCACCGCCCTACAGAAAGGTTGAGTCTTATGAAAAATAGTAAAGGTGTAGTTTTCAAGCGCCAACAGGCCTTAATCAAAGCTTTAAAAGAAAACAAGACCGTGCATGTAGATGCTCTGGCTCAAGAGCTCAATGTATCTGCTACCACAATCCGCCGCGACTTCCAGGAATTTGAAAGCAAGCATCTGCTCAAACGTTTTCACGGCGGTGCTCAATTATTAGAAGGCGTCTTGCAGGAAGACCCTGCCCCCGAAACACTTTCACCAAAAAATGTATCGCAAAAACATGCTATCGCCAAATACGCCGCTGATCTGGTTGAAAACGGTGATACGATTTTCATGAATTCAAGCTCCACTGCACTGCTCATGCTTCATTATCTAAAAAACAAACGCGTAATCGTCGTCACAAATAACGGCAATGCCGTCATGCAGGAAAAAGACGGTCAGGTCGAACTGCTCTTGACTGGTGGAGAAATATACGACCGCAAAAAATCGATGGTCGGAGAATTTGCGCTCCATACATTGACTAAGATCACTGCCGATAAAGCTTTCATCGGTGTCGGCGGCATCAGTAAAAGAGGCGGCATCACAACTTCGGTGCTACAGGAAACCGCCGTCAACGAGCTCATGCTCAAACGATGCCAAGGCCCATGCTACGTACTTGCCGATTCATCAAAAATCGGTCGTGAGCACAATTTTCTCAGCGGATCGATTGATAAGGTCACAACGATCATCACAGGAAAAGATGCAAATCCCGATGAACTTGAACTCTTAAAAGAAAGCGGCATCGACATCGTCGAGCTCGATGCCGTAAACCCGGATTCAACTATATAAAACAAAGAGCCTGCCCACCGATTCAATACGAAATCGGCGGGCAGGCTCTTTCACTTTAAAATGAGCATAAAAAAACGAGCGTCAATGGCGCTCGTTTTTATGCTTATTTTATGACCAATACTGGACATTTTGCTTGTTCTACGATGTACTGGCTGACACTGCCGAGGAGTACGCCCTTGACTACGCCAAGCCCGCGGCTTCCCATGATGATCATATCCACGTTTTCCGAGGAAGCGAAATCCAAGATGACAACCGCCGGCGAACCCGTTTCTGAAAAAGCTTCTGCCGTTATGCTATCCGGCACCTTTTCAAGAGCTTTATCGAGGATCACATTTCCTGCCTTTGTCACAGCCTCTAAAATTGCATCCGATAAGCAGGCGTTGATCGCCAATTGATTGATGTTCGCCACATAAAGAAAATCGAGTTTAGCTCCACAAACCTCCGCCATATCGATTGCCTGATCAATTGCGCGATCAGAACTTTCTGATCCATCTACCGGAACTAATATGCGTTTTATGTTTCCCATAACAAAACCCCCTATTTTTTATCTGCTTTAACCAAAAGAACTGAGCATTTCGCATTATTGAGTACATACGAACTCACGCTGCCTACTAAAACTGCTCGCAACGCCCCCAGACCCCTGGTACCCATAACAATCACATCACACTTTTGAGCTTCCTGCAAGATTGCCATTTCCGGCACTCCACTTACACAATGCCCTTTTGCCTTGAGATTCTCCGGCACAAGATCGAGTGCCTGATCCAAAATCTTACGTCCACGATCGATGACATCCTCTAAAACAGAAGTATCTTTCGTTTGCTGCGCATTCGCCTGGGCCCTAGATAACGATGACCCCAAGTTGACCACATGCAGAAATTCTAACTCAGCTTCACAGCAAAGCCCCAAATCAATTGCCTGTTGCGCTGCCTTAAAAGAATTTTCCGATCCATCGACCGGTACCAAAATGCGGCTGCACCCCATACAGGCATTCCCCCTATCGGAATTCTATTTCACCACCAGGACCGGGCAATGGGCTAAATCAAGGATTTCCTGGCTTACACTGCCAAGCAGAAACCCCTCCACGATTCCCAAGCCTCGCGCACCGATAACAATCAAATCCGCCTCATTTTCTTTCGCAAAGTCGATGATGGCCGTCGCGGGAATCCCCACCGCTACATGCGTCTTATAAGAAAGCTGCGCCGGCAGCAATTTCGCGCCATGCTCTAGGATGAGCTGACTAGCCTTTGCCGTTGAACCCACGACGCTATCGGGCAACCAGGAAATCTTTGTCAAAACATCATCGGTATCCGGGGCAAAATAAGAAACATATAATAAATCCACCTGGGCATCGACTGCGGCAGCAATCAAAGCTGCCTGGACGACTGCTTTATCAGAATGACCCGAGCCATCGACTGGTACCAAAATACGTCTGACCACCTGCATGCACATCGTCCTCCTCTGCTGTTTTTTGACAACGTTCCAAATTTCCCATTGTCTGCTTGCTTACCTATATACTTCGTTATTTACAGAAAAATTCCTGTTGTTTTGCAGAATATTTCCAATAAATTTAATGAGCAGCATGATGCTTTTCTGTACATGTCCTTTTTTCTTGACAGTAACCCGCCTAAATGCTAAACTTTATTAAACACTTAGCGTTTATTTTCTTTATATGCAACCGACTTTTGTACACATAAGTCGGTTGCATATATTGTATTTGTAGACAAATATATTTATCAGGAGGATTCTTATGTCAGAAGAAAAAAAAACATCCACACAAGCTACGATCGAAAATACATCCATCGCAGATGTCTATCGAGCTGCCAAGCAATTACATAACGTTGTCAGGAAAACGGCGCTGATTCCAAGCCCTTATTTTTCTCAGATTTCGCAAAACGAAATTTACCTCAAACCGGAAAACTTGCAAAACACAGGCTCGTTCAAGCTGCGTGGCGCTTACAATAAAATCAGCCAGCTCTCTGCCGAAGAAAAGTCCCGGGGAGTCATCACCGCATCCGCCGGAAACCATGCGCAAGGCGTAGCCTTTGCAGCGCAGCACCTCGGTGTAAAAGCCGTCATCACCATGCCTGCGACCACACCGATTCTCAAGGTGGAGGCAACCCGTGCGTATGGCGCTGAGGTTGTCCTTTTTGGTGACAGTTATGATGATGCCTATGCAAAATGCCTTGAACTGCAAAAACAGCACGGCTATGTGCTCGTCCATCCATTCGATGATGTCGAAGTCCTCCTAGGACAGGGAACAACCGCTCTTGAAATCATCGACGAACTCAAAGATGTCGATGCCATCCTCGTTCCGATTGGCGGCGGCGGGTTCGCTGCTGGCGTAGCGCTTGCAAGCAAGGCCGTCAACCCCAACATCAAAGTCATCGGAGTCGAGCCAGAAAATGCTGCCTGTATGAAAAATTCGCTGGCAAAAGGCAAGGTCAGTACGCTTCGCCAGGCAGATACAGTAGCTGATGGAACCGCCGTAAAGACACCAGGCAAACTGACCTTTGAATTCGTGAAAAAATATGTCGATGACATCATTACGGTATCGGAGCTCGAAATCATGTCCGCACTGCTCTCTTTGATTGAAAAGCACAAACTCATCGCCGAAGGTGCTGGCGTTTTATCCCTGGCTGCTTTAAGCAAGCTGTCCTTCAAGAACAAAAAGGTCGTCGCCATCGTCAGCGGCGGCAACATCGATATTTCAACCATTGCCGCCCTCATCGACAAAGCCTTGATTGCCCGTGGGCGAGTCTTCTGCTTTGCCGTACAGCTTCCTGATAAACCGGGTCAACTCTTAAAAGTCGCTCAGATCTTGGCTGAAGAAAATGCCAATGTCATAAAGCTCGACCATAACCAAGCCAAAGTGACTGACAGCTTCAAAAAAGTCCAGCTCGAAGTAACCGTAGAAACCCACGGTGCTGAGCATGTACAGTCGATTGCCGCGGCGCTTGAAAAAAATGGATTTATCGTGACAAAAATTTATTAAAAACAAAAAGGAGCCTGCGAGGCGGAGTTTCAATCAAACTCCACCTTACAGGCTCCTCTTTTATACAAAATCGTAATTTGTCTGCAAGCAGGCTTTAAGCGCGAGCTTTTTTGACAGCAGCCAAGAATGTTTCCGTAGCTTTCGTCACCTTGCTGTAATCGCCATCTGCTTTATGCGCTTTGGTGATATAGCTGCCAACACCAACTGCCACGCAGCCAGCTTCGAACCAATCGCCGACATTATCCGGCGATACTCCGCCAAATGGCACCATTGCCACGTTCGGCATAGGCGCACGCAAAGTTTTTACATACTTTGCACCATAGAAATCCGCTGGGAACAATTTTACGATATCCGCTCCAGCCGCCATAGCTTCCGAAATTTCCGTAGGGGACATCGCACCGCAAACTGTAACCGCTTGATAGCGATTGGCCATACGGATCATGTCTGCACTAAAGCTCGAGCTTACGAGCATCTGTGCGCCAGCCAAAAGAGCTGCGCTGGCATTTTCAGCATCAAGGACCGTACCAATACCAATCAAAACACCTTGATCGCTGTATTTTTTTGATAACTTATTTACGATGTTGAGAACATCCGGTACTGCCAACGGAACTTCCAAAGCTCTCGCTCCACCAGCGATTGCTGCTTCAGCAATCTTATAAGCATCTTCAGGATCATCTGAACGCACGATAACGATCATGCCGCATTCATAGATTGCCTTTAAATTTTCTAACTTTTTCCACATAATATGGCCTCCTATATTACCTGCAGCTACCATTTATTCAAAGGCATCTGCAATATTTTCTTCCGGCGAGCAATCCGCCAAAAGAAAGTTCTTAAAAATTCACGGAAAAGAAACACCCTGCTTTTGTAGGAGAAGCCGCATCGAAATACGACGGGGTTCCTTTCCGCACGGGAGAAGAAGACGCTTCCACTCCCGTATTTAGATACAATAGTCCATCGCACCTACGGGCAAGCAAACTTATTTTGCCGAAAAGTAAAAATTAAGCATTTGTTTGATCTTTCCATCGGTTTCGCTCGTCGTCGCACTTACTGGGCAACGAGCCGGACCGACATCAATACCAGAGAGCGTTACTGAACGTTTGATGACAGAGGGAACCGTCCCAAGCTTCAAAACAGTTCTGAGCTCTTCTATCGCATCTTGGTTCTTTTGAGCTGCTTCAAGGTCGCCCTTGACGAAATTTTGATAAATCGCCACATCGATATCCGTCAATAAATTACTGGTTGCAGCAATCGCACCGACTGCTCCAACTTTAAGTGCTTTTAAGATAAGGGAATCCGAACCGGAAAGGACATAAAAATCCTGACCTTTGCCCGCAGCCACATAACCTTCGATATTGGCAAGATCGCCGCTGCTGTCTTTGATGCCGATGATATTGTCCACCCCTGCCAACTCTTTGACAGTTTCTGGTTCAATATGGTTGCCGGTGTTTTTCGGAATATTATAAAGGACGATAGGAATATTGACGCTGGCCGCCACACGTTTATAATGGGCAACCAATTCGCTTTGCTTAAGCGGCACAAGAAATGGCGTGATGACCGACAAGGCATCGGCACCAATAGCCTCCATGCGTTTTGAGAGTTCAATGACCTGTTTGGTGCTGTTGCCGCCCGTTCCGACGTAGACTGGCACACGATGATCCACTGCGGCAATGACGATTTTCGCAAATTCTACTTTTTCGTCATCGCTGAGCACATGGAATTCCCCATTGGTTCCCAGGATAAAAATCCCGTCTACCCCTTTAGAAATAAGTTTTTCCACGAGCTGTTTCGTCGCATTGGCATTGATGTTCTGTTCTTCATCAAAAGGCGTCACCATTGCTGTGATAATTCCTTTTATGTTCATTATCTCATCTTCCTTCGTTTATGGACTGTCCGATAGCACCACCAGGGTGCCATTTTACATACTCTTCTAAGTTCAATTGTTTTTCATACTGCAAAGATACGCTGAGTGCCTGCAATATGATGATCTCCGCCAAAATCGAAGCGCGAGGCGGCTTATTGAGGGTATCGCCTTCTTGCTTCACCCCAGCAATCAGAGCCGCATCCGCATTTTTTGCCAGCCAAGAATTCTTATTGCCTGTTACAGCAATGATCTTAGCGCCGTTTTTCTTGAGCGTAAGCACGGTTGCTTGAAGTTCCTTTGTTTCGCCGCTATTGCTGATGGCAATGACAACATCTCCTGGCAAGACCTGCCCGGAAGAGCCATGCACAGCTTCAGTTCCATGAAGTTCATAGGTAGGTGTTCCTGTCGAAGACAAAAGTGATGCCGCGTAACCTGCGACATGACCCGGTTTGCCTATCCCTGTGACATGAAGTCTGTTTTTGTTTGCCTGTGCCGACAAAATGAGTTGTTTTGCACTTTCAACGCTTTCAAGATCGATTCCTTCAACAAAAGAATTTACCTCCTGCATTTCAAGGGCGATATACTTTTGCAAAGCTTCTTTGTTCACTGCATTCATTCTATACTCTCCTTCAAATCTATGCGAGACACATGTGCCTCGCATATTTTGACGCCATATAAAAGGCGTTTAATAAAAACCTGCCTTTATTTTACCACATTTAGAATGCTGTTGAGAATCATTCCTGTAATGTTATAGTCAACATTTGGGAAAGTCGAGCCGAGAACACCCATTTCGCCATAGAGCGGATAAAGGACGCATGGCAAGAAAGCCAAGAGCAAACCTACGACAAATGAGCCTGCAACTGCACCGCGCCAGCCGCCGAAAGAATTTCCGAAGACCCCGGCAGTACCGCCAGAGAAGAAGCAGATATGTGCTGCTGGGATGATGATAACGGAGAAGTTAAACATGACCATGATCGTTATCGAAATCAATCCTGCAAGATAGGAGCAGAGGAAGCCCACGATAACTGCAGTCGGTGCATAAGGGAATACGGTCGGAACATCAAGTGCCGGACGCGAACCCGGAATGAATTTTTCTGAAATCGCAACGAAAGCTGCGGTGATTTCCCCTAAGAACATACGAACACCTGTCATCAATACAGACATACCTGCCGTAAACTGCAATGCGAGCATCAATGGGAATACGAGCCAATGTGTCGTGCCTGCCAATTTACCAACAACTTCAGGACCTGCTGCAAATGCCGAAACGTAAAAGAGCAATGTCATGACTGTCGCGCAGCCCATGAGGAAGTCACGGAAGAAAGAAAGCCAAGCTGGGAACTTGATATCTTCTGTAGTCTGATCGCCCCATTTGGAGAAGAAGATCTTACCGATATAACCAGATAAAGCATAGGCGATCATGTTGAAATGGCCGATTGCCTGTTCATCATGACCTGTCATTTTGCGCATGAAAGGCTGGCAAAGCTGCGGCAAAAACGCCGAGCAGAAACCGAGCAAAGCTCCGCCGAACAAGATTGCCGTTCCGTCAGAAAAGCCATGGAACTTTAAGATCAAGCCCAGTACGCAGGCAAAGAACAAACTGTGCCCACCGGTGAAGAATACGTTTTTGAACGGTGTGATGCGGGCAAAAACAAGATTCATCAAAAAGCCTAAAATCAAGATGGATGATGTTACAAAACCATACGTGCTTTGCGCCATAGCGGTAGCAGCCTCAGGTGATGCAATAACTCCGGAAATATGGAAACCCGATTGGAACATCGTATTGAATTTTTGCAAAGATGCCGTCATTGTGCCGGCGCCGATACCGAATACTAAGAAGCCCAGGGCGGTTTTTGTCGAACCAGTGATGACTTCAGTCCCCGATTTTTTCTGAGCTACCAAACCGACAAAAGCAACTACACCTAAGAGTATTGCCGGATTGCTCAATAAACTAACTAAAAAGTCCATAAAAATTTCCCCCTACTTTCATTTCATACATATTTTTTGCTTATTCTCTAAAATCCCTTAATTATCTGTAAAATTGCAGTATAATTGTCTATAATTTCTGTAAATCTTGGACCGGCGCCGAGCGGGGCAGGCAAGAAAGGCAGCCAGTCCCGTTCGACCCGGATTTCACCTGTAAATTACACCAAAGAACCTACAATCAATATCAGTTGTTCGCAGCCAAAAACGCATTGAGCTTCGTCAATATTTCAGCTTTGTCCATGATGTTATCGATGCCGATAACTGTCTGTGGCATTTTTTTAGCTTCAAGTTCTTTTGCAACATCGCTGAGCGTGATGATGAGCTGTCCGTTAAAACCGGAAAGCGCATCGAGTGAGCCATGTTCAATCTTGATTGGCAATTTATTTTCGCTGATAACCTGATTCAATTTGATTTTGAGCATCAAGCTCGAACCTACACCTGCACGACAAGCAACTAATCCTTTGAATTCCATTTTTATTCACCCTTCTTCTTATAAATTTTTAATATATTGTATAACTTCGGAGGCTTCTTTTGCCTGATCAAGCAAGGCATAAAAATCCTCGCGATCAAGCAGCCCCGTCAATTCAGACAACGCGTTGATATGGCTTTCACTGTCTTTAGCACTTAAGCAAAATAAGTATTTCACCGGATCGTTTTCCTTGTTGCCAAAAACAACAGGGTTCTTAAGCGTAGCAATCCCAATGGCACTTTCAAGTGCTCCGGCCTCAGATCTGGCATGCGGCAAAGCCACATGTTTCGTAAGCACGATATACGGACCGACTTCCTTCGCCGTATTTATAATGGCATCGATATAAGCCGCTGTTATCTTACCGTTTTCAAAGAGCGGTGCTGCTGACTTGCGGATAGCATCCTCCCAGTTCTCAGCTTCAATATTGAGGCGCACTAACTTTTCACTTGTCAAATCCATTAACATCCTAAACCTAACTCCTTCATCTATCTATTCTTCCAGTTTTTCTATCAGGACCTCGAACTTAGGGTTTTTAATCAACGTATTGACCCCGAAGTCACTGATGAAATAGCGATATAATCGTTCAAAAACAGGTTCCCAAACTCGGCATTTGCTCTTTGGTATGCTGAGCAGAAATACAACCTGGACCTTTTCCTTGTCCCAAAGAATCGGTTTTTCGAGCACAGCCACAGCTATAGCTGCCTCTTCGCTGTGATTTTCCAGCGCGTGTGGAATGGCTATCAATCCGCCAAGCTCTGTCGATGCCATCTGTTCACGAACAAAAACAGATTTTTTTCCCGCATCATCAATATAGCCTTTTTCGAGCATCAAGTCCGTCATTTTCGCTAAGACATCCTGCTTAGATGACGCTTGCAGCCCAGCAAAGAACAAATCTTTTTTGAAGAAATGCTCTCTGGCATCCTCTTTGTTGCCCTCAAGGATCAACTCGATCCGGCCTAAATCCTCTTCGGTAAGGATCGGTTCGACCAAAATGATTTTTGGTGAATCAAGCCCCTCGATTGGTACCGTAGTAAAGATAAAGTCGACCGATTTGATGCACTCTTTTGTGATTTCATAAAGAGGACTTACCTTTAAAATCTGCAACTGTTTGCCAAACTTTCTCTGCAGCTTGCTCTTTACGAACATCGCCGTGGAAAGTCCAGTTCCGCAGGCTATGATAGCCGTAAGTGACGTTTTTTCATTGCATTTCCGTCGTTCCAGTGCCGCCCCGAAATGAATGGCCAAAAAACCCATTTCATTTTCATTCGTTCGCAGCTTTTCCTGGTTCGTCAACACTTCACTGGCAATAACTGCCATTTCAAAGGCCAATGGGTAATTTTTTTTGATTTGCCCAAGAATCTCATTGCGAATATTCATGTTGAACTTCAGGCGGTTCACAGCCGCGCCCAAGTGGATCATCAGCCCGCAAATGAGTTCCTCGTCGCTTGACAAGTCAATGCCGATGTCAGCTTGGATCCTTGCCAGGATATTGTCGACGAGATTCCGGTATTCACGCTTGTCTTGGCTGTTTTCTTCATTTCCCATCAATTTCTTGCTCGATACAAAATGCTGCGTCAAATAATATACTTCGTTGGCAATGTCGATATGGATCTGTTCTAATATTGTATTTATGATTTCTTGTGCAACGGAGAAATAAATCGACGATTCGAGTACCTTCATCTCTTCCGGCCCATATTCCGTCGTGTTTTTTCCATCGGCCCGTTTCAACGTGATAATGACATGCACCAGTAAATTCTTGAACGCAACATCCGTCAAGTGGATATTGTACTTGAGAATCACATCTAAGATAATCTGCTTTACCCTTTCAATTTCTTCGAGAGAAAACAATTCCCGATAAAATTGGTTTTGTGCCAAATCGACCAAATCATTGCTGTTGAAAATGTACTCTGAAATGCAGTAGCGGATCTGAGCCTCATCCCCTTTTATGCAAATACCATTCATTCGATCAGCGGTAATTTCAACTCCGAAGCGGCGCAAACTTTTCTTGATGTCTTTCATATACTTCTTTAAGGTTGAAAGACTTATAAAAAGCTCATCCGCCAGCTCCGATTCTGTGACGACTTTCTCGTGTAAAGCGTTTAGCAAGAGTTCAGCGATAATAAAAGAAATTCGATCATTGTGATCTGATGGAATAATATGGCTCTTGAGCCAATCTTTCCGGCCATCACTGCCTTGATCGTTCTTGAATGCCTGATATTTCGCCTCATCATGGACCTTCAGCATATAACCGACACCGGTCTCAGCCTGAAGCTGCGCGCCATAGTCCCGCAGCAGTGCGTTAGCATCTTTGATATCATTGCGGATGGTCCGCGAGCTCACACCGATCAGGGCAGCCATACTGGCACTATCCATAACCTTTTTATCAGCATCAAACAGTTCCAGTATCTTTAAAATCCTTTTGTTTTGAATCTCCAACACCTTGCACCTCGCTTGTTACAATATCATAATATCATGAACCCATACCTTCACCTAGACATTTAACTTCCACAGCCTGCGGAAGCAGCAGATAAATCCAGCAAATTCAATGGCCGCAAGAACTCCACTGCCTTTGAAAATCCCTATGAGACAAAAAAGATGGTCTCTACACGGGTGCAGAAATCATCTTTTATATAGCCTTGCTGTATTACCTGCCGCTTATTTACTTCTTGTCATTTCCATTATATATCATATGGTCAAGCGACGCAAAATTCTCCTCCATTAAGTCATCCAATATCGTTTTCTCAACTTATCCACATACATTTTTAAAGATATGCACAGTTGTGGATAAAATTGTACGTTTTTGTGGATAAACTCGCCCTTAGTTTCCGCACATATCAACAGAAATCATTAAACTTATCCACATGTCCACTTTTATATCCGCCTTATTTGTGGATAAATCTATAGTTTTTTTAAAGTTATCCACATTTCTAATTTTTGTCCTCTCGTCCTTTAATACTTTTTTTAAAATCATTTTCAATTTGTTTTTTTTGCTTTATAATTATAATAATGAAGTATACTCTATTTACAGCTACAAGCTATACGCAGCTGTAGAAATAGTCTTGGGGGAAAATCCTTATGCAAGTTTCAAAACCGACGAAAAAAAAAGAACACACCTGCGAAATCTGTGAGATTTATGAAGTGCACCAAGCGATGATGGAACGTGCCCAATTGCAACTACTAGACAAAGACAGTAGCAGCCTGCTCGCTGAAACGTTCAAAATTCTCGGCGATCCCACCCGTATTCGCATCCTCAGCCTTTTATTCGAAGGCGAAATGTGTGTATGTGACATCGCTGAAAGCCTGCAAATGGGCCAATCCGCTATATCTCATCAATTGCGCGTGCTGCGTGCTGCACGTCTGGTAAAGTTTCGCAAAGAAGGCAAGTCCGCCTGGTACTCTCTCGATGATGACCACGTCGTAGGCCTTATGAATCAAGGACTCGAACACATAAAGCACAGCTGAAAGGATGTTTTTCATGCAACGCGATCGTTTTCGCCGCTGGCAAAAAATAGCGGCACTGACCGTACTCCTTTGTTCTTTTTTTTCTAGCATCGCTATGGCTTCCAGCGACCTCCGAATAAAATCCCACGGCAAGGAAGTCAGTGCCCTGCAAGAACAGCTAAAACGACTCAACTATACGATTTCCTCAGTCGATGGAATTTTCGGACGTGAAACGGAAACTGCCGTTTTGGAATTCCAGCGCGACCAACACCTAAAAATCACCGGCAGTGTTGATGGACAAACTTGGCGGGCCTTGAAAAAAGCCAAGCCGATTGTTCGCCGACCAATAAGCAAAGAACCCATTGATCTAAAATCTGTCAATGTCCCGGAAAGCGCCCCTTTCTTAAGCCAAAGCCGCGTCCCGGATCTCGTTGCAACAGCAAAAAAATACATTGGCACGCCATATAAATTTGGCACTGCCGGCCCAAAATCTTTTGATTGCTCTGGGTATCTGCAATTTATCTTTGCCAAAAACAACTTATCTATTCCGCGAACTGCCGACGAGCAGTATAAACTCGGACAAAAATCGACCCGAGGACAGCTCGTCGAGGGCGATCTAGTCTTTTTCTCGACTTACGAGCCCGGACCGTCCCACTGCGGTCTTTACCTCGGTGACGGAAAGTTCATCCATGCCTCATCGAGTAAGGGCATCCGCATTGACGAACTCGACAACGATTACTGGAAAGCCCATTACCTTGGCGGCAAGCATATCGTAAAATGAAAACAGAGCCGTGATTTCTCCTTGCAAAAGGAAAAGTCACAGCTCTGTTTTATTTTGAACAACTATCATTTTATACTGCCGCGTATTGCTTCAATAGCGACAATAGGACCTAACGCTCCGCTATACGGGCTCATATTTTCTGGCGATAAATCCTTCGGCACTGGCGTGCGATCAAATTCCGTCATATATTTCCAGTAACGCTTTGGCATCAAACTCATGCGGCATTTTGGATTATGACGAGCTTTTATTTCCACCGCGTCATAAAAAGCCTGCCAAAGCTCGCGGTATTTTTCTTCCGACTCGTCAAACACAGGAAAATCCATCTCATCCATTTCCACCAGCTTGATTTTATAAGGCTGGTACAAAAGCGCCTGTTGGTGCACTTCATCGTAAATCAGAAACTTCTCTTCTGGATAACGGTCACAAAAGTGGTCAGCGAGCAAAGGCAGTACATGATTTTTAGGACCGATTTTAGTCGCAAGGACATTTTCGCAATCCGAAAATCGAATGAAGCCTTTGAGAAGATGCGCTTCATTTTCTAGATGCCGCACAGCCTTATATAATTTATTGACCAAAGGATCCGCCATATTTTGCAATATAGACGGGCCTTCCTTGTAAGCTCTTCGCAAAAAAAGCAAAATATACAATTCCTTTTGCGGCAAACAGGTCAAAAAAATTCGACGGATGAAGTCGAGTGCATCTTGATGGATTTTTTCTGGAATCGAGCGCAGCACGCGCTGGCTTTTGTCCTCATTCGTATAGATTTCCCGCGTGAAAAGCAGTGACATCTGCATATCCTGCGGCGAACAAATCGCAGCCGGAACTTCCTTTTGCTCATAACTGGCAAAGATGCAACAAAGAAGTCCGGAAAAAGAACCATCATAGCGGTAAATCACATCGGCAGTGGCAGACATCGCAGTTCCTCCTCTTGTGCGGCAGTCAGGCGAGGTGCCGAACTAAAAAGCGAGAGCTGCTGATTTTCTCCTAAGGCCTGATCTAGTTCATATTTGCTGACTTCGCGCTTTGACATCAATGCCCGAAGCAGTGCCGGCCTCGTCAATTCAAGCCCCGAACGCTTGCGCCCACGGCAAACCAGAAAATACTGGGCCCTTTTCAATACGACGCCAAGCCTTGCCAAAGCTTCAAAGTCCAGTGAGCAGCTGCGGCGAGCCCGCACGATCTGCTGGGCACTTTTGACGCCGATGCCCGGTACACGCAGCAGTTCTTCATAAGGAGCACGATTGACCTCCACCGGAAAATTCTCCATATGGCGAAGCGCCCAGTAACATTTGGGGTCGACGTACGGATGGAAATTCGGCTGCGCCTCATCGAGGATTTCCTTGGCATCGAAACCATAAAATCGCAGCAGCCAATCCGCTTGATACAAGCGATGCTCGCGCCAAAGCGGCGGCTCTATGTCTCGCGCTGGCAGCAAGCTGTGCTCCACTGCCGGGATATAGGCAGAGAAAAACACCCGTTTAAGCTCATACTTCTTATAAAGCCCCGCGGTCAAGTTCAGAATCTGACGGTCGCTTTCCTTGGTCGCTCCGACGATCATCTGCGTACTTTGCCCCGCCGGCACAAACGCCGGTGGTTTTTTGTATTTTATGATGTCATGGCCATTTTCAGCAATGCGCCCCTTTATAAAGCCCATAGGCTCTAAAATTGATTGTTTGCTCTTATCGGGGGCCAAAAGCTGCAAGCTTTCATTAGTTGGCATCTCGATATTGATGCTCATACGGTCAGCCAGAAGACCGAGCTTTTCGATCAACGCTGAGTCCGCGCCCGGAATCGCCTTGGCATGGATGTACCCGGCAAAGCGATATTCCTGCCGCAGAATCTGCAATGTTTCAATCATGCGCTCACAGGTGTAATCGGGATTCTTGAAAACACCCGAGCTCAAAAACAAACCTTCTATATAATTGCGCCGATAAAACTGCATGGTCAGATCTGCCAGCTCACGCGGCGAAAAAGCCGCTCGTACAGAATCCGACGACCGCCGATTGACACAGTATTTGCAATCGTAGATACAGGCATTGGTCAACAGCACTTTTAATAAAGATATGCAGCGCCCATCTCCGGCAAAGCTATGGCAGATACCCGCAGCGATAGAGCTGCCGATGCCGCCGCGGCCGGCTTTTTTGTTGGCGCCGCTTGAAGTACATGCCGCATCATATTTCGCTGCATCACCAAGAATTTTAAGTTTTTCCATAACATCCATAGCAATCCATCTCCTCTTTTTATTATACAATAGAACATTTGTTCTTGTAAATGAATAATTTTATTTTCCCTGGAGATATTGAACCCATTGCCCGGACGTAATATAATTTCTTAGGTACCTTATTTTCTTTATGGCAATAAGGTAGAAAATAAAGGAGGCTTTTTATGCAAAACGAAAAAAGCAGCCGGCAAAAAGCAGCGGCCGGTGAACGACTGACTCTGGCCGATGCCCTCGAACTGTACCAAACAGCAGATTTACTTGATCTGGCTGCCTGGGCCCGCGCCGCCAAAGAAAAGAAAAGCGGCAAAAATGTCTATTACAACGTAAACCGTCAAATCAATCTGACGAATGTCTGCACCGCCCTTTGCCCTTTATGTGCCTTTTCCTGTGAGGCTGAAGAAAAGAGGGCCTTTCTCTTAGAAAAAGAGGATGTCATCCGCATGCTAAAGCAGACTGCCGCTAAGACAAAGAATCTGACGGAAGTACATATGGTCAGTGCCTTGCATCCGACAAAGGATTTTTCTTACTATGTCGACATCGTAAAGGCTGTCAAAGAAACCCTGCCGAATGTCCATCTCAAGGCCTTCACGCCAGTTGAGATCGTTCATTTCGCTGAGATTTCCCAGCAATCCATCGAAACCGTGCTTCGCACCTTAAAAGATGCCGGACTCGACTCTCTGCCAGGTGGCGGTGCCGAAATCCTCGATGATTCGGTCCGCGAAATCATCTGCCCGAAAAAGGCAACAACAGCGCAGTGGATCGAAACAATAAAGACCGCTCATCGCCTTGGCATTCTGACGAACGCTACCATGATGTACGGCCATGTAGAAACCATCGAACAACGATTGCAGCATCTCTTCACCCTGCGTGATATCCAAGATGAGACCGGTGGATTCCAGGCCTATGTCTCCTTCCCGTTCCACCCGTCAAACACCCGCCTGGCTGACCTTACACGCACCTCATCTTGGGAAGACCTTAAGATGATCGCCCTATCAAGGCTGATCCTCGACAACGTCGACCACGTCAAGGCTTTCTGGATGATGCTGACCCAGCCAATCGCCCAGTTGGCCTTGGCCTTTGGTGTCGATGACCTGGACGGTACCGTCGAAGAAGAAAAAATCATCCATGCGGCCGGTGCCAAGACCAAAAGCGGCATCAGCAAAGATGAAATCATCGAAATGATTCAACAAACTGGCTATCAGCCAGTAGAACGCGATACCTTTTACCGGGAAATCCAACACGAAACGGGCGCAGATTCCCGCACGGAGGCTTAACACATATGCTCAATCAAAAACAAGGGCTCGAACTTTTACAACATGGCGATATTTTGGACCTGGGCAAAATGGCAAACGATCTTCGCCAAAAAATGCACCCAGAAAAAACTGTCACCTTCATCATCGACCGCAATATCAACTACAGCAATATTTGCAGCAACGAATGCAAATTCTGTGCGTTTTTCCGCCGGGCCGACCATAAAGATGCCTACGTCCTGCCGATGGAAACCATCCTCGCCAAGATTCAAGAAACCGTTGATGCTGGCGGCACACAGGTCATGATCCAAGGCGGTCTCCATCCGGATCTCGACCTTGCCTATTACCTCAAAATGCTCTCTACCATTAAGGAGAAATTTTCGATTGCGATCCACTCCTTTACGGCAACAGAAATTTTGTATATGGCGCAGCAAGCTGGTAAATCCGTAAAAGATACCTTGATCGAACTCCAAGCAGCCGGCCTTGACTCACTTCCTGGCGGCGGCGCGGAAATTCTTTCCGACCGTGTGAGAAAAATCGTCAGTCCAAAAAAAATCATGACGGATGATTGGCTCGATGTCATGGAAACCGCGCACAGCATCGGCATGGAAAGCACCGCCACAATGGTCATCGGACTTGGCGAAACCCTCGCCGAACGCATCGACCATATGGAAAAAGTCCGCGCCTTGCAAGAAAAAACCGGCGGCTTTCGCGCCTTCATCACCTGGACCTTCCAGCCGGGCCACACCGAGCTTGGCGGCAGCAAGACCTCCTCTTGGGAGTACCTCAAGACTCTGGCCTTGACCCGCCTTTACCTCGAAAACATCTCCCACATCCAGGGCTCTTGGGTTACCCAGGGAGAATCGATTGGCCAGGTCACTTTAGGTTTTGGTGCCGACGATCTCGGCAGCATCATGCTCGAAGAAAATGTCGTCCGCGCAGCCGGGACTTCCTATGAAATGTCCATCGACAAAATGGTTCGTTTGATCCAAGCAACCGGCTACCAAGCTGCACAACGCGACACAAAATACAATATAATCAGGAGATTTTAATATGGATACAAAAAAAATCAGCACAACTATCCCGAAAGCTGCCTTCGCCAACATTGGCGGCAGCGGCACGCTATCGAGCAACTTTCCCCTCGGCGCCGAAGCCGATGATGTTGAAATCATCGCCGATAACCTCGTATTTGAGACCCCTTACGGCGAAAGCCCGGCTTTTCGCCATTTCACCGTTGCCGGAGAATCCGTCCTCACCTGCAAGATGCACGGCTGGCGCAGCGGCGTAAACCGCAGCGATGCGTCTCGTCAGGTATTTTGGGTATTCCGCGAAGCTGGCGTCAAACGCATCCTCGTTGAAGGCGGCGTCGGCACCATCAATCCACTGCTCGATATTCGCGACTTCCTCATTCCCGATGACTACCTCGATATGTCCGTACGCAAAGACGTCGGACTCGAAGGACGTTACCTGCTCGTCATGCGCGATGCCCTCTGCCCGGAACTTAGAAACGAACTCATCGCCCAGACCCGTAAGCATTTTGATGGCCGCATCTTCACGCGCGGCACTTATGCCAACACCGACGGACGCCATTTTGAAAGCCCGGCTGAAATCAGCATGCTCAAAGGCCATGCCGATATCGTCGGCCAGAGCATCTGCCCGGAAGTCTATTTGGCCCGTGAAATCGGCGCCTGCTACGCCGGCCTTTACTACACCGTAAACTACGGTGAAGGGCTCGTCAAAAAATGGTCACACGATGACCTCGAAGACATCTTCTACAACGATGCACCGATGATCAGCAAAATCATTCTCGCCACGATTCGCAGCCTAGCAAAAAAAGATAAAGCCTGCGAATGTGAAGATTTGCGAAAAGAAACTCTTTTAAAAGAAGTTTACAACAAATAAAACATACAAATAGGGACCAGGCATTTTAATCTGCCTGGTCCCTATTGTTGTTTCATCGATGAAATAACCCCGTACGATCGAGGACAACCGCCGCGCCATAAGCGGCGACGATGTTGATCCCAGCCTCCAGCAAAAGCCCGGGCGTTGAAGTAAGCCCTGCCTCGATTCCGCCGTAAAGGGCTGCACCTGCCAAAGTATAAGCTGCCGCCATCCAAAGTCCCGAAAGCACAAAGCCAAGAAATGTCCGGGCCGAAAACAGCTTCCAACTTCGCTCATCCGGCCGGGCAAATTTCCATAAAAGCTCTGCCATGATGTACTTAATGAAAAGCGTCGGAATAATCCAAATCGAAAACCCGCCGAGAAAATCAGCAAAAGCCGAGCCAATGCTTGCCGCCACAGCCCCTTCCCTGCGCCCAACATACAGAACCGCCAAAAAGAGAGCCGCATCACCAAGATGCGCATAGCCAAGCGGAATCGGAATGCGAGGCACCAACGTCATAATACAGATAAACGCCGCCATTACCGCCGTAAGACACAAGCTCCGAACTGAAATTGCCGACGACTGTTTTTCCTGCCCACCAGAAAGCGCCCCATCTGAACTCAAAAATCCCTGCTCTTTTTTCCCGATTTCCATACCCTCATAACCCCTTCATCCGGCATCTTCGCCTATACTTAATTTAATTGTATGCCCATAAGCAATACAAATTTTCTTAATTATAGCAATGAATCAGCTGAGGTTCAAGATAATCGGGAATTTAGTATGATTTGTATCGGTACAATTATTATTATGAAATTACAGCTAGTCTATTTACGTTGCTTTACAAATCGAATCCATCCAAGCAAAAAGCTCTTTGAGGTCATAGTCCCCATCGTGCCCTCGATTCCAAGGAGCGGCAAAATCTACGTCATAGCCTTGATCCATTAGTTTGGTTGCAAGGATTGCGGGGATAGCCAATGAGGTATCACGGTCAATTGCACCGTGGCGAATCCGCCAGTGTTTTGCGAGTTTTACATCGCCACCACTACCAATATAATTCATCGGATTCATAAGTTTTATAATCTGCTTGTCTGCCATTGCAGCTGAAACCGTGCTATTTTGCTGAGAAAACTCCGTAAAATGCTGATTGTTGATTGTTTTTGTCCCAAATTCATTGTTTTCTCCAGTCGTATTATCTAAAGAATCAAAGGCTGGAGCTGATTTGAGGCGAGTTGCAAAAACAGCATATTTAGCCAGATCCATAGCGACTGCCTTACCGTCCTCGATGGTCAGCCAATCCATTTTACTCAGGTCCTCGCCGCTGTCAATCGCAGTTTGCGCCGATTTGAGATAGAATGATTCTAGATATTCTTTGAAGCTTCCGTTTCCATTGGCATCAAGGGTTAGTGCATTTCCTTTTTTATCAGTGAGACCGAGGCTATTTACGTAAGCCGGAAAAAGCTGCTTAAGCTGCGAAGATGCCTTGATTTGCACAGCACTCATCGAATCAGCCTGTGTTGTTTCCATAGGTGCATCTGCTGGACGGCCCATTGGAATTCCTGTTGGCTGCCCATTTTGCTGCGGTGGCATTTTTGCCGAGCCCGGCATATGTCCCGGCATTCCCATGCCTTTTTTCTGGTGATACTCATTGACTCCATTAAAAACCCATTCATAGGCCATATCGGCGTGTTCAAGATTGGTAATCGGGCAATAGTCCGAGGAAGCAAAAATATCATCGCGCTCTTTGGCTGCACCAATTTCTTTTAAGTAGGAATCATATTCTTTGCTGTTGCCAGTGGCTCCTAATAGCGCCGAAAGCGCGCCGCCTGCGCTCGTCCCATTCGAGATGATTTTTTCGGTATCGCCCGCTGGCAAAACATTTTTATTATAACGCAGATAACGCACTGCTGCTTTATAGTCAACGATAAGCGCCGGTGCTTTGCCCGTATAAGTTCCATCACTCGCCTGCAAAGTCCGCCCTCGGATTGCCGGTGCTGCTACCACATAACCTTTGGAGAGCGCCAACAGCGTTGCATTCGCGCCTTCGTGACGATTTCCCGATTCACTTGGGGAATCGGCTTGACCCGGCATATAGCCGCCGACATTGTTTGGCATGAAGATTGGTGCTGTTTTTGCCGTATATCCATTTATAGCTCCTCCCGAAAAATAGCTTTCCGGAATGTAGATATTCATTTTCTCATAAGCTGCATCTGCCGGCTTTGCCACATAGACACAATCTTCATATGCGCGAAAGCTCACCCCCTGCCCCTCTACCTGCATTGTCTTTTTCGTGTATTTTTGTGCATCGAACTTCAACGAGTACTGCAGCGCCGCACTTTGCGGTCTATCTGCTTTAACTGCCTGCGCAGCTTCTGCCACAGGCGAAATGGCGATGCTTCCCATCCCTAGTGTCACGGCGGTCAATGCCCCCATCATCAGACTGTTGATTATATAATTTTTTATTGCCATATGATTTCTTCCCTTCGTCGCTATTATCCGCATTATTTAGGATGCTTTTTATCTCAGTAAAAAAATTATATAGTATATAGTTACAATACAGTCAATTAAAAACATCGAAGAAAATCTTCCGCTGTACTGATTGACAACTCTATTTTTTTCTTGATAGAATCTATAGCGTGAAAGGGGTTGTGTTCCTTGCTGCATTTCAATGGCTCTGACTATGACTGCCCGTTTGATTGCTTCATCGATATTTTAAAAGGGAAATGGCGAACGACGATTCTTCTATTATTAGCAGAAAAACCGCTTTATTTTTCTGCCTTACAAAAATCCATTCCCGAAATCAGTGCCAAGGTATTGGCTGCGAATCTGCAATTGCTGGAAAAAAGCCATATCCTACAACGCGTCGTCTACGAAACAAAACCGCCGACGGTCGAATACAGCTTGACAGAAGAAGGTCTCGGACTCATTGCGATCATGAATAAAATCAACAACTGGACTGCCGTGTATTTTGCCCAAGTTCCTAATGATAAATGAAAAGAGAGGAAACAATCTTCCAGTCAGATTGTTTCCTCTCCTTTCATTTTAAACGTTCAACCCTACACAGAATCAAGATCAGAACATCGTATTTTCATTTGCACTTGTCTTTGGAACATCTTGAATGATATCCCAGTGCTCCACTATTTTCCCGTTTTCCACGCGAAAGATATCGACTGCGGCTTGTCCGGGATCTGCTGCATTTAATTTTATATGGTTATGAATGAATACCAAATCCCCGTCAGCTGCTATATGCTTTATTTGCGCACTGCTATCCGGGCAGGCTTTCATATAGTCTGCCATGGCTGCCTTAAATGCCTGTTTTCCATCAGCCACACTGGGGCTGTGTTGAACATATACATCTCCTACGACCGTATCAATGACAGCTAGATTATGTTGATTGAATACCTCATTCCAAAAAGATTCTACCAGCTTTTTATTTGTTTCTGGTGTTGCTTTGGCCGAAGCTTCTGCTGTTGCACTGCCCAAAATCCCGCCTAACAAAAATAAAGCTGCCATACATATAGAAAAAATCCCTTTCATAAAAACACCCTTCCTTTATCGAGATTGATTTTCATATTCATTATATAGCAGGTTAAACAATCTTTGAAGGACGCACTTTTTTATCACAAACTAACCTTAAGGTAACGTATTCTTTTTCACTAAAAAAATGGGCTCTATAAAAACATTGCTCTACTTTGATCTATTCATCATTGATTCCTTTAACACTGAAACTATAGCGTCCACCTTATCCATAAA
>CBDTTM010000004.1:0-39982 GCA_965363355.1 uncultured Selenomonadaceae bacterium | reverse complement strand
TTCCAAGCGGCGTCTTAAAGTACAGAGCTACCGCATCTGGAATCGAATGGCTGGTTTGGATGAAGCCCACTCGAATTTTGCCAAAAACGAGTTCATCACCCGGTTGAATAACATGCAGTGAGGATTTTTCTACACGATTTTCTTTGAGACGGCCTTCAGCTAAGCCCATAGCCAGTCTCGTTCCATACACCGGAACCTCCGGGAACTGCCGTAAAAAATACGATAAAGCACCTATATGATCTTCGTGCCCGTGCGTAATGACTACGGACCGGATTTTATCCTGGTTTTCAACCAGATAGGTCATATCCGGAATGACCAAATCAATACCCAACATATCATCGTCAGGAAAGGCAAGACCGCAATCGAGTACAACAAGATCCGATCCATATCGGATGACCGTCATGTTTTTTCCGATTTCTCCAAGTCCGCCAAGGGGAATAATCGCAAGTTTATTTTGTTTTCTCAAGAAAAAAACTACCTCCATCTACCTTAAATTTATAACTCTATTGAAAATAACTTGTTATGCAGATTCGCAAACGACCGAAGAACCCTGCCAATCCCAAATAACAATTATTATACAAATCAAAACCCGTACACTGCCGTTCTCTCCATTGTACATCATCGCGCATTAATATACAAGGTTTGCAGTGCAGATCCCCCTTGGCGGACAGTCATTTCGATGAAAGCTTTTATTTGATTTATTGAGCGATTCCCGGTTGCGTCATTTGTTCCGGAGACAAGATATGGCATAATTTTTCTGGTGAAAGCAATCCCTTTTCCAAAGCGATCTCCCGAATCGGCCTGCCAGTATGATACGCTTCTCTTGCAAGCAGCGATGAATTTTCATAGCCGATATGCGGCAGTAATGCCGTGACAATTCCGACGCTGCCTTCAAGCCAGCTTTCACACTGTTCTTCATTGGCCTCTAGTCCGCAAAGCAATTTATCGACAAAAGCATCGACCGCATTGGTCAAATAACGCATCGAATTAAATAAATTAAAAGCGATCACAGGCTCCATGACATTGAGTTCAAATTGACCGTTTTCTGCGGCGAAACTGATTGCCAAATCATTAGCAATGACCTGGTAACAGGTCTGATCCAAAACTTCGGCCATAACTGGATTGACTTTGCCCGGCATAATCGATGAACCAGGCTGACGGGCTGGTAATTTCAATTCATTGAAACCGCAGCGAGGGCCGGATGCCATCAAACGGAAATCATTTGCCATCTTTATCAGAACAAGAGCCGTCACTTTCAATGCCGATGAAACATCCACAAAAACATCGACATTGTTCGTCGCATCGATGAGATTATCTGCCGTAACAAACTCTTTGCCTGTAACCTGCGTCAGTTTTTTTGCCACACAGGCAATGTATTGAGGTTCTGCATTGAGCCCGGTTCCAACCGCTGTCGCCCCCATATTGATGACGTATACGCCATCGATCGCATGCTCGATACGGCGTATGCCGCGGCGCACAGCTGAAGCATATGAGGCCATTTCCTGCCCGAGGGTAATCGGCACAGCATCTTGCAGATGGGTTCTCCCCATTTTTATGATATCCTTGAATTTTTCCGCTTTACTTTCTAATTCTTCCGCCAACCGATTCAACGATTCCAATGTTTTTTTGCTTTTTCCACTCGTACATACTTTAATCGCCGTCGGAAAAACATCATTTGTTGACTGTGCCATATTCGCATGATTGTTCGGAGAGATAATATCATATGAGCCCTTTTTCTCACCACAAAGTTCCAGCGCCCGATTGACAAGGACTTCATTCATGTTCATATTCACGGAAGTCCCGGCTCCGCCTTGTATCGGATCGATAGGAAACGCATCATTCCATCGTCCTTCGATGACTTCATCAGCCGCTGCAGTAAGCAGTTTCCCAATATGCTGGTCGAGCCGCCCTGTTTCCATATTTGCCAGGGCCGCCGCTTTCTTCACTTTAGCCATCGCTGCTATGAAATCGGGGTCAAGGCGCTGTCCTGTGATGCTGAAATTTTCAATGGCCCGCATCGTCTGTACCCCGTAGAGCACATCCTCTGGCACTTCTAACTCTCCTAAAAAATCATGTTCTTTTCTCATTTTATATCCAACCTTTCTATTTTTAATTTGTGCATCCTGTATAACGCATACAAAATACAAGAAAATACAAAAAGAAGCCAAACAGGAATAAACTGCTTGGCTTCTTTGCCATCCATCTTCCTCTTTCTAGAGGAAAACATCGTTTTGGCAAAAAAAATGCACAGATTTCTTCTCTCCGAAGAAATCCATGCGCCATTGCCAAAGATATTTAACTTATGAACTCAGTATAGCTCTTTTCCGAAAAAATACAAGTAAAATTGTAATTTTGTATAAAATAACAATTTAAATAAAATAAATTCAGCAAAAAGCACGACAGACATACCGCGCTATTTTTATTGCAGCAGGTCTTTTCTCTGCATTGTCGAACTATTATAGCATATATATCTGAGATTCTTGCCTCCAACAAAATGATCCACCTTACCGCCGTAACGGTGAGAGAAGGGAGCCATTATGTTCAGTAGTTTTGTCGCTCGACAACCGATTTTCACAAAAAAGCAACAAGTCTTTGCCTATGAACTGCTCTTCCGCCAAGCACAGGAACACAGTACGTGCCAAACCAGCGACAGCAATGACGCGACAATCCAAGTACTCGAAAACACTTTGATCAATCTTGGCTTTGAACAGCTTACCAACCATCACCCCGCTTTCGTCAACTTTCCTGCGGATATTCTGATGTCATCCTTCATCACTGCATTGCCAAAAGAAATGATTGTCATTGAAATCCTCGAGACTGTCCATCCCACGCCAGAAATCATCATGCGCTGCCAAGAGCTCAAAGCCTTGGGATTCCGCTTAGCTTTAGATGACTTCATTTTTTCTCCAGATTATGAGCCTTTGCTGCCTTTAGCCGATTATATAAAAATAGATTTTAGGGCTACCACTACAAGTGAGCGCCAAGTCTTGGTCAATCAATTAAAACGGCCCGGCCTTTTATTTTTGGCTGAAAAAGTCGAGACTCACGAGGAATTTCAAGAAGCACTAGCCGCTGGCTACAGTCTCTTCCAGGGATATTTCTTCTGTAAACCGGAAATTCTGACCGGAACGTCCGTGCAAATCAGTAAACACTCCGCCTTTCTCTTTATGCAAGAATTGATTGAGCCTGAAATCAACTATAAAAAACTCGAAAATATTTTGCGCCACGATATTTCTCTATCCTATAAGATCCTGCGATTCATCAATTCCCCTTATTTTGGATTTCGGACAGAAATCACTTCAATCCATCAAGCACTTACACTACTTGGACAAAAAGAGCTTTATAAATGGTCTGCTCTGCTGGTTTTGAGCAACCTAGCCGTGAACAAACCCGCCGAACTATTGACGCTTGCTTTGGTCAGAGCACGTTTTGCTGAATTGATTGCCAAACAGATGCGGCAAAAAAATGGTTATGAATTTTTTCTAGCTGGTATGTTTTCTTTGATGGATGCCTTTTTGAATCGCTCTATGAACGATATTGTCACCAACCTGCCCATACATGAAGATGTCAAAGATGCCATGCTCGGCTCGGACAACACCATCGGGAAAGTCCTTCGCTTGATCGCCGCTTATGAAAAAGCGGATTGGGCTGAAGGCGAATCCCTATCTGCGGCGTTGAAACTATCAGAAACCCAGCTAGCGGAAGATTACTATCAAGCGCAGCTTTGGACAGGAATCGATACCATCAATGGAATCACATAATCGTACGTTCTCCAGCACGAAAAATTTCGCAAAAAAAGCTAACGAATCGGCACAAACCGAAATCGTTAGCTTTTTTTATGAGAAACTTAGAATTTCACCGCAGTTTTATCTGTTGCCGGACGTGCCGCAACTCCCATTGCCATGGCAAGGCCAGCCTTATTCGTGTTGTAGTCATAAAGTGCCTGCGCGTAATTGTTCTGCGCTGTCATCAACGCGACTTCCGCGTCGAGAATATCCTGATTGGTTTCAAGTCCCGCGGAAAAACTGACTTTGGCTATTTTACCGACCTCATCGGCCTGTCCTACCGCCACTTTACTGGCTTCGATTCTTTTTTCTGCTTCCTTCATCCCCCAATAATACTGGTTGACGTCGGCATAAATCGTATCTTCTTGCGCCTTTTGTGCTTTTTTAGCTTTGGCTAGATCGGCTTTTGCCCCTTCGATCTGACCTTCGGTCACACCAGAGTCAAACAGATTATACGATAAGGTAAAATAGACCGAAAAATAATTTTTGTCACTGTTGGCGAAGCTGCTGCCCTGCAAGCCATCGGTTCCATTCAAGGTAACCGATGGACGCTTACCGCTATAAGCGATGCCTAGATTATCCTCGGCAATCTTTACGGCATTGTTTACGACGACTTGTTCGGGGCGATTTTGCAAAGCCGCCTGGAGGCAATCGTCAAAATTTGCAGTCTCCACCACATAGGCATCATTTGCCTGCACTTCAAGCCCTGTTGTTTTATCCATGCCAATGATATTTTTCAATGCAACCAGTGCATTGGTATAGTTTGCCTGGTCCTTGAGCATTGCATCCTCGGCATTAGCCAGGCTGACCTTGGTCTGTAACAATTGCAGCCTGGAAGCAAGCCCTGCGGCAAAGCTTCCCTGAAGGTTTTGCAAATGCAGCGTGTAATCGTCAACGGATCGTTTATCCGCGGCAAGCAAGTTCTTATATTGCAAGACCTTATAATAATCGACCGTCGTTTGATATTTTATTTGCGCATCGCTGATTTTCTGATTTTCCTGGGCATTGGCATAACTCAACACCGCCGCATCCACAGATTTTTCCATTTTCCCACCGTTATACAGCGGCAAGCTCATCGTTATTTGATTTGTCACCAAAGAAAACGGCGCACTCGGCGTGTTGTTCGGATGTGTGCTGCTCGTTGTCTTTTTCCAATAATCCGTATTTGCCGCATTGATGGTCAACCCGGTTGCACCTTTTGCACTTTTGACCGAGGCCAGTGCTTTATCGGCATCATCCTGTGCCATCTGCACAGTGAGATTTTGCTGCAAAGCCATATCTACACATTGTTCTAGAGATATCGGCACTGCACTTTCTGCCGCCTCACCGCTTCTCCCTAACAAGATCACTGAAAAAAACGAAATTACAGCTAGACGACCTATCTTATTCCACTTCATACAAAACTACCTCCTGTCCCTTGCCTGCTAATCCACACCATCTTCGGCCTCTTTCGGTTCTTTTTCTTTCTTTTTGAACTTTGCCAGCAAGGCCCGCAAGGAAAAGGACGAGTACTCAAAATGGACAAAAATCAAAGGAATCGCCACCAAGGTGAAAAATGTCGAGGACAACAGCCCCCCGATGACGACCCAGGCCATGCTGACTCTGGTTTCTGACCCTGGCGTAAGGGCGAGCGCTGTCGGCAGCATTCCCGTGATCATTGTGATCGATGTCATAAAAATCGGCTTTAAACGAGTCTTTGCCGCTTCGATTACCGCCTCTCTAGCCTCGACACCTTCATGCATAAGCGTCAGCGTATAGTCGAGCAGCAAGGTTCCGTTCTTGGCAACCAATCCATCCATGACCAAAAGCCCCAGCAAGGAATACAAATTGATCGTATTTCTTGTGAGCGCCAAAAATGCAAACGATCCAATCAGACCAAACGGTAAAGAAAACATGCGGATCACTGGCGTCGACAAGGATTCATAGAGGACTGCCAACAAGATATAGACCAAAAGCAAAGATAAGCTTATCGCCTGTGCCATTTCCATAAAAGTCGTCTTCATATTATCGGCTTGGCCGATGAACTGATACGTTACATTCTTGCCAAGCTGATCTGGACCGAGTTGGCGCGAAATTTCATCCAAGACTTCTTGGAGCGACCTGCCACTGTCTATATTGGCCGATATATTGATGGACTCTTGCTTATCGACACGGCGCAGCATGACCGGACCAACATCATCCTTGACTTCAGCTACACTACCGAGGCGAATGAGCCCTGTCGTCGTATTTACTGGCAACGAGCGAATATCTGACGCCTCGAAACCGTCACTATTTTTTAAACGCACATAGATATCCGTATCTTGATGATCGTTGTTAGGATCGTTCATCAGATACCCCGATAGCGTCCCCGCAATGGCTCCTGAAAATACATTATGGATATCATTGGCTGTCGTGTTGTAGAATCGCAATTTTTCACGGTCAAGGACTAAGCGCAGTTCTGGTGCACCTTCTGTATAGGAAGATCTTACATCCTTTATTCCGTCAAGCTGTTTCAATTTTTCCTGCACAGCCGATGACGCCTTGACAATCGAAGCCAAATCATTGCCTTTTAGCTCAATCTGCACCGGCGCGCTGTTACCGTTTCCATTTCCCGTGCCCGTACCGCCGGAAACGCCTGGCATCGAATCCTGAGTCGCACTGACCTGGACCACCGCCTGCGGAAATTTCTTCTGCAAATACTGCCGAACGCGTTCCGTTACATCCCAGACACTGGCACTGCGTTCGTTTTTATCACTCATATGAACGCTTACATTGCCATAATTTCCAGCTGGCTGCCCGACACTGGACAAATAATTCTTGATTTCAGGTTGTTCCATCAGATAGGCCTCGACCTCTCTGATTTTTCCATTTGTTGCATCAATATTTTGTCCGACAGGGAACTGCATCGATATGCGAAACGCCCCTTCATCGGTTTTTGGCATGTATTCACCGCCGATAATGCCCAAAGGATAATAGAGGCTCAGCGACAAAACCAGAATAATGAGAACGGCACAAATGATTTTTTTTGTATGGAAAAAACTCCAAGATAAAATCTCGCCGTATTTACGTATGACTGTTTCTTCTGCTGTATTCAGTGTATCCCATAATTTCCCTTTTGGCTCCTTGATTCCATTTTTATAGAATTTCGATGCAATCATCGGCGTCAGCGTAAAAGAAACCGCCAAGGAGCATAAGGTCGCAAACACGATCGTTAGTCCAAATTGCCGAAAGAACTGCCCAGTCATTCCGTTCATGAAGGCAATCGGCAAAAACACGACAACATCGCAAAGCGTAATTGCAATTGCCGCCATGCCGATTTCATTACGACCATCTTCGGCTGCCTGTTTAGCACTTTTCCCCATCAGGAGATGGCGATGGATATTTTCCAGCACAACGATTGAGTCGTCGACCAAGATCCCTATGCAAAGAGACATCCCCATCAATGACAGCATGTTAAACGTGAAGCCTGCCGTATACATCATAAAGAAAGTCGTAATCAAAGACGTCGGAATCGCAATGACTACCGCGACCGTCGAACGCCAGCCTCGCAGGAACAAGAAGAGCACGAGGCCCGTTGTGAACAAACCTTCAATCAAGGCTTCAAGGGTATTATGAAGTGCCGCTTCGACGTAATCCGCTGAATTATTGATTACAACAAATTGGCAGTCGGGATAGTCCTTCTGCAAAGAAGCGAGCTGTTCAAGCGCCGCTTTCGCCGTATCGACGATGTTCGCATTGCTGTTTTTGTAGATGGATAAAGATACCGCGTCCTGCCCGTTGGTCCGGGCATATTTGGTGACGCGCTGATCCTGTTCGCGCACATCGGCTAGGCTGCTCAGAGGTATTGCCGCTCCCTTGCTGTTATTGACATGGATAGAAGCAATCTCTTCTGGCGAATTGTACTGCGCCGTCAAACGGACGTTGGTTTCACTGTTCTTGCCAAAAACCGATCCTGCCGGCGTCAGTACGTTTTCCTGCGTGATTCGACTGGCAATCTGCTGCAGTGATATATGAAAATAATTGAGTTTATCTTTGTCTACATTCACCGCAATTTCTTTTTGGCGGCCGCCGTAAAGCTGCACATCAGAGACCCCGCCAGCTCTTTGCAATCGCTCGACAAAGGTATCATTGGCAAGCGCGTACACATCACTGAGCGGCTTATCCGAAAGCACGGCGATCTCCAAAATCGGCAAAGCATCGACATCACGCTTCATCACGCTCGGCGTTTGGATGCCGGTTGGCAATTTGCCGAGAACCGCATTGACGTATTGACTGGTATCGATCGCCGCAGAATCGACATTGGCCCAGAATTCAAATTCCAGGGTGATCTGCGCTTTTTCTGGCCGAGCCACGGCTGTCATATGCTTTAAGTTAGACAAGGATGACAATGAATTTTCCAGTGGCTTTATGACATCTTGTTCGATTTCTTCAGTTCCGGCCCCAGGGTAGTTGACCGTAACCGTTACATAAGGGATGTTAATTGCCGGTAAAAGCTCGACACCGATTCGGTAAAAGCTGAACAAGCCCAAAACCACAAAAAAGAAAACAATCATTGATATACCGATTGGCTTATTTATCGAATAACGGGTAATATTCACTTCGATCCCTCCTGCCCATCAGCAGGAGCCTCTACCTGAACAGTCAGTCCATCTCTAAGACGTGACATGTTCGTCACGGCCACTTGCTCGCCTTCTGCTAAACCAGAAAGTATCTCAACCTGGCTATCGCCTTTGGCGCCAGTTTTTATCGTTTTTTTCGTTACCTTATTTTTGTCGTCGACGACAAAGACATATTCTGCACCGTCTTTTTCCATTACAGCTGCTTTCGGAATCAAAAGTGCCTGCGGCCGTAAAACGCTGTTTAATAAAGCTCTGGCAAACATGCCGCTTTTAAGGTCCCCCGCACCGTTATCTATGGCGATTCGCACGGTATACATCAGTGAAGTCGGGTCGACCATCGGACTGATATAGATGACCTGTCCGGTAATCGACTTTCCTAGAGAATCGATGCTCACATCGATTGGCATCGTCAAAGAAAAGGCGGGTAAATCCTGTTCTGCTGCCTGGCAGTCTACATATAAGCGCCGATTGTCATAAATGCTCATAAGCTTTTGTCCAGCAGAGACCATATCGCCGATCTCGACTTGGCGATAACCGATAAGTCCGCTGCTCGCCGCTGTCAAAATCAAGTCATTTCGCTGTTTCTGCGCCGCTTCCATCATTTTGCCGGCCTTGGCTGCACTTGCCTGCGCCGAAGAGACAGACGACGGCACGCCGTCTTCCATCTGGTTTTGTATCATATCCAAAGAAGCCTTGGCATCCGCAAGCTGCTGCGCGCTTGTATCCAAAGCATCTTCTGTTATCCCGCCGACATCAAAGACCTGCTTGTTTCGCTCATAGCTAGCCAGTGCCTTATGGTAATCCGCGCTGGCTTTATCATAGTTCGCCGTTTGCTGTACAGACATTGTTTTCGCATCTGCGGAAGCCTGTTGGTAAGCTTGTTGGTTCTGCATCACATTGAGATCGGCATCTTGCGTATCTTCAGTCACCAGAACCTGGCCCGGCTCGACTGCTTGACCAAGATCGGCAAAAACGCCCGTGACTCGCCCTTGATATTTTGCCGCAACATCAATTTGTGCCTGCGGCACGGTCTGGCCCACCAAGGAAATCTTTTTGATGAGATCGGCTTTACTCGCCGCTGCTGTCGCCACTGTAGGGATGAGATTTTTTTTCGAGTTTACCGTATGCTGCGAAACCATATAATGGATTCCAACTGCCATCAGCACGCCGACAACGGCTATCGCAGCTAATAACATTCGCTTTTTTCTATCTTCAACCTTCATATTTCCCTGAACCTCTTTCTTCACCTGTGTCATGAATTCTTCTGCCTTGAACTCATTTGCCCGTTTACGTAAAAGGCAGCAAATAAGCCTAGGGTTTCAGTATAAAAATTCCATATGACAAAGTGATGACAAAGTTCTTCATTGCGGTAATATTACAGTAAATATTGTTTCTGTTCCCGGGTCACTGCTCACAAAGATCTCTCCGCCCATGCCCTCGACCAATTTCTTGGTCACCGTAAGTCCAAGCCCCGTCCCGCCTTTATGGCGCGAGCGCGATTTATCTACTCGATAAAACCTCTCCCATAAATAAGGCAGGCTGTCTGGCGGGATGCCTTCGCCGTGATCCGTCACACTCAGCTGTATAGACTTTGCGTGTCTTTGTGCCTGCAATAATATTTTCCCGCCGGGAAATGAATACCGTATCGCATTGCTGATCAAATTATTCAAGACTTGTTCCAATCGATCTGCATCTGTATGGATCTTATCGATGCCCGGTGCAATCTCAATAGCAAGTCTAAGCATCTTTTCTTCGAGCAAAGGTCTGTATTTTTCCTGTTGCTGCAAAAAAAACGGTTTCAATTCAATGTCCTTCCAATGAAACTCCACACCAGCTGTTTCCAATTGTTCTAAGAGCAGGATTTCACTGATCAAGGAATTCATTTGTCGGCATTCATGCAAAATAACAGAAAGATAGCGGTCCTTTGCCAGTTTCATGCTGACTACGCCATCGAGGATGCTCTCCGTGATTGCCTGTATCGCTGCCAGCGGCGTTTTGAGTTCATGTGTCACATCCGAAAAAAATTCCCGAGAATTTTTTTCTTTTCGCTCGATATCCTCGGCCATCGCATTGAATATTTTTCCGAGCTGCCCAATCTCATCTGGGCCCACGGCACTGGTTCGACTGCTATAATCCCTTCCAGCAAAGCGAATCGCGGCCTTGCTGATATCATGGATCGGCCCTGTTACATTACGAGAAAGAAAAAATGCAACGATTCCAGCAAAGAGTACCGAACCAAGCAGCGCAAACAGCAGCAGTTTTTCAATCGTGCCAGAGGTTTGTGTCACCCCACTGATTGGGGTATAGAGCATCAACACCTTGGATTTGGTATTCGGAAAAGGAATCGAAACGAGAATCGATGGCAATTCCTCTTTCCTGGTATGTACTTGTGAAGTTATTTCACCTTGAAACATCTGCGTGCCCGCAGCGTCCGGGTGCTCCAGCTGATAGCGCTGCCAGTGGATTGGCGGGCTGCCCGCCAAAACGTGCTGATCTTCATCAAAAATCCACATACTTGTTCCCGACAAACGGCTTTGCGTCTCGAGCAGTCCCGCCGGAACTTTTTGCTGCTGTTGATCGAGTTCCATGAGATAGCGAACTTCCATTAAACCAGAACGCGTCAAATCTTCTCTCTTGGCATCAATTAGATAACCTGTAAGAAAATGCGCCAGCAACAAACCTATGCTCACAGCAAAAATCACCAAGACAAATAAATGTGATAAAAAAATCTTAGAAAACACCGATCGTATCATTTTTCCACAACCTCAAATCGATAGCCAAAGCCACGCACCGTATGGATACAATGGAATTCGGTCTCTGATAATTTTCTGCGCAGACGTTTTATCACGGCATCTACCGCTCGTTCATCGCCTTCAAAATCATAGCTCCAAACGTTGTTGAGCAATTGCTCCCGCGAAAAAGTCTGCCTTGGATGCTGCAAAAAGAATGCCAACAGGGTGAATTCCTTCGGTGGCAGAGAAATTTTCACCCCGCGAATTTCGACGATCTTATGATCATCGTCGAGCAAAAGCTCGCCATAACGGATGCAATGTACATTCTCTTCAACCATGCCCGAACGCCGGAGCACTGCCTTTACCCTAGCGACAACTTCCCGCGGGCTAAATGGCTTGGTTATATAATCATCGGCCCCCAAAGAAAAGCCCTTGATCTTATCTGCCTCTTCCGATTTGGCCGTAAGAAAAATCTTCGGTACTTTTCTTTCTATATATTTGCATAGCTCAAAACCATTGATTTTTGGCAGCATGATATCTAATATCAACAGATCTGGATGATGCTTCTCCTCAATCGCCAAGGCCTGTTCACCGTCCTCCGCTGTATATAAAGTAAATCCTTCTTTTTCGAGATACAGGCACATGATCTCTAAAATCGTCACTTCATCATCGGCAATCAAGATTTTCATAAAAATTGGCTCCCCTTGCAATCATTTTATCGGCTATATATTCCTCCGGCAAAGCGTGGTCATTTGCACCAAGATCCTCTACCGTAAGTAAACTGCATATTCTCTCCTTGCAGTATAACGCTCTTTTGTAAACCTTGTAAACAACAAGATAACGCTTTCGCTCCACCTATTATTTCGCAAAGCTTTCCCCACCAAAAAAACTGCTGCGCATTTTCTGCACAGCAGTAAAAAAATCTATGGATGATTTTTCAAATTCATTTTCTATCAATTTTCGCCCTCATCCACTGGCTCTTTGGCTATTAGCGGCTGAATTTTTGGTAATTCTTGGACTTTTTGCAACCGGCAAATTGATTTGGTGAGCAATATTTGCTGGCTCTCGATAGCGGGTTCTTTCTTGATGACTTTCTTATAAGAACCGTCTCTTTTCATGCGATGCAGCTTTCGATTGTCCGCTAAAATCAATTTTAAAATCTTAAAAATACGCATAGAATGCTCCGTGTCATCTACGGGAAACATCAACTCGACACGGTCATTTAAATTGCGCGGCATCCAATCTGCACTCGACAAATAGACTTTGGGATCACCATTATTAGCAAAATAAAAGACACGGCTGTGCTCTAAGAAACGGCCGATTACACTGCTCACACGAATGGTTTCACTGACGCCGGGAATTCCCGGTTCAAGGACACAAATGCCCCGCACGATCAAATCAATATGGACCCCCTTTTGCGAAGCTTCATACAATTTCATGATGATGTCTGGATCAAGCAAAGAGTTCATTTTGGCAATCACATAGGCAAACCGCCCATCTACCGCATGGCCGATTTCCTCATCGAGCAAGGCCTTGATTTTTTCTCGAAGGCCCAAAGGGGCAACGGCAAATTTATTCCAAACCGGGGGATCTGAATAGCCCGACAGTACATTAAAAAAAGCCGATGCATCTTCACCAAAAGCTTCGCGCCCAGTAAATATGCACATGTCCGTATACTGCCTTGCCGTCACTTCATTATAATTTCCCGTCCCCAAATGGACATAACGGCGAATCCCATCATCTTCCTGCCGCACAACCAAAGCAATCTTCGAATGTGTTTTCAAACCGACTAGCCCATAAATCACATGACAACCCGCTTCCTCCAGTCGCCGTGCCCAAACAATATTGTTTTCCTCATCAAAGCGTGCCTTGAGTTCTACTAAAACCGTGACTTGTTTTCCATTTTCTGCAGCTTTCGCCAGTGCCGCTACAATTGGCGAATCCGCCCCGACCCGATAAAGTGTCTGCTTTATCGCTAGGACCTGAGGGTCTTCTGCTGCATCACGGATAAACACCACTACCGGTTCAAAGGAATCATAGGGGTGATGCAAAAAAATGTCCTTATCTCGAATCGAAGCGAGCAAACTATTCCCATCTTTGCATTCCGGCAAACAGTATGGTTCAAAGGGCGGATAGCAGAGGTCCGACCGCTCAAGGGTTCGAATGAACTTAGAAATAAACGTCAGATCCAGCGGCCCAGAAAATTCATAAATATCCGCTTCTTGGAGTTTCAGCTCACCTGTCAAAAAACGACGGAGCTGATTTCCTGCGGACTTATTGATTTCAAGGCGCACCGCCTGTCCACGTCGCCGCTGGCGCAAAGATTTCTCCATTTCTTCCATCAAGTCCCTGGCATCTTCCTCATCTATCAAAAGGTCCGCATCCCGTGTAATGCGAAATTCAGCTATTTCATTTACTTTATACCCTTGAAAAAGTTTCTGGCAATAAAATTTTATGATATCTTCAAGAAATATAAAAGAGCGCATCCCCGCCTTAGACGATGCTACTTCTAAAATTCTAGGCAATACACTAGGTACTTGCACGAGTGCCATTTCCTTTTCGCCCGCCCGGGACAAGAGCAACGCCAAATTGAGCGTGCGATTTGCCAAAAAAGGAAATGGGTGCGTAACATTGACTGCCAAAGGTGTCAACACTGGGTAAATCGCACTTTGAAAATATGCATCGAGCTTCTCTTTTTCTTGCGGAGAAAGGTCATCGATTTGCAGCTGATGGATACCTTCTAGTTCCAGTTCTCTGCTGACTTGCTTAAGATAACGATATTGCAAGGCAACCAGACGATGTGCCTGCTCGGCAATACGCTTTAATTGCTGACTGGCACGCAAGCCAGCAATATCTTTGGTTTTGATATCATTTTCGACTCGTTGCTTAAGCCCCGCTACCCGTATCATGAAAAATTCGTCGAGATTGGAACTGGCAATCGCACAAAATCGCAGTCTTTCTAGCAGGGGTGTTCCTTTATCTTTGGCCTCAGCCAAAACCCGGCAATTGAAATTCAGCCAGCTTAGTTCTCTATTTAAAAACAACTCTGCATCATACACGCTGCTCCACCGCCTGTTCTAAAAAAGTCCTGACACCGTACACCGATTCAAAAAATTCTGCCTTTTGATTGAATGTCCATTTCTCCAAAGCAATATCTTCATTTGCCTCTACAGTAAGAATTGCATCCATATTTTTTACATGGATGGATAAGTGCTGGATTTTTTGTCGATGGCTCCGATCAAGGGCATCGGCTAACCGAAGGATTGCTGCCAATTTGCCGACAATGACTTTCTCCTCTTTAGTCATTTTAGCAAAATTTTCATCAGCTTCTGACGGCCGTCCCTCATCGTGATAAAAGGCCAAGTTCGCCATGATATTTTTTTCTTCTGAAGTAAATCCCAGCATATCAGAAGACAGGATCAACCGCCGCGAATGCACATAATGATTGCGCAGACAAACAAATTTTCCTATGTCATGTAAAATACAGGCAATACGAAGGAGAAGCCGCTCTTGCTGTCCCAGTCCATGAAGTTTTCCCATTTTATCAAATAATGATAAGGCGATTTGCGCTACCTTTTCTGCATGAAGCGCATCATATTCATACTTTTTGCCGATTGATCTCGCCAAGTTAAGCATTTGTTCCTCGATTACATCGATCCATCTGCTTTTACTGGCCTTAGCAATATGGCGCATGAGCACCCCATCAATAAATCTCTCGTTGGCAATGATGATTTCGGTAGCCTTGCTCAAAGATAAGATTTTTTCATATAAAACAAGCGTAGGCAAAACCATTTCTACTTCATGCTCCGTAAGATGAAAAAACTCTATGACCTGCGCCGCGTTCATCTCGCTGACTTTTTTGTATAATGCATAAAAACGCTCAGCGGAAACCACTTTGAGCTTTCGCCCTTCATGGGCTGCATCATTTAGCATCTTGAGCAATAATTCTGTTTCATCTCCCGATAAAATGACCTGACGAACGGCTTCTTTTTTGAGCTCTATTTCAACTGGCTCAATCACACTATGTATGTACTGTGCCAGCGCCTTATGGAATTTACGAGATTCACGCTGGTATTGTTCAAAGCGTTCCTTCACGCGTAAAGCTCCAATATAGATATTTTGTTGGTAGCGAAGACGCCCATCTTGGTGCAGCATGATGCCCACCCCTCCAGAAGATATATCCACAAATAATACAGCTCCCTTTTCTATGGGAAGACCTGCATCACAAGTTGCCTTGTATAAAGCCATATATTTATAAAAAACTTCACGAGGCATCTCTATGGGCTTGGCAATCAGGCCCGTCTTCATTCGTATTTGATCGACGATGTACGGCTGATTCTCGGCCTCTAATATAGCAGTTGTTGCCAATAATCGATAATCTTTGATCTTGTATTCCCGAAGCAAACGCCGATACCCCAGCAGCAAATCGCACAATTTATTCACTGTCGTAAAACTTAATCGTCCTGTCTTAAAGGTTTCTTCCCCCAGCATGATTTGCCGGGAAAGGCGTTCAATAATAGCCACATGCTCTAAATCTTCATACTCAGCTATTTGCAGGCTGACTCTCTCTGAACCTATATGAATTGCCGCAAACAGTCTTCGTTTTCCTTTACCCATGTGATTTCCTCCTAAAAAGACCTCTATGCCTAGAATGCCCCATCCCGCTTTCTTTGTCAACTGCTTATATAAAAATGCAAAACTTCTTTGCATATTGTATAATAAAAGCGTAATTATCTTCACAGAGGAGACGATATGATGTCTAAAAGAATCGCCATCATTGATTTAGGATCTAATTCAGGTCGTTTGATTATTTTTCACATTTGTCAAAACAGTGCATATAATCTCATTTATGAACAAAAAGAAACTTTGCGCCTCGGCGAAAGCATTGCCAAGACAGGCAAGCTAAGCGGAGAGGCCCTGACTAGAACACTAGGGACCTTTCATACATTTGCTCATATGTGTAAATTGTTCAAGGTGGATACCATTTTGGCGGTAGCAACAGCAGCCGTGCGCAACGCTGACAACGGCGACAAATTCTTGCGAAACGTATTGCAAGAAACCGGCATTGAAGTAAAAGTGATCAGTGGAATCGAAGAAGCCCATTTAGGCTACCTTGGTACAATAAATACCATCGATATTGACAATGCTGTCCTTTTTGATCTAGGCGGTGGCAGTATCGAATTGACTTACGTAAAAGACAGGACCGCCCTGCATTCCATCAGCATTCCGCTCGGTGCCGTAACCTTGACCGAAGAATTCAAAAGCCAAAACAAACTCTCTCTCGAAGAACTCAATACACTCATGCAATTCATCACAAAAAAGCTGGCGGCAGTCCCATGGCTGCATAACTGTGCCGTTCCGCTTGTCGGTATTGGCGGCACCGCCAGAAACATAGCGAAAATGGATCAACGCAAAAAAAATTATCCCTTCAATAAAGTGCATAATTATCGTTTGGGTTATCTATCCTTCAAAAAAATATGGAATGATATCATTTCATCAAGTTATGCCCAGCGCCGTAAGATTCCTGGCTTAAACAACGAAAGAGCCGACATTATTTTAGCCGGCAGTACCCTTATCCACTGCCTTTTTGAAATCACGCAGGCTGATCGCCTCATCGTCAGTGGCAACGGTGTCCGCACAGGCTTATTCTATGAGCACTATGCCCCCGATAAAGCGCTTGATATCCTGCATCAAAGTACACGTAACCTCTTGCTGCTTGAAGAAGGCAATACCGCCCATGCCGAGCACGTCCGCGACCTCGCATTATCTCTATTTGATGGCTGGGAAAGCCTGCATCAGCTCTCAAAACGAGATCGCACGATACTCGATGTCGCTGCGCTGCTGCATGATATCGGCATACGCATAAACTATTACAACCATCCGCGCCACAGCGCCTATTTGGTTGAAAACGCCAGCTTATTCGGACTTACCCATCACGAACAAATTCTGACTGCCGTCATCGTCGGCTGGCATAACGGCCTCAATAAAAAATTTGCTCATAATGCCATTTACAATGAGCTCCTCGATGCAACCGACTGGATCATCGCTCGCAAGCTATCCCTGCTTTTGGCTCTGGCTGAAACCCTCGATGCAACTGAAATGGGGCTCATTTCAACAGTCCAAGCAAGCATCCATAAAAATGGGGCCCCGATTCTACAAATCCATGCGACTGAACCGGCACTTATCGAACAACAGGCACTCGCCCAGCATGAAAAATGGTTCAAAAAAGAATTTGGCCTGCCGCTTACAGTAGTGGATGCAACTTCCTCTCGTTAAATCTCGCTAACGCTTCAGCTTTTTTCCCGACAAAAAAACACCGTTTGCGCCAGTTTGAAATGGCGTAAACGGTGTTTTTTCGTATCATTCATACATGTATTTTGCTGTCATCGGCTGACTGTTATCGATTCCCTTGGTCAACAGGCACTGATATACATCTATGCCGCCTGTGCGGAATGCAGAAGCGCAGCCTCTTAAATAAAGATCCCACATACGAACAAAACGCGAGTCATATTTTTCTCTGACTTCATCTATGTGATCTTGGAAGTTGGCATGCCAACACTCCAAGGTTTTTGCATAGTGCCGGCGCAAGCTTTCTGTATGGATTACATGGAAATCAAATTCCGGTAAAAGCTGCATCGTTTCCCTAAAAGTAGGCACGTAACCACCTGGGAAAATATATGTCTTCATCCAAGCATTAGTTGGCGCTTCAAAGTTGCCCATAATGGAATGGAGCAAGAATGTCCCCTTATCTTTAAGTAACTCATTGACCTTGGACAAATAAAGTGGCAGGTATTCCTTGCCGACATGTTCAAACATTCCGACACTGACGATTTTATCAAACTGATCTTTTGCCGGATCCATATCGATATAATTCATCAATCGAATATCAACAAGATCATCTAAACCAAGTCTATGCACACGAGCCTTAGCTTCATCGCACTGCTCTTTACTCAAGGTAATTCCTGTTGCATGGACTTTGTACTGCTGTGCAGCCCTTATTACAAGCCAGCCCCAGCCACAGCCGATATCGAGAAGGCGTTCATTTTCTTTCAAGTTCAGTTTTTTCAAACTATGATCGATTTTTTGCAGTTGCGCCTGTTCAAGTGTGTCTTGTTCTGTCTTGAAATACGCACAAGTATATGACATGGTTTTATCCAACCACAAAGCAAAAAAATCATTGCCTAAATCATAATGCTTATGTATATTCTCACTTTCAATTTCTTCGTCGACTTCATTGAGTTGCTGCTTCAATTCATTCAAATGGAAATCGACTTTGGCTTCGTTGCCATTGTTTTTAAACATGGTTGCAATGACATCATCTAAAGAACCTTCAAAATCAATCGTTCCATCCATATAGGCTTCGCCTAATGTAAGTATAAGATCCTTTTTCACATCGCTCAAATTAGGTTCCCGATGAAAAATAATCTTGAATGCAGGTGTTTCACTGCCGTAATTTACCTCTTCACCATCCCAGAAAACGACAGCAAAACCGCCTTTATTCCACAATTTAAAAAGAGTCTTCAATGTTGCTTTTTTAAACACGAGGGTCCACTTCTTTCCTAGATCAAAACATATCTATAATGAAATAAAACTCCGGCCAAAAGATACGTCGCAGGTTGGTTTTGCGAGTATTCTTGGCCGAAAGTGTAACCCTATTATAACAACGCAGGAAAAGCTTGTATAATGAAATAAACCAATAACTGTCATCACTTTTATAAATAACAAAAAGAAGGCGAATTCCACTACAGGTATTCGCCTTCTTTTCTACCTCACAGCCTTTGCATCAGACTTTCAAGGTTCTATTAAATTCATTGCTATTAGCTCAATTGGAAACGGGAAACTTCTTCGCGCAAATGCTCCGCCATCGTTGCCAAAGATTGGCTAGATGCCGCGATTTCTTCCGTAGATGCAGACTGTTCCTGCGTTGCTGCCGATACCGTCTGTGTCTGTTCCACCGCTTTTTTACTGACATCCTCAATTTTCTCAATAGCAGATACAAATTGATTGTTGCCAGCTGCCAAATGTTCCATCGCCGCCGCAATTTCCTTGGCCTGCAAGTTGATGACATCAATGCGCGTCGTGATATCCGCAAAAGCCGCGCCAGCTTCATTGACGACCGCCGAACCTGTCTTTACAAGCTGCGGCCCCTCTTTCATCACAATGACAGCTCGATCCGTATCACTTTGGATTTCACTGATCAACGAAGCGATTTGTTTTGCCGCCTCTTGTGATTGCTCTGCCAATTTACGAACTTCTTCAGCTACAACTGCAAAGCCTTTGCCTTGTTCACCGGCACGAGCTGCTTCAATCGCCGCATTGAGTGCCAACAGATTGGTCTGCCCCGCAATCCCAGAAATCGTATCGACAATCTGTCCGATTTCTTTTGAACGTTCCCCTAATTTATCAACGACTTCAGCTGAGAGATTTACATTCTTTTCGATTTGGACCATCTGTTTCACTGCTTTTTCTACCGAAGCAGTTCCTGCCTGTGCCGCTTGCGCCGCCTGACTCGATTGTTGATGAACCGAGTTGACATTGCTCGTTGATTGTTCTACTTCTGCTGCACGTTCCATTACGATATTGGCAATTTCCTGCGTACCATGCAGCTGTTTTTCTGAGCCTTCGGCTACTTCCGTAATTGAACCTGCTACTTGATTGCTGGCTTCTGCTGATTGATTGGCACTCGCTGTCAATTGTTCAGATGACGCGGCTACCTGCTCAGATGATTTTGCTACATTTTGAATAAGCGTCCGCATACTGTCCTTCATTTTATTGAAAGCATCTGCCAGCATTCCCAGCTCATCTTGCGATTTGACTTGTATCCGCTCTCTTGTAATCTTGCCATCAGCGATAGCCTTAGCCGCTTGAACAAGCTCTTTGACTACACTAGAGATTCCCGTGCTGAGCTTGATGCTGATCACAACTGAAAGAACGATGACAAACAAATTGATTATGAGCAGCATGAACTGGTTGGAACGCGCCTTATCAGCAATTTTCGCCTGCTCACTATCAATGAATGTCTTGAGCATTTCGACTAATTCCTGGCTTCTTTGCTGCGCTACATCATAGGACTTAACCCCTTGCGCGATGACCTTCATCTGTTTTTCCGGATCGTTTTGCTGTTTAGCAGCAATTGCCTGTCCAGCAAAATCTTCATATTCAGCTTTTGCTGGTTTTAAATCACCAATTGCTTTTTTCGCCTTTTCCGTAACAAAGATACCTTCCATACGGGAAAGCTTTTTATCGGAGCTCTCTTTCAATGACTTGAATTTATCTATCGCAGCTGCATCGCCTGTAATCGTGAACTTCCGAACCATCGTAGATTCTTCGATGATATCACTGCGTAATTCTTCCACTAATATAATTTTTTCTATATTGATTTTCGATACTTCTTGATATTCTTCGTTGATCTGTCCCAACTTATAGTAAGTATACCCACTCATTAAAAGTACTGTGATAATAACGATCAAAAACGACCCCATAATTTTTTTCCCAATTGTCAATTGCATCACGCCAACCCTTCCATAATAAACTATTTTAAAATAATACCGATTCGACCGATTTTTCAGTATCTCCTTTCCAGTCTGAGTCCCAAGACCTATAACGGATCCCTTATATTTGCATACAAAAAAACGACAGGTGCCCCTGTCGTATTCAGCAATTTGCTTACGCTAGTTGGCAACGTGGCAATCTTAGGTGTGACATACCCTTAGACCCATCGCTTTGCGTCCTCATCTTTCGATGAGTTTGCCCATATTTCATTCCAGTTATTCATGTATCTCAAAAATTCAAGACTATTCTTATAGTACTTTGTCCCCATCATATTGTCAAGATTGATTTCTGAAAAAACTCTGAAAACCACCCCATTTATCGAAGTGAAGGGACGCACTTATAAATGACTTTTAAAGTTGCTCAATTCATTGAGAAATAGAGCAATCATTGGATTGTAATTATTCTTTTTCCACGCAGCAATAATTTTTATAGAATCTTTTTCATTAGGCAAGGACATAAAATACACACTGTCATTCGCATACCGTCTGGCATGATCAGGTAAAATCGCAATAGCATCCCCTGCCCCGATTGAAAAGAGCACTGAGTCTAATGAGTTGCCTTCTCTTTTATGCTTCGGTGCAAACCCCCACGCCGCACATATTCGCTCCGACTGTTCATAACTATGCGGCGATTCTTGTGCTGAAAAAAATAAAAATCTTTCATCTTTCAATAAGGAAAAATCCTTGCGCTTACTTTTTATGAACCAATGATCTTTTGGCATCGCTAAAGATACACCTTCCGTATAAATAGGTTTCACCTTAATATCCGGAATCGTAAAAACACCAAAATCCAAGGTAATGATAATATCCGCAGTGCCTCGGTCAAGCAATTGATACGTCTGTCTCAATCCTGTAGAAACCAACTCTAGACGCACATCTGCATGAAGTTTTTTAAACGCTTCAATCAGTGGCAAAAATTCGACATCCACAGCACCTAAAAAAGCTGCACATAAATGTCCTGACTGCTCATCCTTTACCTTCAGCACTTTTTCTATTACATAGTCAAAATGTTGTAGCAGCTCATCTCCCTCGGCAAATAAAATATGCCCTGCTGGCGTAAGCTCTACTCGTCGTTTTGTCCGTTCAAAGAGTTTGCAGCCCAGCATTTGTTCCAACTTGCTGATTTTTTTGCTAAGCGATGGCTGCGCTATATACAGTTCTTCTGCCGCTTTAGTAAAATTTCGGCACTTCGCCACAGCCATAAAATATCGCAATTCATCAAAATTCATATCTCCAACTCCATTTATTCCATATCAGCATAAATAACCCTTAAAATTTCTATTTCTCTCTAAGAACAAAAGATTTTATACTTATATTGTAATTAATTACATAACATCATACAAGTATCAGAAAGGATTGACTCTATGAATTTTCATAAAAGTTCTTTGCTATTTTCCCTATTTGCCTGCTTTCTTGCCATCATTCCAACGGCAACAGCGACTGCACCATCGGACAATACTGTCATTTTAACCAAAACAGCAGCCGGCAAAGATTTCCCTGTTCCCTATCGTCATGCCCTATCCATTGGTTCTGACCGAGCACGCTATCCCGGGTTCAAACAAGAATCCATACGATTAAAAGCAGGAACCGTTCGCCGTGAAGGAGCTATGCCGCTGCCATGTGACATACTGCTTGACCGCGATGTCGCCATCACACTGCGCGACGGTACAAAGATATATGCAGATGTCTTCCGCCCGGTCAAAGAAGGAAAATATCCAGCTATCATGGCCTGGAGCCCCTACGGTAAAGAAATAGGTGGACAAATGCTCGATGATGTTCCCGGCAGAGCTGGGGTCCCCATCACTGCTACCTCCGGACTTGAACGCTTTGAAGGTCCCGATCCTGCATATTGGGTAAATCAAGGATATGCGATCATCAATCCTGATAAACGAGGTGCCTATTCTTCCGAGGGAAATATCAATTATTGGGGCAAACAAGATTCCGAAGATGGCAGCGATACCATCGAATGGATTGCCAAACAACCTTGGTCAAATGGAAATGTCGGAATGTCTGGAAATTCGTGGCTAACCGTTTCACAATGGTTCATCGCATCTGAACAACCTCCTCATCTAAAAGCCATCGCACCATGGGAAGGTTTCTGCGACCACTTCCATGAAGCGGGAAACCGTGGTGGCATTCCGGGTCCAGAATTCCCCGAAATGATCAATGAAACCTTTGCCAGTAAAAACGGACTACTTGAAAACCAGCCACGCATGATCGTCGATTACCCTTTCATGAACGACTACTGGGCAGATAAACGCGTGCAGCTCGATAAAATCCATATACCAGCCTATGTGGTGGCCAGCTATACCAACGATGTTCATACCCACGGAACCTTTGCCGGGTTTCGCGGCATCGCTTCCAAAGACAAATGGCTGCGTGTCCATGATACGCAAGAATGGTTCGATTATTATACCCCCGCTAATGTAGATGATTTACGCAAATTCTTTGACCATTATCTAAAAGGAATCGATAATAATTGGCAAAAAACATCTCGCGTACGCCTCTCAGTTCTCGATCCCGGTGGAAAAGATATCATCAATAGACCAGAAAATGAATTCCCTTTAGCAAGGACAACCTATCAAAAATTGTATCTCAACGGGAATCATCAACTTCTCTTAGAAGCACCTTCTACCGAAACCATTCTTAGTTATCCGACCTCCAGCGCAGCTTCTCAAGAAAGCTTTATTTACACCTTTGATAAAGACACAGAAATCACCGGCTACATGAAACTTCACCTTTGGGTCGAAGCCTCAGGCGCTAATGATATGGATCTTGCCGTCAGTGTAGAAAAACTAGGACAGGACGGGCAGCCTATTTCATCTATGCCAAGTGGTTCTATAAAAGCCACAGGCCAGCTACGCGTTTCACAACGATCACTTGATGAAAAAAAATCCACGGAGTCTGAACCTTATTTGAAAAACACTTCTGCCGATTTTCTTCATCCCGGTCAAATCGTTCCAGTTGAAATCAGTATATGGCCTATGGGCATGATCTATCATAAAGGAGAATCCCTGCGTCTGACAATCGGTACTTATAAAGCGCCTACAGCTAACATTCCTTTTGGCGAAGCAAAAATACAAATCGCCAAAGATCAATTTACCTTCGACCCTAAAAATCCACCAGAAATGATTACGCTCGGCGGAAATAGTAAGGAATGCGCAAATCCAGCAGAAGTCGTCACCACACCACCGAACCATAATAAAGGTACTCATATTTTCCATTTTGGCGGAAAATATAACAGCTATCTATATATTCCCGTCATTCCCGAAAAAAATAAGTAAAAAACAGGCGATGAATTCTGCAACTTGCAGTTCATCGCCTATTTTTTATATCGCATCTGTATCTAAAAGCAAAGTAACCGGTCCGTCATTTATCGAACTGACCTGCATATCCGCACCGAACTCACCATGTTCGACGCAAAATCCTTTTTCTTCGCAGGCCCGCAAAAATTTTTCATACAAAGCCTTTGCTTGATCTGGTTTGGCCGCTCCCGAAAACCCTGGACGACGACTTTTAAAATTGGCAAAAAGGGTAAACTGCGAAATAATCAACAGCTTTCCCCCAACTGTTGCCAAATCAAGATTCATTTTGCCATCTGCATCGCTAAATACACGCAAATTACAAACCTTAGTAGCCAATTTATCAACCTCTGTCTCACGATCTAAAGGTGCGACGCCCAACAAGACGAGAAATCCCTGCTCGATTTTGCCTCGGCACTCACCATCGATCTCTACTGCAGCTTCTTTGACTCTCGTTACAACCGCCCGCATAAAAAACGCCCCATTTCCTTATGTATGATATTATTTGATTATATAACACTTGCAACGGGCTAGACAAATCTCTACAAAAACACTATTTTTTACACAGGACTACGCAATCGTGCTAAACTTATATACATTAGAAAATACAATTTATCTCTAATTCCCGATAAAAATCAAGGAGGAACTTTCATGTCGATGACATTATATTATCTCTCTGCTACTGGAAATTCTCTGCAAATGGCAAAAGAACTTGCCTTGCAATTAAATACAAAAGAACCCGTGCGTTTAATTTCTGTTCCCGACGCCTTAAAAAATGGCGATTTACATCCCATCGGCCCAGTTGGTTTTATTTTCCCGCTGCATTTTTTTGCGCTGCCGCTTTTGGCTGAAACCTTTCTGGCAAAAATCGATTTAACCCAGGCGGATTACACATTTGCCATCGTAACCGCTGGTTTCCACTACATCAGCAGCGCTTTTTCCGAATTATCTCTCCTCGTTGAAAAAGCTGGCGGCAATCTCGCTGCTGCTTTTTATATCGATATGGTTTCCATTTACCTGCCATTAGGCGATTTGCCCGCTGAACGCAAAACTGAAAAAAGACTGCTCGCGGCAAAAAAACGACTCGCAAAAATTGCAATACAAATCCATCAACGAGACAACGTTCACCCTATTGAATTTTTAAGTTGGCCATCTAAAGTGATGCATCAGATGGTGCAAAAACACCCAGAAAAACTTGATGAAGAGTTCATGGCAACCGCCTCGTGTACCGGCTGCGGCCTTTGCGCACAAATTTGTCCTAAGCAAAATATTCACTTGAACGATCAACATGTACCAGTTTGGCATCATGAATGCACGCAATGCCTTGCCTGTCTGCATGCCTGTCCAACGCAGGCCATTGAAATCGGCCAAAAAACGCAGGGAAAACGGCGCTACCGCCATCCTGAAATTACAATAAAAGAATTATTACCCACACAAAAAGACTGACGACAAACGGGCGATAAGAGAATGGTCTCATCATCTCTTATCGCCCGCTTTTTAATTGCTGTATTTATTGCAGTTTTTCATCATTTGGGAATACAATTCCGCTCTTTCTTCTCGCAGTCGTTTGGATTTCACTGACCAACAGGCTGTGTGCGAGCATATCGTAGCATTGTTTCGTATCGCCCTTTTTGATGAGGTCAAAAAACTCTATGAACTCATGTACCATGCGGTGTTCATACATGTTCTCATTGACCTTTTGGACGGACCCATCATTTAGTAAAAGCTCAAAACCTTCGCAGACATTGGTCGGATTATCCTGATATATGCAGCCATTATCCCCTTGAATATTATTGGCAATCGGCGCTTTACAGTCTTTTGCCGCGATACAGACACATTTAAATGCCCCATAATCCATGATCAAAACACCTGAGGTATCGATGCCTCGTTCAAGATTTGGATAATATTCAACATTTTCCGGCCGGCCGAAAAGACCTACAACAAAATGAATATTATAGATATTTAAATCCATTAAAGCTCCACCGGCAAATTCAGGATTAAACGCCGGCAAGATTACCCCGGCCTTGAACTTGTCATAACGGCTCGAATACTGCGAATAGTTGCATTGTACAATTTTCACCTTACCGATGGACGGCAGGATTTCTTTGATTTTTCGATAATTCGGCAAATATTGATTGGTGATGGCTTCAAAGAGAAATAAGTTTTTCTCCTTCGCCAGATTGCACAAAGCCTCGGCTTCTTTAGCATTGACCGTAAAAGGTTTTTCGACAATTACATTTTTATTTGCCAGCAACGCCTTCTGGGCAAATTCGAAATGCAAATGATTCGGTAAGCCTATATATACTGCATCCAAATCGAGTGCGAGCAAATCTTCATAGCTGTATACCGTTTGCTTGATACCATATTCATTTTTTAAGCCTTCTACTTTCCCCTGGCTTTTCATTGTACCGCAAATCGCTGTCAATTCAACATCTGTTAAAAATTCAGCAATCGATAAAAGCTCCTTTACGATCATTCCCGATCCAATAATACCTAATTTCATATGACTTCCCTCTCTTTTCTCACATTTTATTTAAGTGATTTTCGCCTTATCGTTCTGACGCCTTTTTCAGCTGCAATAAGAACCGTATTGACCTCTTTGCTAAACAAGGAGGTCGTTATGACACCAGTGATGCCTTCCAAAGCGGCATTGAGCTCTGCATAATCCTCTATCAAAGAAAACTTTACATCCAAGATCAGATTTCCATGATCCGTGACCAAGTAACCGTCTTTACGACTTGTCTCACGAATGACTGGCTCACCACCTAATGCTCTGCTTTGCCCGCAAACATAGGCTAGTGAATCCTTGATGACTTCGATTGAAATGACATGCGGCTCACTGAGCTTACGCTTCCATTTTTTCTCATCAATCAAAAGGATGTAGTTTTTTGCCATCGCCCCGATGATTTTTTCTTTGGTGTAGACTCCGCCAGCTCCCTTTGAAGCACAAAAATCCTCATCCACTTCACCGCACCCATCAAATGCTGTGTCAACCATCTCCACAAGACTGGTATCTAGCACTTCAATTCCATGGAGGAAGCAAAGCCGACGCGTGCTTTCAGATGGCGTGACCACTTTGACCTTGAGCCCATTCCCCTTTATTTCTTTACTAAGTTGTTCGATCAGACAGGCGATATTCCTGCCTGCACCGAGACCAATGATGCTATTGTTTTTTATATATTCCATCGCTTTTTTGGCGCACGATTTTCGCAGTTCATTTTCATCCATGGTTTCCCTCCCAGCTGCGCTTTATGCGATCCATGATATCCATGACTTCCACTGAATCTTGCCAGCTCATGATATCCGATTGAAGTTTCCCCGCCTGAATGCAGCGGTTCACTTCTTCTATCTGATACTCAAAACCGTTTATCGCAAAAGGCAAATCAAGCGCCTCTTTATTTGCCCCGACCAAACAATACGCCTTTTGTGCACTGGAAAAATGAGGTATACAGATCCGCCCTTTCGTACCAATGATATTGGCCTCTTTTCTCGTTGCGAGATCGATTGCACCATAAAGCTGAGCCTGTACACCGCCTTCATAGCTCAAACTTGCGGAAAAAGATTCATCGACACCAGTTTTGCCAATAAAAGCTGAGCTCTTAATAGCCTCTGGCTGGTTTCCGAAAAGAAATGCACTCAAAGAAACCAGATAAATTCCCACATCAAGCAACGCGCCACCACCGAGTGCCTTATCATACAAACGGTTTTGCGGATTTTTTTCACCGACAAAACCAAAATCAGCTTGAAGCAATCGTACTTCGCCAATCTTTCCAGCATCGATCCACTGCTTGACTCGCTGCTGGATCGGCAAAAAACGTGTTTTCATCGCCTCCATAAAAAACTTTCTGTTTTTACTTGCGCTAGCGATTATTTCCCTGGTTTCCTCGCCGCTGAGCGCCACAGGTTTTTCACAGAGCACCGCTTTGCCGCTTTCCAAACAAGCAATCGCCAAGTCTTTATGAAAAACGTGCGGCACTGCTATATATACGGCATCTATGCTTTTATCAGCCAAAAGCTCTTCATAGCTGCCATAACAGTTTTCCGCCGCAACCCCATATTCCTTGCCAAAAAGCCATGCTTTTTCCTTATTTCTCGAAGCCACTGCCCTTAAATCTACCTCTTCCATTTCTGCGATGGTTCGAGCAAATTTATTAGCAATTCCACCTAGTCCAAGGATTCCCCACTTTATTTTCTCCATACTTTCTACACTCCTTGACTTCCCTAATCCGCACTGCTTGCTCCCATTTATATTATCTTCATTATAGCTATTTACGGGGAATTTATTCAAACTAAAAAATTTCACTATAAAAGGTGCAATGCGTTAGTTTAGATCTTTATTCAGTACAAAAAAACTATTGCCAGGTATCGGTAAGCTCCTCTGACAATAGTTTTTTCAAATTTTCTTCTGTTGGTTGGCAATATGTTCAGCAATCCGGTTCAAATCACCTTGCTCTACTTCTGGATTGACCCGAACAAAAGGAATATCTGTAATGTCGGCTATCGTTGACGTTGAAATAATCAACTCCACCTGCGCTAAATTCTCCGGTTCTTCAAACATAAATTCCTGATAATCATAAATCCTGTCAATTTCGATTTTTTCACCAAAATTATTTTGCAGCCGATGCCGAATAAAACTCACTACAGACTCATCATAATCACAAACAATAGCAATATGAAGTTTATGGGTACTGTGTTCATAAATCATTGCCAGTTGAAGCACCACATAAGCCATTTCTTTGTTTCCCATAAAAAGCCCCATCTGTTCTAAGACCAGCCCCGCCAATTCCTTTGCCAGCAAAGCAGCTTCTGGATAACGCTGCAGAACGCTTTCCCGAATCGGATTGGCAACACAATGGCGCAGCCTTAAACGTTCAATCATTGGCACTATATATAAAAAAAGTTTATAGCGAAAATCTGGTATCTGCAAAAAAGCCGAGGGAAGCCGCTTTTCTAGCAGTTGCAAAAAACAATCAAGCAAACGGGTTGCCTCTCTTGTATTCATTTCAGCGAGATCTGTTCCCGCCAAGAACTGCTTTGCCTTAAAATAGTTCTGCAGTGCCAGCCACTCTACCTCTGGCATCTGCAAAATCCCCGATTGCTCAAGCTGCTGACGAACTGCTCTCATAACGGGTAAAAGCCGTTTGGAGGAATCTTCTTCCTCTGCTAGAAAGAACCCGCGCTGAAAACGCCCCACAGCCAGCAATATCTCATAAGAAAACAGCTGTGCACTATGTCCCGACAAATAATATCTGTGCACCATCGTTTCTTTACGAACAATACGATATACCGCTCTCGCCCGTTCGATAATATCCGTCTCGCCAAATAAATAGTTCCAGTATTTAGAAATGGTACTCACATTGGTCCGCATCGACAATACCCAACTGATGATATTTCTTTTTTCCGCTTCTTCAGCCTTCAAGGTAAGCCCTTGGTTCAATGAATAACCCACCTTGGCCTGCAAACACGGTTTCAACCATTTATTGATGTAGATGACATCATTGTTGATGGTCCCCTCGGACACGTAAAGCTGCTCCGCGAAAGCTTCCATATCTACATAGTCTTTGCCCATGAGCTTGCATAGTATATAAACCTGACGATCCTCCGGCAAATCTGGCAGCTCTCTGATATATTCATAATCAAGGACTTTTCGTATCACATTGCTTTCTTTCAATCGATCTTTATTTTCCGGGCTTAAAAAATATCCCTTTTTTATCGTAGAACTGATCTCTATATCATAGGCAGACAGCAAGTTATTGATAGCCTTCATATCTTCTCTTATCGTTCGAACACTGACACGAAAAAGCTGTGCCAGCTCACTGCCAGTTATGCTCTCTTCCCTGTTTAAAATCGTATTCAATATTTCTCGATATCGACGCTGCAAACGATCTCACCTGCCTCCCAATTTTATCAATCATCTATTTTTGTTGTGCCTGATACAATTTGTTGTACGTGTCGAGAATATGTCGACTGCCCTCATAATTTTTACTGTATAAAATCCCACAAAACACATTGAGTATATACTGGCAGCAAGTATCATAGACTATATTGCCAATGGATTCACGGTTCAAATCATTTTGGATTTCAATCCATTCCGTCGCCAAGCGTCCAATTGTCGACTCCTTACTTGGCGTCAGTATAATTCTTGGAACCATCGCTGTTTGTAAAAACCTAGTGATATCAGCCAACTGTTGGTTTTCACCAGTTCGCGTCATAATGATCGCAACAGTTCCTTTTTTGGCTTGAAGTGCTTGATAATACTGTGCATTCGCTGAATCATGGACCTCAATCTTTTTGCCCAAGGACATCATGCGATACAAATACGGTTTGACCAGATGCAAATTATCATCAAAGCCAAAAAAATTGATGCAGTGGCTTTCATTGAGCAGCCTCGTCACCCGGGCAATCGTCGTATAATTCATCGACAACCGCGTCTTTTCAATCGTTTCAATCTCCAAATTGGCAACTTTATTGATGATCGTATAATTGGTCTCATTGATCTGCAATGCATTCTCTTGAAAGGATTTTGCTCCAACCGAATTGATTTCATTAAAGAAAGTCGCTTTAAAATGAGAAAAACCTTTATGATCATTTAGCTTATTGACCAAACGGATTACCGTCGAAGGACTCGTATAACTGACTTTAGCCAATTCCTTGACCGACAGGTCCAAAATTGTTTCCGGTGCATTCAATAAATAGCGAATGATATTTTGCTCGGCCTCGGAGTATTTTTCAACCTGCTGAAGTTCCTCAATGATCATAAAAAGCCCCCTTCTGTATCTATTTTGATTATATCATAAAAAAGCTGACAGTTTTATGTCATGTATCCGGCTGTTTCTCCCAGTATTTATGGTGTTTTATGCCAAGATACGCGTAGTGCATAGCAAAAGATTTTGCCGTTTGCTATACTCAAAAAAACAGATACAAACAGGAGGAATTTATTTATGAAACCATTTTGCAAAGATTTTTTATGGGGTGCCTCAACTTCCGCTTATCAGGTAGAAGGTGCCTTTGATGAAGACCACAAAGGCAAATCCGTCCAGGACACACATGCACCGATTCCTGGCACAACGGATTTCAAAGTTGCCGCCGATCATTATCATCACTATAAAGAAGATATTGCTCTGATGGCGGAAATGGGCTTTAAAACCTATCGTTTTTCTATTGCCTGGACAAGAATCATTCCCGATGGCGACGGGGAAATCAACCAAAAAGGCGTCGATTTTTACCATAAGCTCATCGATGAATGCCTCAAACACAAAATTGAACCCCTGATTACCATGTATCACTTTGACCTCCCTGATGCGCTTGAACAAAAAGGCGGCTGGTCAAATCGCGCGACCATTGATGCCTTTTTACGCTATGCCAAGACGCTCTTTAGCGAATACGGTCAAAAAGCAAAATACTGGCTTACCATCAATGAACAAAATATGATGATCCTTCATGGTGCGGCAATCGGCACAACCCAAGGAGATCCTGCCACTCTGCAAAAAAGCCTGTATCAACAAAACCATCATATGCTTCTCGCCCAGGCACTCACCATGAAACTCTTGCACAAAATGTGCCCTGCTGCCAAAATTGGACCTGCACCTAACATTAGTTATATCTATGCCAAAAGCTGTAATCCAGAAGATATCATCGCCGCTCAGAACTTTGCCGCAATCCGCAACTGGCTCTATCTCGACATGGCAGTATACGGACGCTATAACTCCATCGCCTGGAACTTCATGGAGAAAAAAGGGCTTATCCCAACCATTGAAGCTGGCGACATGGAAAACCTGGCTGATGCAAAACCAGATTTCATTGCCTTCAATTACTATTCCACCGCAACCGTCAGCTCCGGCATCAATGTAAAAGAAAAAACCTTCCGAGGCGGCGACCAGCAAATCGCTATCGGCGAAGAAAACTTCTACTGCGGTGACTGCAATGAATTCCTGCCCCATACGCAATTTGGCTGGGAAGTCGATCCAATCGGCTTTCGCATCACCTTACGTGAAGTCTATGACCGGTATCGCCTCCCTATCATCATCACCGAAAACGGCCTTGGCGCGCATGACGAAATCAATGAAAATGGTGAAATCATCGATGATTATCGCATCGAATATCTGCAAAAACACATTGAACAAGCTCATCTTGCCGTCGATGATGGCGTCGAACTCTTTGGTTACTGCCCATGGTCTGCCATCGACCTCATCAGCACACACCAGGGTTTTGTCAAACGCTATGGCTTTGTTTATGTCAATCGCACCGATGACGACCTCAAGGATTTAAAACGGCTCAAGAAAAAATCTTTTTATTGGTATAAAAAAGTCATCGCTGCCAACGGTGAAGACCTTAGAAATTCCTAACAAAACAAATACGGCATACAAAAAAAGAACGTTTCTGCATCATCGCAGCAACGTTCTTTTTCTTTCTGGCATTTTATCACAAAGGAACACTTGACACCTCTTATGAGATTTTTTTATGCACATTCTCACTTTGCACGAAAACCGGCTTTACCGCCTTACGTTTTTCTTTTTTCAACGCTTTATAGAGCTCATACCGTTTTTGCCCTGCTTCAAAAAGCCTTCTGGCTTCAGCTGTATTGAGTTCTAGCGCTGGAACCTCTTTTGGTTTTGTATTGCGATCAAGCGCAACCATTGTAAAATAAGCAGACAGTGCTGGTTCTGGCACGCCATCTTGTTCTAGATCCTCTACCGTGACATTGACCATTACTTCCATCGAGCTATGCCCAACAAAAATAATATCTGCCGTACAAACCACGAGATCTCCTATCATAATCGGCTGATGGAACTCTAACTCGTCAACTCTTGCCGTCACGACGTTCGCCCGTGAATATCTTCTAGCCGCCGCATAAGCCGCGGAATCCATAATCTTCATAATTTCGCCACCATGGACATTGCCTGCTACATTTGTTTGGCTAGGCATCATGACCTGGCTGATTGTAATTCTGTTTTCTGTTTCGTAATTTTCCATATTATTTCTCCTCACCGTGGGACACCCGTATTTTTAGAAGGAACTTTACGCCTAGTTAAAATTGTCCTAAGCATTCATAAAATCCCGTCTGCCAAAATTTTGACTACCATACAAAAACTTCGTCTTAGCCTCTAATTTTCATCTTTTGCAAAAACTGTATTTGCCTTCAAAAAAGAGTATGCTATAATATTAAAGTAATAGAACTTTTTTTACAAGTAGGTACATTTTTGTGATGTAGTATAAAAAAGAATACTTTTAAACATGAGGTGTTTTCATTGACGACTTTAATAAACCACGAAGAATGCTGCATGAAAGAACAATGCGTCAAATATGATGTCTGTCCCATGCTGCTCGTTCAAGACCTTTTATCAGGCAAAAGAAAAATATTGATTTTATGGTATTTGAACTACAAGACGCTGCGCTTCAGCGAAATAAAGCGCCGCCTGCCAGATGTCACCCAGCGTATGCTCACCTTACAGCTCCGCAGCTTAGAAGAGGATGGTCTGATTCTGAGAAAGATCTATCCCGTCATGCCGCCAAAAGTAGAATACAGTCTTAGCGACAAAGGAAAACGCATCATTCCCATTTTGAAAATGATGCATCATTTCGGCTCCGAATGCCTCGCTGAACAAGAATCTGTGAATTAATCCGCTAGATATCCACAGGCAAATAGCTAATTGTTAATAAGTTTGTGGATAACTTTTTAGATTTATCGCAAATATGACAAAAATAAGCCATAAGCAAAAATCTGACCGCAGAAATTTTCAATACTTTCTGCGGTCAGATTTTTTTGCGTCATTTTAGCCCAAGGCATTATTTTTATTGCGCGACCTGCTCTATCGAAAAATCTCCTTATTAGTATTTAAACGATACCATATGACAAAAAAGTACATACTTTCTTTTATGCATAGATATGATATTATAAAATCACTTTCTATTGATAAGGAGTTTTTTTATATGCAAAAAGATATCGGCAACATCATGGGTCTGTACCCAACTCCGGTGACCGTCGTAGGAACCGTCATCGGACAAAGAGTCAACTGGCTCACCATCGCTCATTTGGGAATCGTTTCCCACGACACTTTTCTCATCAGTGTAGACAAAGCCCACGAACTCTCCAATCAGGGCATTCAAGAAAATCAAACCGTCTCCGTAAGCCTAATAAATCAAGATCTTCTGAAAGCAGCCGATTACGCCGGCATCGCCAAAGGAGCAAAAACTGATAAATCCAATCTCTTTCCCTATCACTTCACAGCTGTCCCAAATGCACCAATTATCGACACCGCCCCAGTCTCCATGGCCTGCAAAGTCATCGACCTCTATGATTCCGGCACCTTCAACAACTATATCCTAAAACCAGTCCACACCTTTGTCCAAGAAAAATATATTACAGAATCCGGGAAAATCAATTACGAAAAAATCAGCCCCGTCCTATTTGAATTCCAAAGCGCCCAATACCTCAGCACCGGCAAAGTCATCGGTAAATGCTGGCAATACGGCAAGGATTTTTTAGAAACACCACGTTAAATCTTATTTATTTTCACAACCTATTAACCGCTGCATTCCATGAATCAAATAGCACCGTTCGTATCTAAATAAAAATTATTTTTTTATTGTCTTGAAATAATTTTTATGCCCACCAGAAACATTCACTACTTTCTTAAATCCTTTATTCAGTAAAATATTCTGCGCCGCATTGCCCGTAACACCTTTATTGCAATACGTAATCGTCAAAACATTTTTGTCTAGCTCGTCACAAACTTCACGCAAGCGTTCCTGTGGGATGTTTACCGCAGTCGGAATATGGCTCTTGTCGAACTGCTTGGGAACTCGTGCATCGATCAACGTGTATTTTTCGCCTGAATGCATACATGTATTCAGTTCTTCAGCCGTAATCAACGTTCTGTCTTTACGAATGGCATTGTCCAAAATCATGCCTGTGTACAAAACCGGATCTTTTGTCGTAGAAAATGGCGGTGCATACGCCAAATCAAAATGTGCCAAATCTTCTGCCTTAGCACCAAAGGTCATTGCCGTGGCAAAAACGTCCACTCGTTTATCTACACCCTCTTCGCCAACGATTTGTACACCTAACAACCGTCCATCTTTTTTATCGGCGATGGCTTTGATAACCATTTCTTTGCCGCCCATATACGTCGGCTTGTTCGGTTTGATATTATGCGATACAACGATCTCGTAGCCTTGGCTAAGCGCTTCGCGCTCCGACAATCCAGTTTGTGCCACGGTCAGGTCAAAAATCTTAAAAATGCCAGTTCCTAAAATACCCCGAAAAGCTAAGTCTCCTCCAGTAACACAATCGCCAGCAATTCTACCGGTTTTATTCGCCGTAGAACCCAACGGACGATACACTGATTTACCAGTAATAAGGTTGTACTGTTCTATGCAATCGCCACAAGCATAGATATCCGGCAGATTCGTTTGCATCTGTGGATTCACACGAATAGCGCCGGTTTCACCTATTTCAACGCCGATGTCTTTTGCTAACTCCACATTCGGCTTAACGCCCGTTGCAACGATAACCATATCTGCAGCAACCGTTTCACCACTTGCTAATTGAACCATTTCATGGACAATATTACTTACAGCATCACCTGTCAGAACCTCGACGCCCTTGCTGACAAGTTGCTCTTTGACATATTGCGACATATCGCGATCAAGTCCCGGGGTAACCTGCGGCAGTTTTTCGACAAGAGTTACTCGTATACCAAGAGACATCAAATTTTCACATACTTCCAGCCCAATGAATCCAGTACCGATAATCACCGTTTTTTCGGGTTTTCGAAGCTGAACAAAATTTGCAATTTTATTTAGATCGGTGATATTCCGCAAACTAAATACATGCGTTTCGTCAATCCCAGAAATAGGTGGAATGACCGCCTTTGCCCCGGTGGCAAGAATCAACTTATCATAATGATCCGTAAATATTTTATCGCTAGCCAGCATTTTTACTTGAATGGTTTTCTCCGTGGGGTCAATTGCCAAAACTTCATGCTCGGTTAAAATATCTACATTATATTTGCTCTTAAAAAAAGCTGGATCACGTGGCACTAATTCTTCAACCGATTGAATATGATGACTCAGAACATACGGCATGCCACAGCCTGAATAGGAAATATATTTATCTCGTTCATACACAACAATTTCAGCATCTTCTGTATTTCTCCGTGCTTTTGCTGCTGCCGAAGTCCCTGCAGCAACCGCTCCAATAATAAGTATCCGCATGGTTAAGCTCCTTTCTGTACACCATTCTCATCGAAATATTTATTTTTCAGATGCAAGGCTGCGTTTACTAAGGCAATCATGACCGGGACCTCTACTAATGGACCGATTACCGCGGTAAAGGCTTGATCAGAAGCAATGCCAAATACTGCAACGGCAACGGCAATGGCTAGTTCAAAATTATTGCTGGCCGCCGTAAAAGCCAGCGTGACAGTTTGTTCATAGCTGAAACCGCCACGTTTAGAAAGATAAAAGCTGACAAAAAACATGATAGCGAAATAGATCAACAGCGGAATCGCGATACGAATAACATTTACCGGATTGTTTATAATCTCTTCACCTTTAGTCATAAACATAATGACAATCGTATAGAGCAAAGCCAGCAAGGCCAACGGGGAAATTTTAGGGATAAAAACCTGTTCATACCATGCCTTTGTCTTCACCCGCAATAAACCGAACCGGGTAAGAAATCCAGCAGCAAATGGTATCCCAAGATAAATCAACACACTCTTGGCGACCTCTATCATCGATATTTCAATGATTTGCCCGCCCCATGACAGACCCAGCCATTTAGGAATAACCGTCACAAACACATAGATATATAAGGTATATAGCAGTATCTGAAATATGGAATTGATTGCCACCAGTGCAGCACAGTATTCATTGTCGCCCTTAGCAAGCGTATTCCAGACAATCACCATGGCAATGCAACGAGCTAAGCCAATAATGATGAGCCCCACAGCAAATCCCGGCATATCGCCTAAAAACAGAGCCGCCAGAATAAACATCAAGATTGGCCCCACAATCCAGTTTTGAAAAAGAGAAAAAGCGAACACCTTTTTGTTCTGCATAACCTTGCCAATTTCTTCATATTTGACTTTCGCCAGTGGCGGATACATCATGACAATGAGGCCAATAGCAATTGTCCAGGATATGGTCCCTGTGCTAAATGTGCTCAACGATTTTGCCAAAGGCGGGAAAAGATAACCTCCAGCTACCCCAACTGCCATGGCAATAAAAATCCATAGCGTAAGAAACCGGTCTAAAAACGACAGTTTATTTTTTTGTGTATTTTCCATTTTTTCTCCCCTGTTCTTTATTCCGTTTTCTGTTTTGAACTCTCAATACCAGAAAAAACACTTCCAAATTTTCCCGAAATACATTCTTGAAAGGACATTGTTTTTTGCCGTCGGCATCATATCATTTGCGGATATTTTCAATTGATGCCTCTTGTAACCAAGGGATCGTCACAAGATTGCCACTGCTAATTTCACTTACTTTCTCCAACCACTGTTTTTCCGTATTGGCACGTGCCACCAGCATCGGATTCTCTGTTTTTGTCATGGAAAGGCATTGATTGACCACCCACCATTTATTTTGAATACCAGCTCGCAATAAATCATCACGAAGTCTGGAGGCTTCAAAGACCGGCGTTGCCTCCGGCAGGGTAACAATAACAACTTCCGTCTGCTGTGCATCACGAAGTCTCGGCAAAAGACGCTGCACAGAGATCGGCGTTTCGCCTTTCGTTCTCTGTACTTCTTTGTGATAACTCTGCGTCGAATCTAATAATAAAAGCGTATGCCCCGTGGGAGCCGTATCAATTACCACAACTTCGTTTTCTGCTTTATCGACAATCTCTGCAAAAGCTCTAAATACCGCAATTTCCTGTGTACAAGGTGACCTTAGATCTTCTTCGATATAAGCAATATCTTCGTCCCTCATGGTTTCGCGTGCCTTACGCAGTACTTCATCTTGGTAATTCTGTAGTTCCTGCACCTCATCAATATGACTGAGTGTGATATTTTCTTTTCCCTCAATGACATAACGCAAATGATCCGCTGGATCGGTTGAAGTTAAATGTACCTTTGCCCCTTTTTCGGCAAGAGCTAGCGCAATCACGGCAGCCATCGTTGTTTTCCCAACGCCCCCCTTGCCCATCGTGAAGATCACTTTTTTGCCTGTTCTGTGCAAGTCTTCAATCAGCGCATCTATAGAAAGATACGCTTCTGCTTTTATCTCTGCTCCAAATTTTTCATATGGATCACTTTGAAAAAAGGCCCGAATCTTATCCAGGCCTAAAATATTATAGGAGCGCAGCGGCAAAGAAAAAGTTTTAAGTTGTTCCAGCCCATGCGGCATATTTTCCATGGCCGCGTGCTGCTTTTTCAAGATTTTTTGCGAAACATCATCCGACCCTTCCCCTAAGACACCATTAATAAGTAAAAGCTGATTGCATATTCCCAGCTCACGCAATTCCATACTAGAACGCTCTGCTTCTAGAAGTGGCGTTTTTTCTGGGCGTGAAACCAAAAGCAGCGTCGTTTTCGCCGAATCGGACAAATTGCTGACCGCATCCTTATACATACCTTTTTTCTCTTCAAGACCTGCCAGCTGCCCTAAACAAGAAGCTCCATGCGTACTTTCACTGATAAAGTTGCTCCAGGCTGACGGCAGCTGCAACATACGCAGCGTATGCCCCGTCGGTGCTGTGTCAAAAATAATATAATCATACTGGTCTGCAGCTTCCTTATCCGTGATGAAATGCGAAAACTGATCAAACGCAGCAATCTCAACAGTACAGGACCCAGAAAGCTGCTCTTCCATATTGACAAGAACGCTTTCGGGCAGTTTTCCCCGATAAGGCCCAATAACCGACTCCCTGTATTCTCTTGCCGCTTCCTCTGGATTCAGATTGGCAACCAGAAGGCCCGGGACACCCTCAATTGCAACACCCTTGCCGTCAAGTTCCGTATGAAAAACATCTTGCAGATTCGAGGCTGGATCCGTACTGACCAAAAGAACCTTTTTGCCCTCATCCGCTAAATTCACAGCGACAGCACAAGCCGTGGAAGTTTTGCCGACACCACCTTTGCCGGTAAAAAACAGATACTTCGTGAGGTTTATTTTATCTAATGCAAATGATTCATGTGTAATATTTGTCATATCAGCAACACCCGTCAGAACCGTAGCAACATCCGCCTGTCTTTTCTGTCTGCTCTGCCTCAACTTCTACCCCAAGCCATGCAGACAATTCCTGATTTGTAGGATATTCCTTCGTTTTAGCAATCTCCCCATCAACAAGCGTGACCGGTAAAATATCTGCGCCTTCTTTTTGAAGAATGTCATTGATTACCTTGTTGTCAACAAAATCCTGCGGTTCACTAGCCAAACCATGCCTTTTGATACATATCCCTTTTTCTTTTAATGCGTTGATAATCGTTGCAATCCGCAACAAGTCTGAATCAATCGAAGGACCGCATACTCCTGTAGTACAACACATTGCCGGATCAAAAATTTCAACTATCTTCATCTAAAATCGCTCCTCTTTATTTTAACATTCACCACAATCGCCGCTTTTTTGTACCAACCACTTATTTAAGTTTTCCAAATCCTTTTGATACACATCCATAGCTCTCAAATTATCATAGACTAAACTGTCAATGAATTTGAGTCGTTCATCCTTCTTCATCGCATAATATGCCCACTGTGCCTGTTTTCTATCTTTTACCAGTCCAGCATTTTTCATATAAATCAAATGCCGTGATGCTTTTGCCTGAGTGATCTGCAAGGTCTCCATGACATCACAAACACATAATTCCTGCTCATACAAAAGGTTCAATATTCTCAGTCGCGTTTCTTCCGACAGGGCTTTTAAAATCTCTACTATCTTTTTTTCCACGTATGCACCTCGTTCATTCTTATAATCGCTTATACGATTATAATAGTCCTATTTCTACGAAATTGCAACAAAAATAAAATCCATAAGGATGTACCTTGTGTTCAAATGTACTCGCTACA
>CBDTTM010000003.1:0-42591 GCA_965363355.1 uncultured Selenomonadaceae bacterium | reverse complement strand
AATTTCCATCTCTTGGTATTGAATTATACCAATAGGCGTGGCGGAGTTTTTCAATATCATACTCGCCCTCAAATCCCGAACTATTGATTACGGTTCCTCGATCCATGATCAACGACACACTCGAAATATCCGGGCGCGAATACACCGTGTTGACTAGTAAATTCCTTATGCTTTCCCTGCTCGCTGTAAGGTCGACATCCCGCTGATCATATAGCCGCAAAAAATCTTTCATATCCGGATAATTGATGATTTTTAGCCCACTTATTTCAACATCGCGCAAATAATATTCAATCTGCGTCTTTACCTGTTCATTGATTTGCGACCGATAAGCCCGAACTTCATCTTCAAGAACGCTGGCTGAATGATAATAAGAAATGACGCCCATGACAAGAACCGGAATCGTAATCAAAAAAGCTGAAAAAACCGCCAATTTTTGGGCTAAGGAATATTCCCGGAGCAAAATCGTCTCCCCAATAAAATGCAACATTGCCTTTTTTAACCCTGCAATCATATCGCTGCTTCTCCTATAAAAAGACTTTTTTATTCTATTCGCTGCTAGAGTAAACGATACCTGCTACCGTTTCTTGCCTCCAACAAGAAAAAATAAGGTATAAATAAAAGAGGCCCAGAAAAGATATTATCCTCTCTGAACCTCCTTTAGTTTAAGCTCAGCGCAGCTTTGCAATCACATCAAGTTGTTCTTTGAAATCGTTCGTGTATTTTTCGATAACAGATTTTACAGCCTCCTGCCATGGTTTCAAATCAGCTACATCCGTAACCACTACACCTTCTGTTTTTAACTGTTCCATTGCCTTCTTTTCGAATTTATTCCACTCTTCGCGCTGCGTTTTAACCGAATCAAGCGCTGCCTGTTTTATGATCTTGCGATCTTCATTGGAAAGTTTATCCCATACACTCTTGCTCATCAGCAATACTTCCGGGACGCGTTGATGCGAATCCAAAATATAGTTTTTTGCCGCTTGATAATGGTTTGCTGTCAAATAGCTTGGTGCGTTGTTTTCCGCGCCATCGATTACGCCTGTCTGCAGCCCGCTGAACACTTCACCGTACGGCATAGGCGTTGCACTTGCGCCCAGTGCGGAAATGAGATCCATATTGATTTTGCTCTGTTGGACACGGATCTTAAGGCCTTTCATGCCTTCCACTGAATTCACTGGGTTCTTGGTATAAAAGCTGCGAGCCCCGGAGCTATAATAAGCCAGTCCCTTCATCTTTGAGCTTTCCAGCCCATCGAGCATTTTCACACCTTCTTCGCTTTCTAAGAAGCGCCACATGTGATCGTCATTATCAAAAATATATGGCAGACCATACACCCCAAAAGCTTTATTGAACTCCGCGAGCGGCGACGAACTGACCCGCGTGAACTCGATCGCCCCGAGCTGGATTTGTTCCAATACCGCTTTTTCTTCCCCTAACTGGCTTGATGGAAATACCTCGATCTTGATGCGACCATTGGTTCTCTCACCCACCAATTCAGCAAATTTCTTATCCCCCATAGTTGTTGGATAATCTGCCGGATGCGTTTCGGCCAAGCGGAACGTATAGGACGCCCCTTCTTTCTTGTCCGTCGCAGCTTCCTTCTTTGCGCCGCACCCCACGATTACAGATCCTGCCACCAATAAGGTAAGTGCACCCGCGATTGTTTTTTTCACATTCATCGTATGATTCCTCCCATATTTAATCTATGATCTATCGGACAGCTCTCCATCAAGTCTTTACTTGAACATCGAGGGCAGCCATAAAACAACACTAGGAATATAAGTAATGATGAGAAGGACGACCAGCATTGCTGAAAAAAATGGCATCATTGCTTTTGTGCCCTGCGTAAGGGATACGCCGCCAATGCCGCAGCCAACGAAAAGAACGGTTCCAACCGGTGGTGTCAAAAGCCCCATTCCCGCATTAAAAATAAGGATCAGGCCAAAATGAACTGGATCGATTCCCATCGCCGTACATACTGGCAGTAAAATAGGTGTCATAATCAGGATCATCGGTGCCATATCCATCGGCCCGCCGAGGATCAAAAGCAAGATATTGATCATAAATAAGATGATAATTGGATTTGACGAAACCGCCAAAAACATCTCGGTAATCAACATCGGAATCTTTAAATAGGCCAAGACCCAGCCAAAGGCAGCCGATGCAGAAATGAGAAAAAACACCATCAACACGATACGAAAAGTCCGTTTAAGCACCGGAACCATATTTTTCAGTGGTACGTCCCGGTAATAGCCAAATGCCAAAATAAAAGCATACGTGGCCGCGACTGCCCCGGCTTCACTGGCAGTAAACAGACCAGAGATGATGCCGCCCAAAATAACAAAAGCCGGAGAGAGCGACAAGAGCCCATTGAGAACAATCCCAGGAATCGCCGAGCGCTCTACTGGGTCTCCCTTGGAGTAGCCGCGCTTGCGCGCCATGATATAAGCAACGATCATCAAGGTAAAGAGCAAGATGAAGCCGGGCACGATGCCCGCCAAAAATAAGGCCTTGATAGAGATTCCGCCCGCAACGATCGAGTACAATACCAGATTGTGGCTTGGCGGCACGACAACGCCTTGAATGGCGGATGAAATCGTCAGCCCCACTGCATAATCCGCATCATAGCCTTTGCGCTTCATCATCGGAATCATAATTGAGCCAACCGAAGAAGCATCGGCCACCGCTGAACCTGAGATATTGCCAAAAAACATACAAGCCACACAGTTGACTAAAGCAAGCCCGCCTCGTATACGTCCCACCAAAAGACTTGCCAAATCAACCAAGCGCAAAGCCAGACCACCTTCTCCCATGATTTGCCCTGTGAGAATAAAAAATGGTATTGCCATCAAAGAAAATGAGCTTGTCCCCTGGATCATCTGCTGTCCCATGACTTCAAGCGGAATATCGAGATAAATCATGGTCAAAAGCGTCGATCCAGCCAAGACCAAGGCCACGGGAAAACGAAACACCATCAATAGGATAAAGCTCAAGGTCAAAATCCAAATTGCCACAGTTTGGTCCACTATTTATCGCCTCCTGCATCAAAACCCATTTCAACTTCGCTTCCTTTATGGCGTTTTGTATCGAATCCCATGAACTGCAAGGCTGCATAAGCACAAATCATCGTACCCGAAACCGGCATCGCCAAATACAAAATACCATTTGGCAGCTTTGTCGCCGAAAGCGTAGAATCCCACATCATGATCGTAAAATCCATGCCATACACAATAAAATACGCCCCAAAAGCAAAAATGCTGGCCTCTATTATTTTGTCGAGGATTTTGTTTGCTTTCGGCGGCAAAAAGCCTGTAAATGAGTCCACGCCAAGGTGCAATCCTTCTCGAAATCCTATAGCGATTCCTAAGATAGAAAACCAGACTAATAATAACAGAGTAACCTCTTCTGACCAAAAGAACACAAAATTAAATAATTTCCGCGTCGTAACCTGCAGCACAACCACAAGAATCATCGACGTCAATCCAATCAGCGCCAAACTTTCATAGATGGTATCAATCATCCGTGCTATTTTTTTTAAGCTCTCCATAAAATCACCCTCGCTCCTCTCCTGCTCTCATTTGATCGATTACACAGCTGTATCTCTGCTCTGCTTATAATTATATATTATTTAGAATTTTCAGGCTTATGTGTTTTTTTAGGATAATTTGTGTTATTTTTATATCTTATTGGCAAACGCATCTATTTTTGCACAAAAAAATTCCTTGCCATGACGCATCATACGCCACGGCAAGGACTCACAAAAATAGTTTTCTTACTGTGCGGCTTGCTCACAAGCCGTTTCTTTTTTCTTTGGTGCTGGCAAAAAAAGACCTGCAACCGCTGCACAAACGGCAATTGCTGCCAAAAGCTCCATAGTCATTGGCAGACCATAAGAATCGGCAAAAGCTCCCAGCAATGGTACTAAAACGCCACCGACACTAAAGGATAGCCCCAGCGTAACACCAGAAGCAAATCCTATATTCCGAGCCAAATACGTCTGTCCGAGGACCACGATCGAGCTAAACGGCGCAAACATCGCAAAGCCCATCGGCAAAAGCAGTAAAAATCCCAGCCATATGGTCTTCGTCTGTGATAAAAGCACTACCGAAACTGCCAAAAGCGCATAACTCAGACGTACGATTTTTAAATAACCAAAGCGATCGGCAAGTAAACCGCCAACCAAGGTCATCACCACGCCAAACATAAAGAGGAGCGTCAACGAAGAACCCGCTGCCGCATCGGACAATCCCATCACATTGACCCAATAAAGCGGAATAAAGCTGCGCAGGCCGCAAATAGCAATCGAACTAAAGATGAGCAATACCAAGAGGTGCGAAAATGCTCGCCAATCATTTTGCGCTGGCACCTGATTTTCCGTCAAAGCCTGTGCCTGCGCCTTTTTATCGACCTCAGCCAAAGCAATTGCTGCTTTCATCTTGGGAACAAAAAGCATCAAGATCAAGGCTGTGATCAATGCCAAAACGCACAGGACCGCAGTCCCCTTTAAGCCCCAAAAACTAATTGCTGCCACTGCCAAAACAGGGCCTACCGCAAAACCACCATTGCCGCCAACCGAGAAAATGCTAAGTGCCGTTCCTCTTTTGCTGCCAGCAACTTTATTGACCATGCAAGCCGCCTCCGGATGAAAGACTGCACTGCCTATGCCGCTTAACGTAACGACAAAGAAGATCCACCAATAGTCTGTAACGACCCCCGTGAGCCCCATAGAAGCCCCCGCCAGAAAAATCCCCGCCGACATGAACCAGCTTTTGGATTTTTTATCAGCCAACCAACCAAATGCCGGCTGTATTACAGAAGATAAAAAACAAGAAGCAAACATAAGACCGGTCACAGCTTTATAATCCATCCCATACTGTGATATGAAAAACGGTAGAATTGCTGGCAATGCGCCCATGGCAATATCACAAGAAAAATGGCCTACCGCCAGCAAATAAATGTATTTGCGATCCAAGCAAACAACCCCTTTCTTTAAACCAGCACGAATTTAGCAGGTCATTTTCTTTTCTGCTGAAAAAAACTGATTCGTATGCTATTATTATATATATTTAGCGATAATAAAGCATGGATTATATGAACCGATATCAGCATAATATGAACGAAAGAAGTGAGCCAATGTCCTCCAAACGCATCCTTTTACAACACCTTCAATGCCAAAATTGTACCTTTATTTGCAACGACCGCACACAAGGCAGAGCTCGCCATTGCTCGCGTTTTTCTTGTGAAGCGGTTCCTCTACTTGTAGCTCGTATTGAGTCAAGTCTCAAAGGTCCAATGTTTGGTGAACACTGGCATGAGCAGATGCAGCTGCTTTACTTTAAAAGAGGCTCCGCCTTGATTCACTGCAATGGTCAAAGCCATGATCTCGCCCCCAATGATATCCTCATTATCAACAGTAATGAAATCCATTATGGAACAAATTTTAGTACAGAAACTTTATATTACATTTTGAAAATTGATTTTCATGAACTCTTCCTCCATCAAAAAAATCTAGAAAAAATCCCTTACATCAAAGCCTTAATGGAAAATCGCCTTCTATTTCAATACAAAATCCATAATGACCGCACATTCAACCGGCTCGTTGAAGGCATCTTGCACGAGTGTGAGCAACAAGCTGCTGGGTATGAATTGTCCGTGCAGGCAAACCTCATCCATATCGCCAGCCATCTACTGCGTTACTATCAAAGAAAAGTCTTGCCAGTCAACCATAACCAACAAAATGTCGATCAATTGCGCTCAGCTCTAGCTTACTTAGAGGCCCACTACCAGGAAAATATAACCCTCGATTTTTTAGCCGATATCGCGGCAATGAGCCCGCAGCATTTTTGCCGACTTTTCAAAAAACTGACGGGACGCCGCCCCATGGATTACATCAATTTACTGCGTGTCAACAAAGCAGCCTCGCTGCTCAACGACCAAAAGCTCAACATCAGCGAGATTGCCGCCGAAGTCGGTTTCAACGACACCAATTATTTCAGTCGGGTTTTTAAAAAATACCAGGCAATGTCACCTACTCAATTCCAGAAAAAAATCATATGAACTGCACACAAAAAGAGAACAAGCAGCGGCTAACTTTTGGGAGTTAGTTCACTGCTTGTTCTTTTTATTTAAGCGTATTTATCGCTGCGTCCGCCTGTTTTTGCAGGGTAAATTCCATGAAATATTCCTGACAATCACGCCGATTCAGGCGAACCACTCGTTTTTTATAAGTTCCATCGCTTTGAAGAAGCCTAGCTTTTACGTTATCATCGAGCATGATCCGCAGGATATGCTGGATGCGTTTTTTTATCTCCACCGAATAAATAGGGCAGGCTATTTCTACACGTTTTTCGGTATTGCGCGTCATCAAATCCGCCGAAGAGATGAACATCTCCATACTGCGGCCACTGCCAAAACAATAGACTCGAGAATGCTCCAAAAAACGGCCGACGATGCTGATGACCATTATATTATCGGTCACAGCTTTGATGTTTGGCAGCAAACAACAAATGCCCCGAACAATCATTTTTATTTTGACGCCTTGCCGGGCAGCGCTGACCAAGGCATCGATGATTTCCCTGTCCGTAAGCGAGTTCATCTTCATCAGAATACTGCCACGTTTCCCCTCTTTGACCTTATCCGCTTCAGCAGCAATGAGCTCAAGGAGACGTGCCTTTAAGCTGACTGGCGCAACCAGTAAGTTATTGTAGCTGCCGGACAAATTGGCCAGACACATATTCTTGAAGAATTGATTTGCATCTTCGCCGATGCCCTGATTTGCCGTAATCAAGGATAAATCCGTATACAAAGCTGCCGTCTGGCTATTGTAATTGCCGGTTCCAATCTGCGTGATGTACTCAACGCCTTTTTCTCCGCTTCGAGTAATCAAGCAAATCTTTGAATGTATTTTATAGTCTTTAAATCCATAAATGATGTTACAACCGGCCTCACTGAGATTTTCTGACCAATTGATATTATTCGCTTCATCGAAACGGGCCCTCAGTTCCATGATGACCGTGACTTCTTTGCCGAGTTCCGCTGCCAAAATCAAGTAGTTCATAAGCTTTGCCCGATGGCTTCCCATTCGATAAATCGTAATCTTGATGGACACAACTTTTTCATCATAAGCAGCTTCTTTTACCATGCGCAAAAAGCCATCGAAGCTTTCATAAGGATAATGAAGCAGCACATCTTTTTGCAGAACTTGATCCAGTAAACGCATACCATCTGCCGGCAAAAAACTATGGACTGGTTTAAACAAAGGGTAACTTAACTGCTGCTTCTGCCGGTCACTGAATTTTTCCGCTAAGCCAAAAACATACGACAGATGTATCGGTGTCTTAGTGATATACGTCTGCTTCTCTTCGATACTCAACCGCTGACAAAGGTAATTGGCCATCAGAGAATCGCCCTGTGTTTCCATCTCCAGGCGAACCGGTGCAAGGCGCTGCCTCATCTTGAGCACTTTTTTTACATGCTGCGGATAATCCTCGCCATCTTCATTGGCTTCATCATCCAAATTGATATCCGCATCACGCGTCAAACAGATGACCGCTTTGTCAATGAGAGAGTACATCGCAAATACCTGCCCGACGCAAGCTAGAATAATTTCCGACAGCAAAATATAACGAACACCTTTCCCTGGCAGAAAAATGACTTTCGGCAAGGATTTTGGCACGGGAATCACACCCAAATTGATTTTTTTATTGCCCTTGAGCAAAACCGCAATGTAAAGTGCCTGATTGACTAAATGGGGAAAAGGGTGATGAAAATCGATGATCTGCGGTGAAAGCAATGGTGCGATGCCATCCTCGAAATAGCGCATCATATTTCGTTGCTCCATTACCGATAAATCCGAAAACTGAAGCCGGATAAGACCTTGCGCCCGCAGCTTGCTTTCCAAATGAGCAAATATATTGTCACGCTTTCTATAAAGGCCCTCTGTTTCCGCAAAAATCCGTTCAAGCTGTTCATCTGCCGTAAGCAGGCTTTTATTATCACGATGTTCCTTATTGACCTGCGAAATATCATAAAGGCTTCCTACACGAATCATGAAAAATTCGGCTAAGTTGCTCGTGAAAATAGAAATGAACTTTAGCCGCTCATAAAAAGGAACCTTATCATCTTCGGCTTCCTCAAGCACTCGTTCATTAAAGCGCAGCCAAGACAATTCTCGATTTTGCGTATAACTGATATCAAATGTTTTGGGATTCCTCATGATCTGCCACCTCAGTCTTATCGATTACGGCTATCTTACGCGCTCTTTTAGCTGCCAGCCTAGCTGCGCTTTGCCGGCTCGCAGCAGATGCTGCAACACCTTTTGCCTTAGAGTCCACTACCGCGATAGCATCCGAGAGCTGTTTTCCTTTTTGCAGTTCAGGCAAAACATACTGCCGCAAATACCCTTCCCGGACACCTGAATAACTCACCGTAACGATTTCCGATTTGAAATATTTCGTCAACGTATGTAAAATGATCATTCCCGGCAAAATCGTTTCGATTCGATCTGGAACCGTCCGCAACAAAATCTGCAGCGTATCGGTTGCGATCAAGTCATCAACCTCATCATTTTCCAAAAGCTTGATCATCTTCTTAATATTAGGAACCTTGATTTCTTTTGAATCACTTGGCAAATTAAATAAATAATTGTTAATCTTACTCGCTGCCCGAATCGTTCCACCCACACCACAGACATTCGCCTGCTTAATGGATTTGATTTCACTGTATTTTTCCAGTTCAGCCAAAACCGCATCCTTTATCGCTTTTCGTTCATTCTTGTTCGGAAGCAGCTCGTTTACATATAATTTACAGGCATTGAGCGAGCCAATCGGCAAACTCACCGCCTGCTCAAGCAAAGAATCTTTATATAAGACAATCTCCGTGCTAGCTCCACCAAGATCTATGAGCATACCGCTTTTGCCTTGGATTTCATGCGTTGCTCCGGCAAAAGCCAAGGATGCTTCCTCACTGCCAGATAAAACTTGAATGGTGAGCCCCGTCCTTGCCTCGATTGCCTTGACTGCCGCTTCACTGTTCGTCACATTGCGCAAGGCCGCTGTTGCAAAGGCTACGACATCAACAATGTTCAAATTGTCGAGCAATTGTTTGAAATCAAGGAGCACTGCACATGCCTTATCGATTCCTTCTGGCGTCATGCTGTCTTTTTTGACATATGCCGCCAAGCCCGCTACATCCTTTTTGTTCATCAACAAACTGATTTTGTTTGACTCTTCTACTTTATATACAGCTAAACGTATCGAATTTGATCCAATATCAATAATTGCCTGCATCATTTTCATTTGACCCCATTCCTATATTCATTGTTTTCAGTATTTACTGCCAACTCATATTGCAGTCAGTTATAAACCTTAACTTTATCCTAATACAGCAGATAGAATTATATGTTATAGCTATGTTAAGATTATGTAAACTTTATGGTCTGAGCCCAAAAACTTTTATTGAAATCAAAGGGAATTCAAAGCTTATCCATATAGTATTCTAAGAATCAAGCGGTATATTATACATAACGAATCGAACGGATATCTTATCCCGGCAAACCCGCTATGGCCAGCAGCCATAGACTCACCGCACAAAGCACCAGCTGGGAACCTTATCCGCTAGGCTCGTCCACCCCAAACTCACAAAACACCACCGCTATCATGATTCGATGCAAACATCCACTTGCATCGAATAAACATTAAAACGATTTAAAGGAGAGACTTACTATCATGAGAATCAAATCAAAAAAAATCATGTCCTTGGCCCTCTGTGGTCTTATGATGACCAGCCTTTTAGGCGGCATCGCCGAAGCTCATCACCGTCATGAACCACCACCGCGTCAGGAAGACAGCCACTCAGAAGGCGAAGTCATCACCGCTGGTATCGTCGGCGCCGTAGTCGGTGCAATCGTTGCCAAAAACACCTGATTTTCTTTACAATAAGTTTCCACCAAAAAAGGCACCTCAAAAATGAGGTGCCTTTTTCAGTTGCTCTTTACTTTAAACTCGTCCAGACCTTTTTTGTCTTTTAATTTTTCAAATGCCGGTTGCAATATTTCCTGCAAACTTTCGATTTCAATAACAGCATCTGTCTTGATCTTGCATAAGAACTGAACCTTCAGTACTCTTTTTTTCAGTGGATAGACCTCTACATCTGTGTAAATCTTGAACTGACTACCCGACTCAATGACTTTTCGCTCAAACAAACAAGTTCTCATTTCATTGGCAATCGTCGTCAAATGGTATTCTTCCACTTCTTTTAGCTTAAAAGCAAGATAAAACTCAATTATATTCATGATCGCTGCACCCTTTGTTTCGCTGTTATTTCTTCATTAAGATATATAAAACTTCGCCAAAACAAAGATATATCCTGCTTATTCTTGCTTATTTTTAGGATTAGGCCAACAGGCCCAAACTTTTCAATGCCTTTCAGTCGAGAAAAACTTTATCGTTTCCATTTGGCTGCGGCGGTGTAAACAGGCACAAAACCTGCATATCTTTTCCATCGACGCAGCGTGCACCATGATAGACGCCGCGCGGATTGATATGAAAATCCCCCGCTTTGACTTTCGTCCAACGACCATCAATAAACATTTCACCACTGCCACCATAGACATAAACAATTTCTTCGCAAGCACTATGATAATGGCGATGAATGAGCGGACCATGGTTTTGTCCCAGAACAACTTCGACTCGTTCTGTTTTATAGACAGATTCACCACTAGCCGCTTCACCCGGGCGAAGCGGATGATTTTTATAGAACTCGCCTAAATGGTAAACTTTGATTTCATCGTCGCCAACACTTTTTGTCACATCATTGAGATCAATCAATTCAATCGTATCATGCATTTTCCCTTTTGTCGGCGTATAGAAACCGATAACCTTCATCGTTTCCTCTTTTTGGGGACGCAGCGTATGTGCTCTGCCTCGCGGATTGATTACAAGATCTCCTGCCTTTACCGTCTGCCATTCTCCATCTTTGTATATTTCACCTGAACCACTGTAAATATAGACGATTTCATCCGCTTTTTCATGATAATGGAGTTCAATTTCCGTATCATCTTTCTCTGTCATATAGACCTGGACACGCGGTGATTCATACACATTACCTCCAGAATCCTGCAAGAAAAAACCTTCTGAATCAATCAATAACCCACGCTTAGACGAAGCGTCCAAAAGCGCCTCATCTCCGACTACTAAATCTTGTTCCATCATTTCTTTTTCCATAGAAACATAACCCCCTATAGCTTTTTGTTTTTAATTATCATCAAAATCCTATTCAACTTTCTCAACGGTCGGTAAAGCTGCCTTGAGTTCTGCTGCCGTAGGCAATTTGAGGAACCGCTGGCGTACGATGCCCTCACGGTCAATGACGATGACCGCCGGAAATGTTCTCGCATATTGCAGGAACTTCCCGCCGCGAAGCAATGGCACCGTTGTATGGTAACGCGCCATAATTCGTTCTAAAGCCTTGTCCTCCCTGCTGCCATTTAAGGTGTAGACCCTGACGCCATCGCCCATTTCATCTTTTAACCCTTGCGCCAAAGGCATCATTTCATCAATTGCCGCCAGTGGTGTGTAATTCATCCAAAGAAACAGCACGGTCGGTTTTTCCTGATAAAAGACCGGAATATCCGCACCATCAAGACCTCGGAAATTATCTTTTTCCACGCGATCACCAATATTGAGCAATACCGGCACAACTTCATAAGAAATCTTTTTTTTCGGCAAAAATGTCAGCTGTGGCAAAGGTTCTGGCGTATTTGGCTGCCGATGAAGCTGTTCCTCGATATATCGATTCAACGATTCTGGATCAATTCGCCAATCGCCATTATAACGCACGATGCCTTTGGCATCGACCAAAACAAGTGTCGGTGCCGAAGCGTTGTACTGCTTGAAAAACTCAGAATGCGCCTGCAATGCAGTTGGCAATGCCAACTTATTCTTCGTCCAAGTTTCCTTTATCTGCGCCGCCCCACTTCTCATGACAAAGAGAAATTCTACTTCATTTTTCCACTTTTCATATACATCATTGAAATGCTGCAATCCATCAATATCTTCAAGGCTCGTCAGCGCCACCAACACATTGATTTTGCCCGGAACAACTGCCGGAACGATTTTCCCGTTCAGATCCGTTAACCTAGCGGGCGGTGCCGCCAATCCTGTTTTAGCAATTGCCGTTCGCGTCTGAACAGGAAGAATCGCACCTTCTTGCTGGGCAAATGCGGGACGGCAAGAAAAAACACACAAGCCTAAAAAAAACAACATACAGTAAAACTTTATCTGTCTCAAAAACAATGCAGACTCTCCTTCCACCATGAACTGACATGCTTCATGGATTATCAAAAATCATGGCTTTCCTTATGGATGCAGAAGTTTCCCTATCCTTTAATAAAGCGACAAGTTCAAGGGCAAAATCCAAAGACGTCCCCGGTCCGCGTGAAGTCACAATTTTACCATCGACGACGACCTTACCTTCAACCGCAGTGTTGGCACCGATGAGTTTTTCTTCATTGCCCGGATAACAAACCGCATTTTTCCCCTGGAGAATTTCTAAGCTGCCAAAAACGGTGGGCGCTGCGCATACAGCTGCGAGCCAGCGACCATCTTTTTCTGCCTGTTTGAGTTGCTCATGCAAAGCTCCATGAGCAGCCAATGCCAAAGTCCCTGGCATTCCGCCCGGCAATACAAGCATCTGTGCCTTTTGGTGATCCGCTTCTTCAAAAAGAAGATCTGCCGTTATCGTAACTCCGTGTGAACTCGTAACTTCCTTCTTCCCCGTAATCGAAACCATCTGAATGGATATATCTGCGCGACGCAGGACATCGACTACACTTAAGGCCTCCAACTCTTCAAAGCCATCGGCCAAATAAATCAATACCAAAATCAAGCACCTCTCTTTATGTTTTTGCTTAACCGCAACGTCTCATAATAAATAGTCAATGAGCAAATCATCAAAAAGACTCGTTCCTCGTTTAGAATTCAACTAAATTTGTGAATGTCCTGCCGTAACTCTCGATTTTTACGGCGCTTCAAAAACTTCAATTTCGTCTCCGAAATGATTACCGCCACAAAGATCAAAGAAAAACCGATGAGCATTTGCCCCGAGACCACTTCATGGTAGAAAATCACCGAAAAAATGACACCAAAAACCGCTTCCAAGCTCAATATAATCGCCGCCGATGATGGATCCGTGTATTTGAGCCCAATGCTTTGAAGCCCCAAGCAACCGGCTGTAGCAAAAAGGCCAAGGTAGATGATTCCCCAAAGGTCCGCCATGACATAAACAGACGGCCAGGCACTGGTGAATATAACGAGAAGCCAGGCAAGCATGGCAACTACCGCGAGTTGTAAACCCGTCAGCAAAAGGGGATCTCTTCCACGACAGGCAATCGATACTGCAACGATTTCAAATGCGCCAAGGACCCCGCCCCAAAGCGTATAGACATCTCCACGCAAAATAGACAAGCCCTCCGTCAATGAAACCAATCCGATTCCCGCCAAACAGAGAAATGCTGCCGTAAAATTGTAACGATCTGGCCGATTCTGGCCAAAAAGCCAATATACAAATGGCACTAAAACACAATAAATAGAAGTCAAAAAAGCACTTTTTCCCGGCGTCGTATCAAGTTCCAAACCAAAGATATGTACGCCATAAGAGGCAAACGTTATCACGCCCAAAAGACCACCCCAAAGCAAATAGCCACGGTCGATGATTTTGAAGCTCTTGCCGCAAACCAAGGCGATACAAGCGGCGCCCACGCTGAAACGAATGGCAAGGATCATTGCCGTCGACAAGGATCCCGTAGCTTCTTTTGTGATAAAAAAGGTACTGCCCCAAATAAGGGCTGCTAATAATAAGGCCAAAGAATAAAACATATGACTTTTGTTTGCCAAAATAAAATCTCTCCCACTACCGCAATAAAAAGATCGTGCCAACAGATCTTCTCTTTTGGCACGATCCAAACAAATGCTTATTTCCCCTGCCTCGAATCTTTTCGATTACTTGAGATTATCTAGGACAATCCCGTCGCGATCGGCAAGGATTTCACGAACAACACCGAGGATTGCCTCGCAATCGCCAGCCTTGCTGCCTTCCATATTAAGTGCCAAAACCGGATCATGCAAAGAAGCACGCAATAAAGCCCAGCCAGCCGGAACTCCTTTGAAGCTCAGACGAACGCCTTCACAAGAATCCGGTTCGATGTGGATCCCTTTTTCTTTCGCCCGCGATTCAAACAAGGACAATACTTCCTGCCCATAAGACTTGAAGTCGGCTTCTTTTATATTCATGCGATATTCACGAGCTTCGTATGCTTCCTTGAGCTCTGCAATCAAGGCCGTGATATCTCTGCCTTGTCTTTTTTCTTGTACAGCAGCCATGATGAGTTTTACTGCCATATAGCAGCCATCATCGAGATAATAGTTCTCTTGGAATGCACCATGACCCGACGTTTCAATAGCAAGTGGTGAAATAACTTTGTCTGCATTGAGGCGTTTGCACTCATTGATGACATTCTTATAACCGCGCTTAAAGCGGCGATGACGGCATTGCAGCGTATTTTCCAGAAAATCCGTAAGCGTGTCCGAAGTGACAGAATCCGTAACGATCGTCCCGCCCGGGCAGTCTTTGACAGCAATCGCTGCCATCAAGGCAATCAAGGCATCTCGATTGATTTCCTTGCCATCTGCCAAGACAGCCGACATGCGATCGACATCCGGGTCAAAAATCAGACCAAAATCCGCTTTATTCTTAAGAACGGCATCACGAAGTGAATCCATTGCTTCCGGTGATTCCGGATTCGGGACGTGATTTGGGAAATGGCCATCTGGTTCTAAGAACTGGCTGCCCGATACATCTGCCCCCAAAGCCTCAAGAACTTCTTTGGCAAAGAATCCACCGGCACCATTGCTGGCATCTACTACAATATGTACACCGGACAAAAGCTTTGAGCCAACGCCCTTTTCTATTTTTTGTCTAAGATCTGCTGCATAGATTTGGAGCAATGCCGCTTTTTCTACAGCATCGATAACAGTTTCTGCGGTTGCCGTCGTCGCGGCGATTTCCAAAACTTCGGTGATTTCAGATTTTTCCAAGCCGCCGTCTTTCGTGAAGAATTTCATGCCGTTTCTATTGTATGGCAGATGGCTTGCAGTAATCATAATCGAGCCATCGAACTTTGTTTGTTCATATACAGTTCCCATAAACATGGATGGCGTTGATGCCAAACCACAAAAAACAGTCTGTGCACCAGCTGCTTTAAGGCCTTTAAGAGCTGCCTTTGACAATGCATCCGCTGACAATCTCGAGTCGTGTCCAACCCCGATTTTAACTTCTTTTTTGCTGCAATTCTTCTCTAGCCAAACCACAAAAGCTCCGGCTATGCGATTAACCGCTTCCTCAGTCAGCGTAACTGCTTCCCCGAGGCCATCGATTGCGACGCCACGGACATCACTGCCGTTTTGTAATTTCAACAAGTCTTCTCTTGTTAATGTCATGCATAAATCCCCTCTTCCTATCTTTAAAAAAATTCGAAATTTTTAATTCAAATCCCACATCATTTAAAATTCACGGAATAAATGCGTTCTCCTGCCTGCCAAAAAATTTTTCTACAAGCAGACAACAGAAAAGAGGAAAAACGCCGCGACGTCTTCCCTCTTTTCTAACACACTATTTAGTTCCCTTCAAAAAGGAGCATTACTATTCGAGTTTACCGTTTTCCCAGTTGCCTTCATTCAAATCGGATGCAATTTCTTTGTACTTATCATCGGAAAGATTATACAAAATGCCGAGAATGATCGCCGCACACCCTAAAGCTACGCCAGGATAAAGCGTCATTGCCGCTTTAATACCAGTCAAAGTCATTTCAGACTGAACTGCATTGGCTACATAACCCGTCATGACAAGAATGCCCGAGCTTACAATAGCAGCTAGTGCCTGTGCGATCTTACGGGAGAAATTGAATGCTGCATAGGTGATGCCTTCCTTACGGATACCATTATGCCATTGTCCATAGTCGATGACGTCAGAAACAAACGCCCAGGTAATGCCGTTTGGAATAGCCAAAGCCACATAACCTACGGTAACAAGAAAAACAAAACTGTACACATTGGTAGGAATGACGAAATTGAGTACGTTAGCTGCGCAGCCAATCAATAAACCTACAATAGCTGTCTTTTTCTTACCGAATTTCGCAACGAGTTTCGGCATCAACAAAATACCTAAGACCGAGCAGCCCATCATAACGCCATTGATGACTGGTTGTAATGCCATATTGCCCAAGTTGTACTGACAGAAGAAAATCATCATCTGATTATTGGTATTCATTGCCGAAATCGTGAACAATGTCATCAAAATCAAGCAAATAAGTGGTTTATTCGTGAAAACGACTTTGAGGTATTCTTTTGGCCCTGCTTTTTGTTCTGCTGAAGTGTTACGATTTACATGAACATGTTCTTTTGTATTTCTATAACATACATAGAAACCGCCGACCCCAATAACTGCCATAATAGCTGCTGCTACCAAGAAGCCTTGATGCGGATTATTGAACATCAACAGTATCGGCACAAAGCCCATACCAGTGATCAACTGTGCTCCAATCGATCCAGCCTGGCGAGTCGTCGCCATCTGGCTGCGTTCATTGACATCACGCGTCATGACGCTGGCCAAGGAACCATATGGTATATTGGTAAATGAATAGATAAGGCCCCACGCCATATAAGCGCCATACGCAAACATGACTTTACCGCCGCCAGAAAATGAATCCGGCATCGTAAAGGTCAAAACCGTAAGGATTGCCAGCAATACGCTAGAAACCATCATGACCGGTCTGAACTTGCCGCGGCTGCCGATATTTTTACGGCTATCAATCAACGATCCAGCAATCGGATCCATAAATGCATCAAAAATTTTAGTAAAAGCGAAAATCCCTGCTACGGCAGCTGCCGGAATCATGCAGACATCGATCCAGTATTTGGTCAGATAAGCCTGCCCCAAGTCAAACATAAAACCATTGCCGAAGTCACCGAATCCATAGGATATCTTTTCTTTCCATGTCAGTTTTTTATTGCCCGAATTATTTTCGACTTCTTCCTCAGTCGAGTGTTTTACAACGAGTGTATCTGCCATTTCATTTCCTCCTGCGCATTTTAATTTTAACATTTCACAAAAATTATTCAATTCCAACAAGTCATCGCCATACGACAAAATGAAAGCACTTTCATTTTTGCTGATCCCATTTATGTTGTTTTTAAAAAAAGACCCCTGGATGAACAAACTTTATCGGCTTTACATCTAAGCCTGTCCCTGTCGGCCAAAATAAAAAAAATTATATCAAATGCTTTTAAATTTTCTGATTCTTCGTCTTTTTATGTATATTTAATGGGACCGCTTACATTTTATCGAAAAGAAATGCCCCCTCTCACATCATTAATACCCCTTGCATTATTTACCTAAGAAATACTAACATTTATATTATATATCTATTCCTGTCATTGTCAATATGATTTTTCTATTAGAAATATTCTCAATATTTAAAGCTGCCTGAGTTAAGAAAAAAAGCCTGCATTGCTCTTTTGCCTAAAATATGATTAGGCAAAAGAGCTGCAAAACCTCTTACATTTTAAATTTCTTGACCTCTTCTTCCAAATGTTGTGCCAACGCCAGCAAATCTTCGCTTGCTTGGCTGATTTTTTCCGCTGATTCCATTTGCCCCTCTGTTGAGGACGATACGGTCTCAGTTTCTTTGACAACTTCTTGATTCATGCCGCTGATGTCTTTTACCGACACGACGATTTTTTCCGTATGGCCTGCCATTTCCTGTATCGTACTGGCAATGGTTTTCGACTGATCCGCTACATGCCCGACCAAACCGACAATTTCTTTGAAGGACTCGCCTGCTGCATCGACAACCGTTGCACCAAGTTCAACTTCCTTGGTCCCCTCATTCATAGTCACAACAGCCTGCGCTGTATCCTGTTGGATCTCACCGATCAATCCGGCGATTTTTTCCGTAGCCGCCTGTGATTGTTCCGCTAACTTGCGGACTTCTTCGGCCACAACCGCAAAACCACGGCCCTGTTCACCGGCTCTAGCTGCTTCAATCGCCGCATTCAAGGCAAGTAGATTGGTTTGTCCCGCTATGCCGGAAATCGTATCAACGATCTCACCGATAGCCTGCGATCTTTCACCAAGCTTGTCAATAACAGCTGCTGAATTCTTGACCGTTCTTTCAATATGCTGCATTTGCCCAATCGATTTTTCAATGGCCTGTGTTCCGCTTGAAGCCGATAAGCTGACCTTTTCTGCATGTTCTGCCGATTCGGTGGCGTTTGCTGAGACTTCCTGCATCCCCGCTGATAACTGCTCGATAACATTAGAAACAGACTCCATCGAGTCGAGCTGCGTATGGGTTACAGCGGCAACTTCCAGAATAGACTGCGCTACCTGTCCACTGATTTCTGCTGATTTCGTAGTTGAAGCATCGAGCTTCTTGACGCCGTCCGTAACATCTTTCGCACAATCATTTATGGTTTGTAAAAGCTTTCTCATATTAGCACTGAGATCTTTAAATGCATGTTCCATCTTACCAAATTCATCCCGGCGGCTGCCAAATAAGGAATCCGCTCGGTCAGAAAAATCGCCGGTCGCCAGATGTTCGATATGTTCTGCAGCGGCAAGGATCGGTTTCGTAAAAGACTTCGCCAGATAAAATGCCAGAAAAACAATAATCAATTCAATCAGCAATAAAATCCCTACGGAAACTGCAATTTGCCGATATAACCCTTCTGCCGTTTGCGCCTCATGTTCTTTTACCATTGCGTCGATATGATCGATCCAGGCCCCAGTGGCAATCACCCAGCCATAAGGCTTAAAAATCATAGAAAAGCCGCGTTTGGGCAAGGCTTCGCTTTCGTTTGGCTTAGGGAAGGAAAAATTGCTATAACCGCCACCTTCATCTGATTTGGCAGCTTTGAAGATTTCCTGCATATAATACACGCCATTTTTATCCTGATCGTTTAAACGGTTCTTGCCTTCGACTTTGGAGCCGAGCGTAGCATGTGCCACACAGACGCCATTCAAATCATCGGCAAAGAAATAACCATCTCCATCAAAACGAACAGCTTTAATTACCGCAACCGCCTGCTGCTTAGCACGGTCTTCCGTTAAGCGCCCTGCTTTTTGCTCGTCGTAAATCGCATTGAGTGAACTGACAAGCCCTTGTGTCTGCAGCTTGAGTTCCCGGTCAAATTGCGCATGCAGATTTTCCGCATACTGCACATTTGCCTGTCGATTTTGCTGAATTGTCGAAATCGTAAAATAGGTGCCGACCAGCACGGTGGCAAGTGCACTGACTGCCACAAATAAAAGTACGAGCTTCCCCTTGACAGAAAATATTGCATTCATTGTCATAACCCCTTTATGTAAATATTACATCGTAAAACCAAGACAAATAAATCCTATGTTTCCAAACTCGTTGAAAAGCTTTATTCTTCTTACCTATGCATTCACTTTCAGGGACAATCAAAAACCTTTGCTGCATACCACCTCGCATTTGATTTTTTATTATATACTGTTTTTTCAAATTTTTCAATTAAAAACCGGATTTGCCATTGGCAAACCCGGCCTAAGTCCCATGAAAAGCATCCTTATTTACTGGCTATTGCGTTCGATGGCGATTAAATCCTCTTCGGAAAAATCCTCTGCCTGCATGATTTTGAGATTTTCCAAAATTTGCTGCGGCTTCGATGCACCAATCAAAACACTCGTTACAACCTCATCTTTCAAGACCCAGCTCAGTGCCATCTGGGCCAAGGTTTGTCCCCTTTTCTTAGCAATTTCATTGAGCTTGGCAATTTGCGACAATTTTTCCGGAGTCAGTTGTTTTTCCTGCAAAAACACCCCGCTGCGCTTGATTCGGCTATCTGCTGGAATCCCCGTCAAATATTTATCGCTCAAAAGGCCTTGCGCCAAAGGGCTAAAAGCCACGATGCCGCAACCGATCTCCTCTGCCATTTGCTTGAGTCCATTTGTCTCTATATGACGATCAAAGATCGAATAACGGCTCTGATTTACAATGAAGGGACATTTTAACTCCTGCAAAATCGCCGCTGCTTGGCGAGTCTGTTCCCCATCATATTTTGATATTCCTGCATACAGGGCTTTACCACTTTTGACAGCTGAAGCCAGTGCCATCAAACTTTCTTCCATCGGCACGGATGGATCTGGTCTATGATGATAAAAGATATCCACATAATCGAGCTGCATGCGTTTCAAACTCTGATCAAGGCTCGACAAAAGATATTTTCGGCTGCCGCCATCGCCGTAAGGCCCCGCCCACATTTCATGGCCGGCCTTCGTACTGATGACGAGTTCATCGCGATACCCGGCAAATTCTTCGCGCAGGATCCGTCCCAAGTTCACTTCTGCACTGCCTGGTTCCGGGCCATAATTGTTCGCGAGATCAAAATAAGTGATGCCATGGTCAAATGCTGTAAAGCACATATCTTTCATGTTTTGATAATCATCGTTCGTGCCAAAATTATGCCAAAGCCCCAAAGCGATTTGCGGCAATTTTAGTCCGCTTTTTCCACAATTTTTATATTTCATCTGTTGATAACGTGATGGATTTGCTGTATATGCCATTTTCTCCGTCTCCTTTTCGTAAAAGCCTGGACTTACTGACTTTTCATCACTTGCATCCTAAAATTTATTTGAGCCGGCAGTCTTTCGTAAAAAAGGTTTTATAGCCCAAGACGACAAACAATATCGTCGTCAAGGCCGTCGCCCCTAAAATTGCCAGCATGATGCCAATCTGATACTTTATCGCCGTGAGGGGAAATACGCCGGATAAAATCTGCCCCGTCATCATTCCCGGCAGCGACACGATGCCCATCGTCAGCATGTTATTCATCGTCGGCAAGATCGCACTGTCAAACGCATCGTTGACGATTTCCCTGGCTGCTTGCGCTGGCGTCGCGCCAAGCATCAGCGAATTCTCAAGGATTGCTCGTTTATCTTCCATATCACTGCAAAGTTTGTTGGCCCCCAAAGCGATCCCCGTCATACAATTGCCGACGATCATTCCCGATATAGGAATAAAATATTGCGGATTGAACCACGGCTCAACATTCAATACGACGATGATGAAGAATGCCGCGGTAAACAGTCCCCCGCAAATCATCGACAAGCTGATCATCTTCCGAAGCTCTGGTGATACCTTTTCTTTGACCCGCTTGATCACATTGTAGATGGCAAACGCTATCATGATGGCTATCATGATTCCTGTCAGCCACCAACTCGGATTATCAAAAACAAACATCAACACATAACCCATGATCGTGAGCTGTAAGGTCATGCGCACCGAAGCGATCAAAATCTGCTTTTCCCGGCGAATGCCTCTAGCTCTAAAAATGAGCAGCAAGAGAAGAATGAACACATAGGCTGCCGAAAGCTGCAGAATCGATAAATCCATAATCGAATTATTCATCATAGGCCTCCGTGACTCGCCCTTTATCGAGGCGAATAATAGAATCTTCCAAGGAATCAGCCAACCGCTCTGAATGTGTTATCATGATGAGCTGCTTTTTTTCTTGTTGGACAAAATCGATGAAATTATCGATGATGAACTTCTCGGTCTGTGCATCAAGCGCGGCTGACGGCTCATCTAAAAGGTAAACCGGCGCATCCATGAGCATGACCCGGGCCAAGCACAGGCGCTGTTTTTCGCCGCCGGAAAAATTTCGACAGCTATCCGCGAGAGGTTTATCGAGTTCGACCCGTTCCATGATTTCACGCAGCGCCTCTTTCGTCGCCAGAGGCTTTTCCGAATACATTCGGCCTATTTGTAAATTATCTTCCACGCTGCCGCTGTATATAATCGGGTTTTGCCCAAGCATCACGACTTCGCGGCGAAGTTTCACAGCATCCCAGTTCTCAATGTCTCGCCCTTCATAAAAAACAATGCCCGTATCGGGCACGTTCATGCGATTGAACATCCGCAGGAGCGTCGTCTTGCCACTGCCTGACGCCCCGACGATGCAGCTGACCGGCCGGCTGATTTTCAGGGTTTTAATATCTAGAATGTCTTTAAACTTTAGATTTTCCAGTTCAAACATTTCAACGGCACACTCCTCCAAAAATCACGGTAAACAAAATACCTAAAAGTTCTATCGGCTTTACTCGCAGCCGTATCATTGAAAACTTTTTCAACTTACAAAAATTCCCGTTCATGCAAATTATAGCACAAACGGGAATTGTTTTTTGTTATATTTTCAAAGCATTTTTTAAAATAATTTTTGATAGATTGATCTGACTTTTTCTGCCGAAAGTTCCACATAATTATTGGCCATCAAGCGCGTCTGTTTCGTCATGACAATATCGGTATAAAGCTCCAAATCTTCTTCTTTTACACCGTATTCACTCATCTTCCGCGGCGTCAAAATATGTCCGAGCAAATCACCAAGTGTCTCATATACAGTGTCTTCTGGACAAGCAAGGATCTTTGCCAGATGCTGTTCAAGGAGCTGTAGGCTTCCATCGCAGCGAATGGACCTGTACGTCTGATAGACTTCCATGAACATCACATAGTTGGCCTCGCCATGCGGAACATGCTTCGCCGCTCCCAAGGGATAGCTAAGTGCATGCACGGCAGCGCAGCCAGCGTTGCCAAAAGCAATCCCAGCATAGGTGCTGGCAAGCAGAAAGTCTGGCAATAAAGGCAGCCTTGCAGCCTCGCCCGATTCGGCAATTTGCTGATATCCCTTTAAGATCAGTTCCATCGCCTTTAGGGAAAACATCTGCGTAAGTGCATTCGCCTTCGGCGAAGTAAAGGATTCGACTGCATGTATCAAAGCATCGAGCGAACTAGCCGCAAACACCTTGAACGGCAGGCCCTCTAACAATTCTGGCACCAAGACTGCCTCATCAGCATACAGAGCGTCGATGGCTAGACCCATTTTGGTTTTCTTTTCCGTCAGTTCCAAAATCGAAATGTTCGTCATCTCACTGCCAGTCCCACAGGTCGTCGGCAGTAAAATAAGCTCTTTGTCGCGCACGGCTTCGATTGTGCCATCAAACAAATCAGCAACAGGAAAGACTTCTTTCAAGGCAAACAGCTTTGCCACATCCAGAATTGTTCCGCCGCCAATCGCGAACACGCGCTTAATTGGCTGTGAACCAATCGCGCGGGAGATTCCATTGACCATCAAATCCGTCGGTTCACCACTGCCATATTGTCGGTAATCGATGACGAGTGCTCCTTCAAATCCCGCAGGAAAACTGCGGGCCAGTGTCGATGCACTGGCAAAAACGAGATCGCCCGCCCCTATTTTATAACGTTCACAAAATTCCTGGCAAGATTCGAGCAACACCACGGAAGGAACGACTTTGAAACTTTTCATATAATGACCTCCAGATCAGGCTCCTACGCACTCTTTTTCTTTTGCTTCTTCATAACCGGCGCATTTTTTGATCGCATCTTCGAAAATGTCCAAGCCAGCTTCGAGCTGGTTATCCGAAATGACCAATGGTGCCAAGAAACGAATGACATTGCCATGGATTCCGGCATTTTCAATCAGAAGACCATTTTGCGCACATTCTTTTATCAGCTCATTGACCAAAGCCGCATTTGGTTTTTTGCTTGCAGCATCTTCCACGAACTCGATGCCGACCATGCCGCCAAGACCTCTGACATCGCCAATTATATCGTATTTTTCCTGCCATTGTCTATATCTATCCATGACCTTGTGTCCAAGTTCCAACGAACGTTCAGCCAAGTGGTCACGTTCCATGATTTCGATTGTTTTCAAAGAGGCCGCACAAGCAAGCGGATTGCCGCAGAAGGTACCGCCGATGACGCCGCCCGGTACTGCCTGCATGATTTCATCACGCGCAATGATGGCGCTCAGTGGAACACCTGCTGCAATGGATTTTGCCGTGGCAATGATATCCGGTTCTACGCCAGCTTCTTGCCAGTACTGCGTAGCAAACATTCTACCCGTGCGGCAAAAACCAGACTGTACTTCATCGGCAATCAACAAGATGCCGTTTTCATCGCAAATCTGGCGCACGGCTTTGATCCATTCGATCGGTGCCGGAATAAACCCGCCTTCACCCTGTAATGGTTCTACGACCAGTGCTGCAACATGCTTTGCCGGAGAGCAGTTTTCAAAAACTTCTTTAAGCTTTTCGACATAATAAGCAATTGCTTTATCTTCTGGCATTCCTTCTGGACGACGATATATATACGGGAATTCTGCCCGGTAAATGCCATCAGGGAAAGGTCCCATGCCATCTGCATATGCTTTTTTGGCCGTCATGGACATCGTCAACAACGTTCTGCCATGGAAAGCGCCGGAAAAAACGATGATATTCGGGCGTTTCGTAAAAGCTTTTGCGATCTTTACCGCATTTTCATCGGCTTCGGCACCACTATTGGCAAAAAAAGCACGTTTCTTGTCCCCGCGAACCGGCGCGATTGAATTGAGTTTTTCAGCCAATTTCACATAACCTTCATGCGTTACGACATTGAACATGCCATGAAAATATTTATCTGCTTGCGCCTTAACGGCTTCGATTACTTCTGGGTGGCTAAAACCGATATTGAGGACACCTACGCCGCCGATCCAATCGAGGAAACGGTTGCCATCCACATCTTCGATGATGGCGCCTTCGCCGCGTTCAATGACAACCGGATAACCGCAGCGAATCGCACTTGGAATAGCTTCCGCTCTTCTTGCGATTACACGCGAAGCTTTCGGACCTGGAACCGTTTTGGTAATAATTTTTGGAAATTCATCTCTTAACATTGTATTTTCCCCCTATACAAATAAAAAGCTGTAGGACAAGGGGCTTGTGTCCACACCTTATCACCGGTTGGACACTGGCCCCGTTGCCATACAGCCTTTTCTTAATCTGTCTATATCATAGACCTTTTATCCATCACTTACAATGTGATGTCATTCTATTGTTTTTTAATTTCGCTGTGATATTGTCACATTCCTCAAGAAGACCTTTTATACCAGGATTTTTCAGTTGCAAGTTCAACTGTATTGAGCTGCCTGGCAATCACAACCGCCAATTGCAGCATGAGTCGATCATAGGAATTTGACAGTTTCTTGCCACTGACTTCCTCAATTTTTTTGAGACGGTAATCGAGCGTGTTGCGATGAACAAACAGGCGATGGGCCGTTTTGACGGCATTGCCCGTTTCTTCAAAATAGACGAACAAGCTGTTGATCAAATCCATCTTATATTTTGCATCATGTGCTTCTAGTGTTCCGATGATTTCATGGCAATATGCTTGCAATCGATCGAGCGGCACCTCTAGCAGCAATTTGTATATGCCAAGACTGTCATAGTCATATACATCCCGTTTGGTCACAGCAGAGGCACCGAACCACAGAGCCTTCCCCGCCTGTTGGTAGCTGTCACGGATACACGGCAGAGACTTCGCCGGCGATCCCATGCCAGCTGCAAGTGAAACTCCGGCAAAATGGTCCTTCAATATCTCGACCAGTTCCTGAACAAGGGCAATATTTTCTTGTTCATTGCTACCTGTACTCTGCGGCAGCAAAAATAAGATTTTATCCATCCAGATAGAAAGCAGCACCTTTCGCCCTTTACGCACAAAGAAATCCCTTGCCACTTGTTCCATCTGCGTTTTAAGCTGCATAAAATCACTGATTTCTTCCTGCTTTTGGTGAGATAATCCTACTAAGACAGCTTGCTGCGGCTGCGAAAGATCATAGCCATAAGCTGCCGCATGCTCAAGCAAAGAAGATTCAGCTTCGACTGGTTTTAACAAAAGCTGCTCAAAGAAACTGCTGAGTGATTGCTTTTCAGTCTGCTGAACAACGATATAACTCGATATCTCCTGCATGACCTCTACGAGTTTGACATTCCACGGCAATGTCAACAACGGAAAATTCGCTTTTTCCGCTATTTCAATGACTTCTGCTGGTACAGTCTCGATGTAAGGCCCCAAATTGATGATCATGCCCGCGAGTTTCTTTTCGATGACACCCTTCACCAACGGCACAAGGCCTGCCGGTCCCCCCGGCAGGCCAATCCCCGTAATGATCAATAATTCACCGCCCTGGACCCAGGGCAAAACATCGGGCAGGTCAATAAAGTGTACCCATCGCACCATGCGATTCAATCCACCGCTGCCAGCGACGACGTCGGCTTTCTCCAGTGTATGAAGTTTCATGATTTCTCGACAACTAACCATATAAACTGCCTCCTAATCTATTGTTCCTTATTTTACATTTACTGTTTTGGCTTCATCTGCTGATAAAACCATATAATCTTTGTTTAGTCCATATTTTTCAAGAATTGCGGTAAGCGTTCCATCAGCTCTCATTTCATTGAGCGTCTTATTGACTTCTGCCAAGAAATCCTTGTCTTCAAAACGCAGAGCCGCACCGATTTTCCCACCAGCTTCCGCTTCGTAAGGCGTCAAAAGGCGAAGGTTCATATTCGTATTTTGTTTGAGCGTATACGCGGCAACAATTCCATCGGTGATGCAAGCATCAATTTTGCCAGTGTTGACGGCCATCATGAGCTCCGCTTGGCTATTGAATACTTTTACTTCCTTGACCTTACCCTCTGCTTCCCATTTTTGTGCTAATTCTAAAAAGGTAACACCTTTTTGTCCACCAATGACTTTATCCTTGAGATCTTCTTTGGTCTGGATGGAAGAATCCGCTTTGACGACAACTGCTTCCCCTTCTTTATACCAAACATCCGTGAACAATGCTTTATCCAGCCGTTCTTTTTTGATATACATCGCATCGGTTACCATATCGATTGTGTTGTTGTTAAGTTCCAAAAGCAAGTTTTCAAAAGGGACCTGTTTCATCTCGACTTTACCTATGCCAAGACGCTTGGCAACTTCGCCGATGATTTCAGCATCGACACCTGAAAAAGTGTTTTTTGCAACATCCATATAAGCAAATGGAGCATCATTTGAGGACCCGACGACAAGAACTCCTTTTGCCCGCAGGGCATTGAGGGTTTTGCTCGCGCCTGGATCATTTTGTGCAGTCGCTGAAGAAGACGACTCACTCGGTTTGCTCTCAGACCCGCAGCCAACCATCAATAAGGTCAGGGACAGAATGAAAATTGCTAAAAGCGTAAATTTTTTACTAAAATTTCTCATGATAAAATCAACCTCTCTGTTATAAAATTACGAGTAACCTAAAGATTTGATCCCGCATCAACGCCGAACCGCCTTGAGTTTGTATTCGACGAGTTTAATGAGATGCGACAATGGCACGCTGATGACCAAATACGCAAGTGCCAAATACGTATAAGATTCTATGGTAAAAAAGGTTTGCGACGCAAATGTCTGCGTGCGCAGCAGCAGTTCGTTGACTGCTACATACGCCAAAAGAGACGTATCCTTGACCATCATGACCAAATAATTGCCAAGTGCCGGCACAATGCTGCGAAGTGCCTGTGGCAATACAATACGGAGCAAAGCCTGATATTTGCCAAAGCCTAAAACCAAGGCAGCTTCAGTCTGTCCTTGATCGACCGCTACGATTGCACCGCGGATCACTTCTGACATATAGCATCCATAGTTGATGCCAAGGCCTACAATACCTGCCGTGAGTGGCGCAATTTGAACGTCGGTCTTGACGCCAAAGAGCGAAGCCACCAAATTACATAACAAGGGAACGACATAATAAATATAAACAAGCTGCACCAAAAGCGGCGTTCCACGGATGATTTCTAAAAACACATACAAACAGCCTTTTATCATCTTCCAAGCAAATAAACGGCCTATGGCAATGAGCATTCCGAAAATCGTCGCCAGAATGAAGCCCAAAATCGTTGCCTGAACCACTACGGCAAACCCATGCAGCAACACTGGTACCAAATACTCCGCTGCCTGCGAAAAATGTAATTGCATCAAATTATTCATTTTCTACACCCCCATTACAACTCGGCTGAGGAACTGCTGCGTCCTTTCTTGTTTTGGACTATTGAATATTTCTGTTGGATTGCCTTCCTCAACGACATATCCTTTATCCATGAATACAACGCGGTCAGCGACTTCTCTAGCAAAGCCCATTTCATGCGTCACAACGACCATCGTCATGCCTTCTTTTGCCAATTGCTTCATCACCCCTAAGACCTCACCGACCAGTTCAGGATCAAGCGCCGATGTCGGTTCATCAAAAAGGAGCATCTTAGGCTGCATCGCCAAAGCTCTCGCTATCGCGACGCGCTGCTGCTGGCCTCCAGACAGGGTCGCTGGATACGCATTGGCCCTGTCGGTCAGGCCAACCTTCGCCAAAAGACTCATCGCTAGCTCTTCTGCATCTTTTTTCTTCATTTTATTGATATGAATTGGCGCATAGGTGATATTCTTAAGAACGCTGAACATCGGGAACAGATTGAAGCGCTGAAATACCATGCCCACTTCACGCCGTAGTTTTTTTGTATCCAAATCATGGTCGACGAGCATCCCGTTATAATAAATCTCACCGCTCGTCGGTGTTTCCAACAAATTCAGGCAGCGCAAAAATGTGCTTTTTCCTGAGCCTGATGGACCGATGACGCAAACCACTTCGCCATCATCAATATGCATGCTGATGCTCTTCAAGACTTCGAGGTCACCAAATTTTTTCTCCATTTTATATATGTTGAACATATTCACGCCCCCATTCTTGCCATAAAAACACAAAAAGCAAAGACTCTATCGTAAGCATCTTTGCTTCTTTTTGTCCTTATTCAAATTGCAAAATCACATAAAAAAAGCTCATAGATACCTTTGCGTATCTATGAGCGCCATTACTCAGCTACTACTATATTATATGATTTGCTTTATTGTATCATCGGAAAACCTCACTGTCAATGTGAACTTTCCCCATTAAAAATGTAAAAAATCTGTAGATAGTCCCAAAAATCTTACTTCGTGCTGGTCTTCGTCACGCTGGTTTGCGAATTATTCGTCGAATCAGTTGACTTCGACTCTGCTTTCGCTGCCTTTTGATCGCTTATTTGCTGCATGATATTTTGTACCTGACCATTCATGTTGTAAGTCAAAACACTATATAGGCCCTCGCCTTCAGTCGAATCATTATCGTTTCCCATGTAATCCGCCAGTGTAGATTGCCCGGCTTTGAGTGTCGATACATAGCTGTCAAGATCACTGAGTGAAGATACATCGTTTGGCGAAGTAACCGTTTTGGTCTTTGTTGTTTTCGTGCTATCCGTTGTATTGCTTGCCGTTGAAGTTCCTGCGTTCGTTGACGTATCCCCCAAAAGCGATTTTAAAAGATCTGTAGAAATATTGCCGATTGTTGACATACCGCACCTCATTTCTGCTTTATAAATGCATCTACATTGTACCTCATTGTTGCCCATGCAAGCAATGATTTTTCACAAATCGTCCTTTTTTATATGTCCCCACTGGTACATATGGTCGAGTGGACCGCTGCCCATTCCAAGATTCAATTGCGCCTGCAATGCCCCCGTAATATAAGCTTTAGCTCGTTCAATAGCTATTGGAAGCTCATCCCCTGCCGCAAGGCCACAGGCAATCGCAGATGACAACGTACATCCCGTTCCATGCGTGTTGGGATTGTCAATTTTTTGACCGACGAACCACGTCTGCGTCCCTTGATCATAGAGAAAATCATCTGCTGTATTGACCAAATGTCCACCCTTAATCAGCACTGCACCGGTCAGCAATCGAGAAATTTTTTCTGCCGCTTCGACGCAAGAAGCTTTATCATGAACAGACTGGCCTGACAACGCTTCCGCCTCTGGCAGATTCGGCGTAATGACCCTCGCCAATGGCAAGAGTTTTTGACACAAAGCCACCATGGCTTCTTTTTTCAACAAATTGCTGCCACTCGTCGAGACCATGACTGGATCGACTACTATATTTTCCGCCTCGTATTGTTTGAGCTTTTGCACGATGGTCTCAATGATCTCCGGATTCGACACCATCCCTATCTTCACTGCATCCGGACGGATATCCGTAAAAATACAATCGATTTGTCTAGCAACAAATTCGGCTGGAACATCCATCACATCATAGACCCCTGTCGTATTTTGTGCCGTCAACGAAGTAAGCACGCTCATCGCGTACATCCCCTGCGCGGCAATTGTTTTGATATCCGCCTGAATTCCAGCTCCACCACTGCAATCCGAGCCAGCAATCGTCAAGATTTTTTTCATGACAGATGACCCCTTTCAAATAACTATGATCATTCCAAATAAATTTTTATGATTTTCTAAAATAAAAAACGGAAAATACACTGAGAGTATTTTCCGCAAAAATTCTGCTACTCCCTGCGTTGGCATTATCCAAATCAGGTCTACGGGTCGAAGTAAAACTTCCTCTCAGCCAAAATAGCTCCCCAGGCACAATCCATTTTAAATTTTAAAGAAATTTTATCACAACAGCGATTATCCTGCAACCTTGTCTTTAAGGCACTTTCTCGCTAAATCTTTATGCATCCGCGTTTAACTGCTGTTTTAATTTTGCGGCATCGATTTTACCTCGATCATTGAGGGGCATCTCTTCAAGAAAAATAAATCGATGCGGCTGTTCAGCTCTTGGCAGGCGTTTTCGAATTTGTTGAACCAATTCCTGCTGATGTATTTTTTCATCCACGGCAATAAAGGCCGCAATCTCACTGCCCCGCTTTTCATCCGCATAAGGCAAAATAGCAGCATCTTTTACGCCTTCCAAGTCACGTATGGCAAGCTCCACCTTGAGGCAGCTCACCTTGACCCCGCCACGGTTGATCATCGCCTGCTTTCTCCCGGCAAAAATCAAAGCTCCATCATCCGTCAAATAACCTGCGTCTTTAACCGTAAAAGGCAGCACTGCTCCATACACATGATAGGGTGTATCCACATAAACATAACCATCTTTTAATGACAAGCCAACTCCAGGGAATGGCCGTCCCACACTTTGCGGATTTTTGAGCATATCTTCATATGAAATATACGTGATGTAATTGAGCTCACTCGCGCCATAATACAAAAGGATATCGCTTGCCGGAAAAACTTCTCTGAGCTTTCGTGCCGCCATTTGCCCCAAAAGCTGCGATCCTGTAAAAACCATTTTTACAGATAAAAGCTTTTCTCGGCAAAAGGGCAAAAGCAGCTTGAGCTTGGCTGGTACAAGGTAGATTACATCCACAGAAAAACGTGACATCAGCGAAAACCAGGTGCGGCAACGAAAAGTTTGACTCGTAACAATCGTTCCCCCGGCAAATAAGACAGATAATGCTGTATTCAGATTACCCGTAAAACTCAAGCTGCCCTGCAAAAAAATCTTGCAGCAAGCGCCCACCTTAAATATTTCATTTTGCACCGGGAAAAATCCCGCCCAGCTTTCATAGCTCCGAAGCATGAGCTTTGGCACTCCCGAAGAGCCTGAGCTCAGCACTCCGACACAAATATCTTCATCGCGCGGCAAAGGAAGGGCTTCTCCCGTAAAAATCCCCAGCTTGCCAAAGCTTTCTGGCAAAGGAATACTTTTTTCTAGCGCTCGATCTGTGTCTGTAATCATCGCGCGAATGCCGCTCTTTTCAAGCAGTGCCTCCACTTCTAGCATGGGCAGATCATGATGCAGCAATACCGGCACACAGCCTGCCGCCTGCACAGCAAAGAACAAAATGAACTGCGAAACAAAGTCGTTCGCTTCTACCAAAACAACTTGCTGCGAAAGGGCTATTGCCTCGGCAATCGCTGCTGCTTTATCTCTTATGGAAGAATATGTATACGACGTCTTTTCGAGCTGCAAGAAAACTTTATCGCCATTTTTTTCGGCCTGCTGCTCCAGCAACACATAATAGTTCATGCGATTCCCTCCACCAGCAAAGCTGTTCCAAGTCCACCTGCTCCGGCAATTGAACAAACACCCAGGCCTCCACCATTTTTTGCTAAAGCCTGCAAAAGATGCAATAAAATGATGGCACCCGAAGCCCCATATGGATGCCCATAAGCTAAAGCTCCGCCAAAAACATTATAACGATCGATGAGGTTTGGATGCGCCCGCTCAAACAAAACATCAATGACAGCAAAGGCTTCATTGAATTCAATAGCCGCCAAATCTTCATAACGAAGCCCTTGGGTTTCAATCAGCTTATCCGCAGTCCGCATGGCACCACGCGGACTTTGCGCCGGATCTCCTCCGAGCGAACGTGAAGCACATATTCTAGCCAGAGGTTTTTGTCCCCATGTTTCATAATACCGTTTTGAACAAAGCACCACCAATGCGGCCCCGTCATTGATAAGGCAGGCATTGCCTGCCGTCAGTTGCGTCCCCGGTCCAAGTAAAATGGGCAACCGATCCAAAAGGCGCTGGCTCATGCGCGCACGAATTCCATCATCGCTATCAACTTCACCAATCGGTAAGATGATATCCTTGAGTTCCCCATTTTGCTTGGCCTCATATGCCAGCTTATGACTGCGCAGCGTCCAAAAATCAAGTTCCGCTTTTGTCACCTGATCTGCCACGCCCACTCTTTCAGCTCCGCGCAACATAGCCAAGGGATCGTTTTCCCATGGAGAAAACTGTGCCACTTTGTAAAACCCCTGTGTTTGCTCGTTATAGCGGCAATCCGACTTATCGTAGATGCGCATCGGCTGCAAAGAAGAACTCTCGAGTCCTCCGGCAATGATCAAGTCCGCTTCGCCACTGATGATTTTTGCCCGGGCTAGCTCTATGCTCAGTGCCGCCGAAGCGCACTGCATATCAACTGTAAACGCTGGAACTTCCTCTTTGACGCCAGCCTTCAGTGCCATAAGCCTAGCTATATTTCCACCTGTGCCGACAGCATTGCCGCATATGATCTGATCGATTTCTTTTAACTGATGCCGTTCAATCAAAGCCCGCAAAAGCGTGGCACAAAAATCCTCTGGCGCACGTTTAGCAAACGCCCCATTTTTTACAACAATCGGCGTTCTCAGGCCGCCTAATACATATGCTTCACTCATGGTTCAGCCTCTCAATTGAAATACTTTATTGGTTTTCACGCCTAAAAAAGCCGCAGCTGCCGCTTTGAATATATCCCCCGGAATAAACGGAAAAACCGCCATGACCAATGCACTCCAAAGATCGACCTGCATGATGAGATACATCGAAATCAAGCCACCGATGTACGTGATTGGCATGCCGATCACCACTGCAACCAATATATATCTTTTCAATGAATTTTCTTTTCCCTTTGCCATACTGACCAAAGGATAGGCTAAAAGATACGCAAAATAAAACCCTCCCGTCGGACCGAAAAGCTTACCCAGCCCTGCCGCTCCCCCCGGAAAAACCGGCACGCCCACAGCCCCCAAAAGCAGATAAACCACAATAACCGTAAACGTCTGCTTTGGTGTCAGTATAAACGCAGACAAATTCATCACAATCGTCAATGCCGTAACCATCGCCACGGTAAAGGGCAAAGGAAATGAAATATATGCCGCTACGCACAAAAGTGCCACGCAAATCGCCATTTTCGTCATATCTCTAGTCGTCAACTTCGCTGCATTTGTATGTCCCATCATTCATTCCTCCGAATTTTTAAAATACCGAATCTTTACCGAAAAAGCCAGTCCTGACGGCCCATAGCCCCGCCAAATATTTTTGTCTTTATGTATCGAAACCATTTGCCCTGCATATAACGGTTGTAAAAACCGCAGTTCCAACTGATTCGCCAAAGAAAGTTCTGCAGCAATCTGTTGCAACAAAAAAAGGCCTGGTACGACAGGACAAGCACTGCGATGGATTTCATTTTGATCGCCCACGGAATCAACAAAGTCAATGATTTCTTGCGGACTGAACACGCGCCACCGCTCGGCTGCAATCGCACGAGCATCTTCCATGCTCTCTTGCTGTTCAGCTTCATGTTTTTCCTTTGCCAAAAAAAGACCGACTTGTAGGCGAGCCGCAATTATCTGCTCAGCTTCCAGTACAACTAAGATGCGGATGAAGTTTCTACATTCCCGCTCGATGGTCAAGCGAGTCGTCCCCTTCGTCGGTAAAGCTGTCGCTTGTTTTTCCCACAAGATCTTACCAATATATGAACCTTGGTATCGCTCCTCTGCCAGCGACCCAAGTGCCCGAATCAAACGTTCCATAAAAGCACCCCCTTATAAACACATTTCATTATAACGAAGCCTTCCCATTCAGTCAACGTCTTTAAGCTTCTAGGTTAACATAATGAACATTCGCCTTCTTCTGCGCCAACGCGCTTACCTACCGATTGGTTCCAAGCAAAAAGCAGGCTGCCAAAGCAGCCTGCTTTACCCACGCTATTTTATTGTCCACTTGCCATATACTCACCCGTTGTCTTTGCACAAAGCGACCAACGGTTCCGCCCCTGCGCCTTGGCTTTGTACATGGCCGCATCCGCATTTCGTATCAACGAATCAGCATCTGCTCCATCATAAGGAAATATCGCTGCCCCTATACTTGTTGTAATGAAAAATTCTCGATCCTTGATTCGAAATGGGCGTCTGAGACTAGCTAATAATTGTTCCACTACACCATCGAGCCCATTCGGCTGAATTCTTTCAAGAAGAACAACAAACTCATCGCCGCCTAGTCTGGCAATCACGTCGTTGCCGCGTAGATTTTTCTTTAAACGATCCGCCACTTCAAGCAGCAAGCGATCACCTACCGCATGTCCCATTGTGTCGTTGACCATCTTGAATTCGTCGAGGTCGATGAACAAGACTGCTAATTTATCTGTCATCACCGAAGCTCCGATAATAGCTCGATTCAATTGTCCCAAAAAAGATAATTTATTAGGCAAGCCTGTCAAATAATCACTATAAGCCAAATTTTTCAAACGTTCTTCAATTTCGACACGTTTATCTATTTCAGTGAGCAATGCTTTATTTACCGATTGCAATTTTTTTTGCATCTTTTTTTGAGCCGAACAATCCATTAGGCTTAACAATAAATAACGACGGTCATTCATTTCCACAGAAACAACATTTTCCACAACCGTCAGATGTTTCCCATCCGGTCGGACAATCTCTCTTTCCGAACTACTGCATTGCGCATCAATATCCATCGACTTTGTCTCTGGGCACAACAATTCTTGGCAGCTGCAACCGATTATTTCATCCTGCCTCCAGCCAAACATCTGCAAAGCTTGTTGATTCGCATAAACGATGTGATGTGATTCCTCTTCTACGATGACCACACTGAAACCCAAAACTTCCAAGACCTGTTGCGGAAATCTTTCAAATTGCTGCTTGTATTCCGACATAAAAATCTCTCCTTACTTAAGCGGCGTCAAACGCCCGCTGTCCGCCCCACGACGGCTTGCATTTTTTATTGACCAATCCCATTTCATATTTTGCTATTGCCTCCCTCGTCGCAGTATTCTATAAAATCAGCTTTACCAAGCGCTTTTAGAAATGTATTGAGAACTTATGTATTAGTATAATTTGTCTAACTCTTTAATCCTATAAAAAAATGTCGACTTCGTTTACAAAAAAGTCGACATTTTCTAATCGAGAAGTAAAAAATCTTTAACTCCTCATAAACTTTGCCGCGCCTTCATTTCTTTATTTTGATATTGGCGCGGTGAACAACCCACATGTTGCGTAAACAATCCAGCAAAATATTCCGTGCTATTATAGCCAAGCAGCAATGCAATTTCGTCCCAGCTTAGCTGGTCTTCTGTCAGCAAATGCTTTGCTCTGGTTATTTTGAGGAATAAAAGGTATTCCCTCACCTTCAATCCCGTCTTTTCTTTAAAAACTTCACCTAGATACGTCCTTGTAATATACAAACATTTGGCTATTTTCGTCAACGATAACTGTTCATCGATATGTTCGAGCATATACTGCGCGATCTCTTGAGCACTACGTCCTTGACAGCGAAGGTTCGTAAATTCATTTACCACTTCAACCAATTCAACAACACTTGCCTGAAATTGCAACAACAACGAGGTCTCATCAGCTTGGACAAAACGCTGTTCAACGATTGATTGAAGATTTCTATATTTACCGATCCAACTATAATTTTTATCGAGTTCCACTGCTACTTTTTGCACAGAAGCGTATAATGCTTCCTTGGCCAGTCTGGCATCACCCGCCGCTTTTTTGGTAATCGATTCCCCAAGCGCCACAGCCAAACGCAGCGAAGCCAGATCTCCCATCTTCACCATACCAATCAATTGGCTCAAGTCTTCTGTCATAATCATTTCTCGCACCAACTCGGCCGGGCTCAGCTTGGTCCCGATCGCTTTTTCCAAACGTCGGCGCTCCGCCAGTTGGCCCTTTACCCTTATCAATAAACGAGCTAAATCCTCCTCGACAAAAGGCTTGACTATGTAATCCATCGCACCGTAAAGCAAGCCTTTTTTTGCATACTCAAAATCCGTATGCTGACTGATCAAGGCCACGCAAGGCACTAGATTTTTTTTCACCACGAGTTTCAAAAGTTCTATACCTGTCATATCTGGCATACAAATATCCGTAATGACCAAGTCAAAAGAATGTTTCTCCAGAAGCTGCAACGCCTCCGTTCCACTTTTTGCTTCTCCTGCTATCACAAAACCACTTACCTCGCCCCAAAGCGGCAAAGCCTTTATTGTCGTTCTAATAAAAACGCTGTCATCTACAATGAGGACTTTAAACACTACACATCCTCCTTTCTTATATTAAGCTGCACGCTGTCTATCCAGCATCAAATTCTTTGATCGTTATGTTTTTAGCCGCCAGGCAAAGCTTTACAGATTCTCCACAAGCCGCAAAACTTTGCCTGATTGCTGTCAGCCACCTATCCAAAACCGCTTGGCCAAATTTTTTTGTCGTTTAAAGGACATATTTATTATCCTCTTTTGCCCTCCGATTGTCAAAATCAATTATGTCCCTTTATTCAAAATAAAAAAGCTTCCTATTGCTTTATTTTACAATAGGAAGCTTTTCTTCAATTTTTAGATTTTTACTGCTTATTTATTAACGAATATTCCCGTATTCACTGCTTCTTCAGCACTGTTATAACTACCATTTTTTACTGGATGATATATGGATGTCACTTCTGCTTTGCCTGCGAAAATCCCTGTATTAGTCGCTTCTTCAGCACTGTTATACTGACCGTTCTTTACTGGATGATATACTGGAACAACGCCTGCTTCCTCAGCAAAAAGCCCTGTGTTTTCAGCTTCTCTAGCACTATCGAATTGACCCAATTTCACCGGATGATAAATGCCGGTATTATCATATGTCGCATCTTGCGGCGTCGAAGCATGTGTCGTACCTGCCATATTGAAAAAAATGCCGCCAGCTAAAGCCATGGCCATAAATATTTGTTTACTGTTTTTCATTGTGATTACCTTCTTCTCTTTACTATTAAATCTTTTTATTTTTTTAGGAAATGTATCCTTACGCTCTACAATAAGAGCTGTTTCGTTTTCCATGACGTTCATCATAGTCGGATAAACTGAAAATAACATGAAAATATAAACCTGTCAAAACAGAAATAAACTTTTGTTCTCTCCAAACTGACAATTGCAGAGAGGGCCCGTGAAAAAGTGTTTCATTTAACAGCAGGCCCACCCGCATCTATATGATCGGCAAATTCAGGAAATAATAATTTTGCCGGAGTTTCCAATTACACCTTGCTAATTATTCTCTATCTTTCTTGCCTAGACCCTTCATACAAAACGAATCTGCATTCACTTACTTATTCAGGAATATACCCGTATTCACGGCGTCTTCAGCTGTAGCATATCCGCCATTTTCAACTGGGTGATAAATCGGTACAACCGCACCATCCGCTAAAAATATTCCCGTGTTTTCAGCTTCTTCAGCTGTTTTATAAGCACCGTTTGCTACCGGATGATAGATTGGCGTAATTGCCGCTTTATCCATGAAAATACCTGTATTCGTTGCTTCCTCTGCCGTGCTATAGCTGCCATTCTTCACGGGATGGTATACTTCTGCCGCATGTGTCGTAGCTGTCATATTAAAAAACACACCACCAGCCAGTGCCATTGCCATAAATAAATTTTTTCCATTGTTCATTCTAATTACCTTCTCCTCTTTATATAAACTCAGTTGAAAATGGAGCTTCGCTTTCATCCACCGCCATCACCATTTCCATTAAACATAGTTTAACGGAGAAAAATGAAAACAACATGAAAATTATTACATGTTTAAAAAGTAATACATTCTTTTTTTAATATATATCAAAAATCAGATGCATGCCAAGCCTCAAAATCATATGCAAAAGCACGCAACGATAAAATCTGTACGCATTTTTATCGTTGTCATGTTTTACTTTTCAAATACTACAACTTAGAGTCGACTCTAAGTCAAGCATTTTTATCAACTTTGCAAAAAACAATAAATATATATAGAAAACGCGCAAAAACATTCTCTTTGTTTTGTATAGTATCCTCTAAAACTATAAAAAATCTGTAAACAAATCAAAATTTATACGCTGCCACCAAAAAGGAAAAAACGATTCCTGGCAGAATACTCTTTCTTGAGAGGCATTTATCTTATGCCTATTTATTTTAAATCCAGATTATCAGTAGAATTTTATCATTTTACGTAAAAAGGAGAACTGCATATGGATTCATTGCGATCAAAAAAAGGCTTCATCTGCGATATGGATGGCGTTATCTACAAAGGTGACGATTTAATTCCCGGCGTCAAAGATTTTGTCGAATGGCTGCAACGCGAAAATAAAGAATTTCTATTTTTGACCAACGGCAGCGGCAAGACACCAAAAGAACTCCAGCAAAAGCTCGCCCGCATGGGACTCGACGTTGACGAAAGCCATTTCTATACCAGTGCACTGGCAACGGCAAAGTTTTTGAGTCATCAAAGCCCTGGCTGCAGCGCTTATATTGTTGGCGAACCTGGCCTTTTCAATGCGTTGCACGATGCCAACATAACCTTCAACGACGTAGACCCTGACTATGTAATCATCGGCGAAACACTGAGCTATAACTACACGCTTATCTGTAAGGCGATGAACCATGTTCTTCGCGGCGCAAAGCTGATCGGCACCAACACCGATCTTACCGGCCCTTCGGAAGATGGCCTGATTCCAGCTTGCCGCGCATTGATTTCCCCGATCGAACTCACCACCGGCAAAAGCGCCTATTACATCGGCAAGCCAAACCCGTTGATGATGCGCACTGGTCTGCAAATTCTCGGCATCCATTCAGCAGAAACCGCAATGATCGGTGACCGCATGGATACCGACATCCTCGCTGGCATCGAAAGCGGCATGGATCCAATCCTCGTCTTATCCGGCGTCACATCCAAACAAGACATCAAACAATATCCGTACCGACCAAGATTGGTCCTAAATGGAGTCGGCGATATCCCGAATACCTAAAAAATTATAGGCATCTAAAAGGGGCTACGATAAAATGCTTTCTCATTTTATCGTAGCCCCTTTGGTAATGAAAACTCTGTTTATGCGATTTGTTTAATTCATAGCCTTTTGTTGTAATTTTATAGCGATGCACCCAAGTGCCAATATCAAAATGACCAACAGCCTTTTTATTTTCCAAGAATGGCATCTAAAATGAACATGACCTGTTCAAAGAGATCAGAAGGTGCCGTTTCAGCAAATTGCCAGTTTCTTGCCTGATAATCCAACGACTTCAATTGCTCGCAAAGAATATCTCCATGCGTTTTTGTTCGTTGATCTAAAGCTACGTGTAAAGGAAAATCTCGATGGGTTGACGTGATGGGACAGACCATGACTAAACCCGTTTTTTGATTAAACGAACTATTGGATACGACTAGAGCTGGCCGTTGCTTTTGAATTCCAATGCCACTTTGCGGATTAAAATTCAAAATAATGATGTCACCCGCTTCGGGAAACTGCTTCACTCGAATCCCTCATTCCCAAGATCAGTTCCACTATCGACTTCCGAACAACGCCAATCTCCTTTGTAATCTTTAAAAATTTCATCAAAGGCCTCCGCTTTTGTTTGCGCAACTTTTTTTAAAACGATTTCATTTCCATTTACCGTAATCGTGATTTTATCATTTGGCTGCAGCTTTGCTTGCTCCATCAATTCTTTGGTTAGACGAATTGCATGGCTATTGCCCCATTTGGAAATATTGGTCATCATAAAAACCACCTGCCAATCTTTCTATTTGCTTATAGTATATACAACGTATCTACCATAAGCAAGCATTTTTATAAATTTTCGAGACGAACGAAGGAAACAATATAGGCATTGCTACTGCTGCATTATCCTGGCAAGAAAAATCACCTATTCCCGAACGAAAATGAGTGCAGCCCATTCTTGAGCAAATTGTGACAACAAATACAAAAGCAATGTTCGTTTTTAACAAAAGCTTAATCAAGTATTAATATGATATTGACTAAAAAAACGTATACTGTAGCTAAGAACCTGTTGCAAAATTATTTTTGAGAAGGAACCATGTACTCATTAAATATCGTTGCGAGGTGAATTTTTATGTCAAACATATTGATCTTGACAGCATCTATTGGCAATGGCCATAACCAAGTGGCAAAAAACCTGCAAGAAAGTCTCGGTTCTGTCGGCTTTCATGTCACAACCGTCGATTTTCTAGAGGTTTCGCCCCATGATGTAAACAATTTTTTCAGCAAAGCTTATAAAAATCTACTCAAATACAAACCTGATTTATTTCGTCAAATCTGCCGGTTCAGCGAAAACGAAACATTGGGCAATATCAAATACATGCTGGCAAAAATAAACCGCCGCATCATCACCCGTCTCGTATGCCAGTATGAACCTGACATCATCATTTGCACACATTTTTTCCCTTTAGCCGCAGCCGCAGCCTACAAAAAAAGCCGGCATTCCCCCATCAAGCTCATCGGCTTCGTGACAGATTATACAGTTCACCCTATCTGGCAAGTAACCGCCGTCGATCAATATTTTGTCGCACATACCTCTCTACTTCGGCAATTCCATGCCTTGTCACCCGGCAGCGCACAAATTTTCCCCACCGGCATCCCCGTCGGTGCCGATTTCACTCCTGTCACTCGGCAAAATCCTTTTCCACGCATCTTAGTCATGACCGGGCATCAAACAGCAGAGAGCTTGGATTCCATCTTAAACAGCCTGCAAACCTTACCCCAAAACATCCATATAACTTTTATCACGGGCAACGACACCTTACAACAAGAAAAGCTCACACAAATTTCCGAAACAAAAAAAAATTTCAAGGTCATCGGCTTTACTGAAAAAGTTGCCGATTTCATGAAAAGCAGTGATATTTTAATCACGAAACCAGGCGGTTCCACGATAACAGAAGCCTTGGCAACTGCCATTCCGACTATTGTTTTTTCCCCGATTCCCGGCATTGAAGAGGAAAACGCCCGCTTTTTAGTCGACAATCAGCTTGGATTATGGGCCGCTGACCATAAAGCCCTCGACGCAGCAATCCATAAACTACTAAAAAATCCATTTGAACGCCAAGCATTAAGCAATCGCATGTTACACCTCCATGCCGCCGATGCGCCAGCAAATGTCAAAAAAATCTTTTTGGACCAAGCCGCCAGCAAAAAGAAGGTGGCCTTATGAGCCTGCGAACTGCACATTATTTGACACTGGGCCTCGCCACCTTGAATACGGTGACGATACCATTTCAACATCTCTTAGACTACGGCAAGAATGCTGATGATTTATGTCTGACCCATAAAATTTGCAATGTACAAGCTTTATATCGCCTCAAGGAACAAGATTCCTGCCAAGGCCTATTCTTGCTTGAAAACAATTTTTCCGCACTCCAGGCTGGTGTCGTTTGGGCCGACCTTGAGTTCAAGAATATCAATCACTTCTTTGATCCAACTACCCAAAAAGGACTTTGGCGTTTCTCACCAGCGCGCTACAGCTTCGCGATTTATCTGACCAAAGCATCTCGGCTCGCCAAAAAAGAAGATTTCGCACAGGCCTTTTTCTATCTTGGTGCTGCGGCTCATCTACTTCAAGATATGACCGTCCCGCACCACGTTTGTGGATACTTATTCAACGGACACAAAAAGTTCGAGAACTGGGTACAAACCCACATAAAAGAATTCAGCTTCCCACCGATTGACCTTCCTTGTAGTAAACCGCTCGAGCTCATGCTCTACAATGCCCAAACAGCCTATCCTTATATGTTCATGGTAGATGAAACTGCCAGCGATCGTTCCTATGCCAAAGCCGCCCGGGAACTTTTGCCCATCGCCCAATCGAGTACAGCCTCTTTATTCAAATGGTTTCTCGAAACAAAACTCCAATCGTGCCATTAAGGCACTATTTTTTTGTCTTGAAAAGGCCTTCTCATCCCTGAAAATCAAACAAAAAAAATCCCTTGGATAGAACATTTTCTCGTGTTCTTATCCAAGGGATTTTTCATTCAAAATATCATTTATTAAAATTCTTTAGTTGCAGAAGGCCTTAATTTTGATAAATTATAGGTTTCTACCTTCGTGATCTTGAGCTGGCATTTTTCTTCTTTGCCCGCTTCATCAAGAGCCTCTTGGATTTCCGCAATCGCTTCATCTACTTCTTCAAGCGTATCAACAATCGTTGAATCCTGGCTATACGTTATATCTCCATTTTCAAAACTTTCCTTTACCATATATACACTTACAAACATCTG
>CBDTTM010000002.1:0-48335 GCA_965363355.1 uncultured Selenomonadaceae bacterium | reverse complement strand
AGCTGCAGCAGTTCCGTCAGGTGTCCGCCTGTGCTGGAGATAAACAGTATTTTCCCACTCGTTGTGATGGAATCAGTATTGGTTCACCCGATTTTGGCAATATCGTTGCCGTAGTGATGCTTAGACAGATCAAACAAAATGATATTTTTGCGGGCAAGGTCATCCGCCAGCAGTTTGTTGATAGGGAGCCAAAATCCAGGCTTAGGGCAAACTGAATAGACGGCAGTTTTTTGAAATTGAAAAGAGTCGATGAGTTATAAAATTCGCTGAGATGAGATAATATTCCTTTAAAAATCATTGGTGAATTGTGAATTTGCTTACCAACCATAATTTTATATAGCTTTAAGAGAACACTTTCGCATAGGGTAGCCTATCTGCGAAAGTGTTTTTTTCTTGTGGGAAATTTTTTATGATTGAATTTATTGTTGCCAAGGCGGTCGTGTTTTATAGTTTTTTGAAATGGTGGTCAAATCGTATGCAGGGTCATGAATACATCGAGAAAGTTTTGGGCGGCAGGGGAGAGCTCATGGTTGCGCAGCCAGATAATAGCGGCGTTGAGCTCTACCAACGGATCGGTTATCGTGCGAAAACTCAGGTTTGGCGTTGGAATCATGCCAATCGCCGCTTTGGGTACGATGGCGATGCCGACGCCAGCATCGGCCCAGGCCAAAAGTGGTAAAATGTTTCCTGCTTTGCAGAGATAATGGGGGTCGAAGCCGATTTGTTGGCATTTTTCCGAAAGAATGTTTTCATATTTGCGGTGGATCATCAATGGTTTTTCTGCAAGCTCAGCTAAAGAAAGATAGCTCGTCTTAGGAAAATTCTCTTCTTCATGCAGAGGAATCGCCGCAACCAAAGGTTCTCTGGGCAGACGGATGATATTGAAGGTATCGGCATCAAAGGAAAAGCGAATGAGCCCGAGTTCAATGATACCGGCTTTGATGAGTTCGGTGATGCGGACCGACGATTCTTCCCAAAGCTCAAATTTCAAGTTGGGATATTGTTGATGAAATATATTAGCGACTTTTGGCAGTACGGTTACGCCGCAAGAGGTGGCAGTGCCAATGGATAACATTCCTTGATTGCCTGCTTGGAATTCTTTTACTTCGGTCAAGGTAGTGGACATGAGTTTCATCATTTGTTCCGCTCTGTTTTGAAAAATCTTGCCGGCGGCAGTCAGCGTTATTTTTCGTGGTCCGCGTTCAAAGAGTTTGCAGCCGAGTGTTTCTTCGAGTTGCTTTATACTGCGACTGAGCGGGGGCTGGGCCATATGAAGTACCTGGGCTGCGGCCAGGATACTGCCTTCCTGGACAATGGTCAAGAAGTATTGGAGCTCGCGTGTTGGAATCATAAAATCAACATCCCTTTTATATACTTTAATGGTATATGAAGTAAATATTTTAAGTATTATTAGTATACGGCTAATCTGTGTATAATTGTAATACAGAAAGATGGTTTTCGTCAAAACCGAAAATTGTTTTGATTATTTTATTGGAGGCAGTGAGTTTGGAAAAATTTTTACAATCTTTTGTCCATGCGGATAAAAGTAAGTGTATTGGTTGCCGTGCCTGCGAAGTGGCCTGTTCGGCGTCGCATAGCATGAAGGCTGGATACACGATAGGTAGTGTGGATGCACAGATCATGCCACGACTTTTTTTTGTCAAAAAAGGTAAGGATGCCATGCCGGTTCAATGTCATCATTGTGAAGATGCTCCTTGTCGGCGCAGCTGTGCAAGCGGTGCAATCGAGGTAATCGGGCAGAAAGTCATCATCGACGAGACGCAGTGTACTGGGTGTAAAAACTGTATTGCTGCATGCCCGTTTGGGGTAATTGAGATTTTGAAAAAACCGAATAAGCCGGGATTTGCGGGAAAATGTGATTTGTGCCAGGGGCGAGATGCTGGACCAGCTTGTATTGAAACCTGTCCGCAAAAGGCGCTTCGCTATATAGAGCCTCAGCAAGAGGTAAAAAACAAGAGAAATCGGGCAGTGGAATATTTGCTGGCAATTGGCCGGCTGGATGTAGAGTAGGAGAGTTTTCAATGGAAAAAAAGCAAACAGCAGTGAGTATAGATGGAGAGCTTTGTACAGGCTGCCAGCGCTGTCATTCGGTTTGTCCTGTCGATGCCATTGACGGAGCCAGCGGTGAAAGCCAAGGAATCAATCAGGAAAAATGTGTTCGCTGTGGGCAGTGCGTACAAATCTGCAGTGCCTATGCTTCGGTGCTGGAACATAGTTCGGCGTCGATTGCACAGAAGAAGAGAGAACGCAATTTGCCGGAAGATTATGCCGGCCCAATATTTGCAGCACATTATATCGGGGTTTATACTGAAGTACAGGCTGCATTAAAGACACGTGCTTATAAAATGGTGCAATGCGCGCCGGCTGTTCGGGTGTCGTTAGCGGAGGATTTTGGTCTGGAACTTGGTGCACTTACGCCGGGGAAGATGGCAGCGGCACTTCGCCGCCTTGGTTTCGATCAGGTCTATGACACGAATTTTGGTGCGGATTTGACGATTATGGAGGAAGCGGGCGAGCTTTTGGATCGTGTTCAAAACGGTGGGGTGTTGCCGATGTTCACTTCATGTTGTCCGGCTTGGGTGCGGTTTGTTGAAACGAAGCATCCAGAGCTTATTCCTCATTTATCGAGTTGTAAATCCCCACAGCAGATGGCCGGGGCGATGTTCAAGACGTATGGTGCAGAAAAAACGGGCCGCACAGCCCAGCATATCTATAGTGTGGCTGTAATGCCTTGTACATGCAAAGAATACGAAGCGGAGCGAGCTGAAATGGCGGACAGTGGTTGCCAAGATGTCGACGCTGTTTTGACAACGAGTGAACTTGCCTATCTGATCAAAGAAGCCGGTATCGATTTTGCGTCGCTTCCAGAAGAAGATTTTGATAGCCCGCTGGGTCTTTATTCGGGTGCGGGGACACTTTTTGGCGTGACCGGAGGCGTCATGGAAGCGGCTTTGCGCACAGCTTATGAGCGTCTTATGGGAAAACCGTTGACGCAAGATAAGATCATTGGTTTGCGTGAAGGCCGCGGAGCGAAACATATTCAGCTCGATCTTGACGGTCTTAAGCTTAAGACATGGATCGTTGCTGGTCTTAAAAACGCAGAACCGCTGCTGGAGAAAATCAAGCAAAACAAAGCAGATTTTCAGTTCATGGAAGTTATGACTTGCCCGGAAGGCTGTATCAGCGGCGGCGGGCAGCCTAAGCTTTATATGGGAACGCAGATACAGGAAGCTTATGATAAACGACGTCTGGGTTTGTATCGGCATGATGCGGAAAAAAGCCTGCATGCATCGCACGAAAATCCGGAAATCGGAAAAATCTATGAAGAGTTTTTAGGTGAGCCGCTAGGACATGCTTCGCATAAATTGCTGCACACAACCTACGCTGCTCAAAATATAAAATGAAACCGGCGAATCGATGACCGGAAGGCGAAAGGAAAAAAGACATGAATGATTTTGTAATAGCAGATCCAGAAAAATGCATCGGGTGTAGGACTTGTGAGGTAGCCTGTGTGCTGGCTCATCAAGAAGAACCCGATTTGGCAGCACTTACCAAAGAAAATTTCAATGCGCGCCTAAGTGTTGTAAAAACAGCCCGTGTCACAGCGCCGGTGCAATGCCGCCAGTGTGAAGACGCACCTTGCGCGAAGGCTTGCGTCAGAGGCGCGCTTGTGCAAGGAGAAAGCTCCGTACAGATCCATGAAGAATCCTGCATCGGCTGTAAAGCCTGCATGATGGCCTGCCCTTATGGCGCAATTGAGATCCGTGGCAGTAAAAAAGCGGGTAATTTGCACGTCATAAAATGCGACTTGTGCAGCAGCAAGGACGCTGGGCCAGCCTGTATAAAAGTTTGTCCGACAAATGCGTTGAAGAAAGTTAGAAGTGAAGAATTTTCTCAGAAAATCAATAATAAAAGAAGACATGCAGCTGGTTTTGTCCAGGGGTAAAGGAGCGGAAAACATGGGAAACAAAGTAAAGACAATTTGTCCATACTGTGCCAGTGGCTGCGAGATACTGCTTACAGTCGAACACGGTGAAATCATTTCAGCGGAACCTGGTCAGGGCCGCAACAATCAAGGAGAGCTATGCCTAAAAGGGTATTATGGCTGGGATTTCTTGAAAAACAACAAAAGGCTTACCGCTCGTGTGACCAAGCCGATGATTCGCCGCAGCCGTGATGCTGAACTAGAAGAAGTGTCTTGGGATGAAGCGATTTCTTTTGCGGCGGGGCGACTGCAGGCAATCAAGAAAGAATATGGTTCAGATGCTATCATGTGTACGGGTGCAGCCAGAGGTCCGGGAAATGAAGCCAATTATGTCATGCAAAAATTTGCTCGTGCGGCTGTGGGGACGAACAATGTCGATCATTGTGCGAGAGTCTGCCATGGCTCGTCAGTTTCTGGGTTAGAGCTTTCCTTAGGGAATGGGGCGATGTCCAATTCGATTCCAGAAATTGAAGACACCAAATGTGTGTTTATTTTTGGTTACAATCCGGCGGTAACCCATCCTATCGTTGCTCGCCGCATTCTTAAAGCCAAAGCTAAGGGAGCAAAAATCATCACGGCTGATCCTCGTTTCAGCGAACAGGCCAAAATCTCAGATTTATGGCTGCCGCTCAAAAACGGCACGAATATGGCATTAGTCAATGCCTTGGCATATGTTTTGCTTACAGAAAATCTTTATAAAAAAGACTATGTGGAAAAATATACCGAAGGCTTTGACGAATACAAGAAAATTGTAATGGAATACAGCCCAGAAACCGTAGAAAAACTTGTCGGCGTGCCAGCAAAGGATATTTATGCAGCGGCTAGGATGTATGCTGCCGCTGAGAGCGCAACGATTCTTTGGGGCATGGGCGTCACACAGTTCGGTCAAGCGGTAGATGTAGTCGAAGGCTTGGCTTCCTTGGCTCTTTTGACGGGGAACCTCGGACGGCCGAATGTCGGTGTCGGTCCAGTACGTGGACAGAACAACGTGCAGGGCTCATGCGACATGGGCGCATTGCCAAATGTCTTCCCGGGATATCAATCCGTCGAAGACGAAACCTTGCGCAAAAAATTTGAAAAAGCTTGGGGCGTAAAATTGCCGAAAAAACGCGGCATATGCCTAACAGAAGTACCACATATGGCTCGTGAAGGAAAAATCAAAGCCTACTATATCTTCGGGGAAGATCCAGTACAGAGCGATCCGGATGCCAATGGCATACGCGAAGCTTTGGCAGCCATGGATTTGGTCATCGTACAGGATATCTTTATGAATAAGACCGCACTGCATGCCGATGTCATTTTCCCGGCAACTTCTTGGGGCGAACATGAAGGCGTCTATTCGGCAGCAGACAGAGGTTTCCAGAAATTCAATAAAGCAGTGGAACCAAAAGGTGATGTGAAACCGGATTGGGAAATCATTTCCTTGATGTCAACGGCGATGGGCTATCCAATGAAGTATAAGAACACCGAAGAAATATGGGATGAGCTGCGTGCGCTTTGCCCACTATATGCCGGGGCATCTTATAAGAAGCTCGACGAACTGGGCTGCATACAATGGCCATGTGTCGATGAAGAAGACCAAGGGACGCCGTATTTGTACGAAGGCAATAAATTTACGCGACCGAGCGGCAAGGGCCTTTTATTTGCCGCACCATATCGTCAGCCAAAGGAAATGCCAGACGATGAATATCCGTTGGTGCTTTCCACTGTACGTGAGGTCGGGCATTATTCGGTTCGGACGATGACGGGAAACTGCAACGCCTTGCGCATTCTCTCGGATGAACCGGGATACATCCAAATGAATTCAGTTGATTTGGCTTCTGCGGGCATCAAAGATCAAGAACTCTTATGGGTGGCTTCGCGCCGTGGCAAAGTAATTGCGCGGGCACTAGAAACGGATAGAGCCAATAAAGGGACGGTCTATATGACCTATCATTGGTGGATCGGAGCTTGCAACGATTTGACCATTGAGCATCTCGATCCTATATCGAAAACGCCGGAACTCAAATATTGTTCAGTCCAAGTCGAACCAATCGAAGACCAGGAATGGGCGGAACATTACGTAGTCACGGAATACAGCGCCTTGAAGAAAAAAATGGGCTGCTGATTGCAAAAATTCAATATAGCATAAAATAGAGGAAGCACTTTGTCTGGTGCGGTTTTTGCCGCCAGATAAAGTGCTTCCTTTTTATTTTGCTGCGACGAGATCCTGCCAGATTTTTCGGTAAGCATTCTCTAAGTCGCTCATATAAATTGTCGGATCCATCAATGGAGAATCTAGCATTTTTTCGCGCAATTGTCCCTGGTGAAGCTCGTCGAGATGATCTAGATCGTTGGCTAAATCAACGGCTTTCATTACGTAGTCTTCTTTTGTTGAAGCAATACATTCTTCAAGTTCGATGGCTTTGAGCATGCTATAGCCAAATCTTGAGGCGTGTCGATCCTTTTCAAGTGTGATGACTGGAACACCCATGTACAGAGCCTCACAAGTCGTCGCTCCGCCGACATAAGGGCTGGTATCAAGGGCGATGTCCACTTCACGGTATTCTTGCATATGGGTTGCTGTTGCTGGGCGTAAATCGATGCGTTCCAAGGAAAATCCCAGTGCGCTTAATCGGTTGCCGATATATTCACGCCCATAGGCATAACCAAAGACCTTGCTTTTTAAGATCAACCTGGAGCCCGGAACTTTTTCGAGGATTTCACGCCAAAGCAGCAGCATTTCATCGGTGGTCTTGGCAAAGTTATTGAAGCTGCCAAAAGTGATATAGCCATTTTCCCGAGCTGCAGTTTTGCCGCAGTCCGGTGCATCGAGTCGCTTGGCATAAGACCAGTGGGAGTGCGGCAGTCTTAAAAGCTTTTCGGTGAAGAATTCATCATTTTTCCCGGGAGGATCGACGTTGGTATCGGTCAAAAAATAGTCGATGAATTTCAGCCCTGTTGTATTGATGTAGCCGATGCCGCAAATTTGCAAGGGCGCGGGCTTATAGGCGAGTATGTCGAGCCCATTTCCCGCGGTATGGCCGCCGAGCTCAACTAAGATGTCAATTTCGTCTTGATGGATCTGGTTAGCCGCGTCTTTTGCATCCATTGCAGAAATGTCGCGCCAGATAGTGTCTGACGCTTGCAACTGCTCGGTGGCATCGTCAGTAAATTCATTACGACGATAGCAGATAACCTCGAAGTCTTGCCGATTGTAACGATGCAGCAGCGGATATAAAAAATACGCCATGACATGATGATAAAAATCTGTTGAAAGATAGCCGATACGAAGCTTCTTTTTGCCCACGGGAACTTCATGTTGAAAGGTTTCTTCGTTGTTTAAAAGAAAGCTGTACTTTTCGTGTTCCGTGAGCATAGCGTCATCCGATAGGGCTTCATCATAATTTGCGCTCATCAAATAGCTGCTGTAAGCGGCTCGTTTTTCCTCAAAGGATGCAGCAGCTACTGTCGCATCTAAAAAGCAGGTTTTGCCAGCAGCGATATCGCCAAGGCGAATATAGTCCCCGCCTAACTCCATGAGGGCCGTGCTCAGCAGAGCATCGTCTTGTTCGCGGCAGCATTGAATCGCTTTTTCAAGGCAAGCGATGCGCTCTTTGAGCTGCTTTTGTTTTTCGAAATAACAGGCCTCGTCGATATGAGCGCGGCTGTGATTTTCATTGATTTGCAGGACTTTTTCCAAAAAGGAAAAGGATTTTTTATCTTGGCCGATAGCCTCGTAAGCTTTTGCCATAAGGTAGAGAGTCTCGTAGTCTTCGGGACGCAATACCAATATTTTTTTTGCGGTTTTAAGCGCATCGGTATATTTGCCAATCGCCATATAAAGACTGGCTAAAAGAGATAAGGCATCCGTGTCCTGGGGGATTTCCCGGAGATGCTGCCGGAGCATAGCAATTTGATTGTTTATTTCATACGGCATGATGTGTACGCACGCTCTTTTCTGAAAATGAAATAGTCGGTGAAAAATTCACTCTTTGTAGTATAGCATAGCGCAGGAGTTTTGCTGAATTTTATTAATAGGTAAATTGTGTTTAAAAGCGGGAACTTCTATATTTTGTAAAAACCGGGACAGTTTGATTTTTTTGAAGAAAAAGGATTATTGAGCTAAAATAGCGAAGTAGAAATTTTAAGAAAGATATAAAAAAACTATAAAGAAAATATCGATCATTTTAGCTGGCAGGGAAGCCTCCGGCAACCGGGTACATAAATTTATTTGCTGATTGTGAGGAGAAGTATAGTGAATGCTTTCAAATTTTTCAACCAGATGTTCCTAAAAAATATTTCCGGCTATTTTCGCCTGATGATCTTGGCAATGACGGTGGGAATCGTACTCCTCTTCAGTGCGTTTTCCTACTATGAGATAGAAAATGCCAAGGCATTTGCCATACGAAGCTTCGAAGGTGTTGTATCCTTGCAAGCAGGAATGATCGACTATTGGTTCAGAGAAAATAGCGATAAAATAAAAATGGTGGCACAGCTCGATACGGTAAGGCGGGGTGACACGAAGCAATCGCTGGATGTACTCAAGAACAATAGCCCAGAATTTTCCTGGATTGCTTTTGTAAATGGGCAGGGCATCATGTCGGGGTCGGGAATCAATGTAGCGGATAGGGAATATTTTCTAAGAGCGAAAAAGGGCGAGTCCTATGTGACCAACACCCTTGAAGACAGGGTATCACACGAACGGGTCGTATTATTCAGTTCGCCGGTATATGATCTTTCGGGAAAATTTTCGGGTGTAGTTGCAGCTGCTGTCAAGCTCGATGCTGTAGCGGGAATCATTGATGATTTTAGTATTGGGCAGACGGGGCATATTTACCTCCGCGATAAAACAGGTGAAATCATCGGTACGCCATCGGTTTTAAGTCAGCTAGGGTCGAACAGAGGCCTTGAAAAGTGGAGCGAAAAAATGGAGGCCTTGTACAGAGAAGGACGGGCGACGATTTATTCAGGGGTCTACCAAACGGCTGGCGGGGCTAATATCTTAGGCGCTTATACGGGACTTTCTGGGGCGGCTGATTGGGTTGTTACTGGTGAAATCGAAGAAAGCGAAGTGCTGGCTCCGGTATATAAAAAAATGGGAATGGTCGTTATTTTTGGCGCGATTGTCATTGTACTCTTTTCCTTAGTCACATCGTTTTTTCTTCGCCGAATCAATTCGCCGGTGGCGGCCTTGATCAAAATGATCAAACATCTCGATGCCGGGGAATATGATCTTTTACCGAGAAATGCTGGATTTACCGCAACTGCCCCCGAGAAATTGGTACAGATTCGCGATGCATTCACGACGATGCTCAAGCGTTTGTTAGAAGATATCGATACCTTGCAAGCCTTGAATACGAAGCGTCAGGAAACCGAGGAATTGTTCCGTTTTGTCAGTGAAAATTCAAGTGTTGGTGTGTATGTAATGAATGAACACGGTCACATCATCTATATAAATCCGACTCTTAGCGAAATGGTTGGTTATTCAGTCGAAGAAATAGAGGCGCAAGAATCGGTCTTGCAGCTGGTCCAGCCAGAACAGCAGGCTGTTGTCGAAGAAAATATCAAAAAAAGAATAAACGGATTGGTACCGGGGCTTTCCTATGAGGTTAAGCTGGCACATAAATCAGGGGAAATCATCGACGGGCAAATCTATTCAAAAGCTTGCAAAATGGATGGGAAACCAGTTATTGTTGGCACGATTATCGATGTGACCCAGCATAAGTTATGGGAAGATGCTATCTGTGAGAGCGAGGCAAAGAACAAGGCAATTGTGCAGGCGATCCCAGATGCTCTTGTGCGATTGACAGATAAGGGCACGGTAATTGAAGTAATCAGTACCAAAGACTGCTCGTTGCTCGAAGATCCAGAAAGCAAAAAAGGGCAGAATGTTCAAGATATATGGCCAGTTTCGATTGCGGCCACAATCATGGAAGCGGTAGCCCAGGCGATAAAAACAGGTGAGCGTCAAATATGTGAATATGAACGTGAAGAAGCTGGAAATTTACTGGCAAAAGAAGTTCGTATCGTTCCTTATGGCAGTGGGGAAGTGCTGCTGGTAATCCGGGATATCACGCAACGAAAAGAGATGGAAGAGGCTCTAAAGTACACAAGTTATCATGATGGTTTGACCGGGCTTTATAATCGCAGCTTTTTTGAGCAAGAACTGCAGGTCGCTTATGATGAACAAAAATTCCCTATTGGCATTCTCGTTGCTGATCTCGATGCACTGAAGCTGGTAAATGATTCACTGGGTCATGAGGCTGGAGACCAATTGTTGCTGCAGGCAGCAAATGTGATTCAAACGGAGTGTGGCAAGCACATTGCTGCTCGCATAGGCGGCGATGAATTCGTCATCCTTCTCGAAGAGACTTCAACTAGAGAGATGCAAGACCTGCATTTTCGGATACAGGAAAGTATAGAAAAAGCACAGAGAAAACCTAAAGGGGTGCCATTGTATATTTCGATAGGAATCAGTATGGGATATCGCGGGCAGGAAATGAATGCGATCTTCCGCCGGGCTGATGATGCGATGTATCTCAAGAAAAAAGAAAATCGTGAAAAAGTACAAGAAGAAATGAAGAAAGCCATTGTAAAGCTCTTGCCAAAGGATGTGTAAGTTTAAAAATAAACGGTGAATGAACAAAAACTATTGAATCAATAAAAAGAGCCCTTTATCGTTGAACTTGAATTCAATGATAAAGGGCTCTTTTGGCGCAGTTTTAAATGTGGGAGAAACTGCGTCAAAAAACGGAAGTGTTCTTATTTTTTGATGCGTTTATAGTTCGCATCGAAATATTTACCGTTGCGGATGTCAGAAGGCATGCCTTCGTAAGGTGCTTCACTGATGACATCGTTGTTGTCGATACCGGCATCGCCCATGTATGTGATCTGAGCAAATTCAGGAACAACATATTTTGGATATGTTTCGTATTTTACACGGGATTCTTCCATCAATGGAATGTGTTCGTTCTGGTAAGTTACCGTAATTTCAGGATGTTCGTGAACCCATTTCGGGAAGAAGATGACGCCGTGCAGCTTGCCTTCGTTTGGCATGAAATCCAAAGCAACGTCAGTTCCCGTAGGTTCTGTCCAAGTGATTTTGAAAACGCCGTCAGTAAGTTTTACAATATGTGCTTCCTGGTCAGTTACCCAGCGGCCTGCTACCATTCCACCGTGAATACGGTAATCGACCGTATGATCATTTTTTGCGTACCATTCATATTCCCAGCCGTTATCATAAGTGTAGATGAAATGTGTCCCTAAAAAATCGTCCAGGTCTTTAAATACTTTTTTGTCTGCCATGTTAAAAATCCTCCTAGTTCATATCTAAACAAACATGTATATATTTACATGATTTAATTATATGATATACTGATATAAGAGAATTGTCAAGGAGGAAAAATGATGGCTAAAAAAAATACGCTGGAATATATTTTATTGGGGCTGCTCGCCAAAGATGAGCAGACAGGCTACGATTTGAAAAAAAGCTTTGAAGAGGAAATCGGTGAATTTTGGCAGGCGAGCCATAGCCAGATTTATCCGGAACTCAAGAAGCTTGAGGACCGTGGTTTCATTGCATCACGTCATGGAATTGTCGGCAATAAATTAGAAAAAACATATTATTCACTTACGCCGCAAGGCCGCGACAAACTGAGACAATGGATTGTTTCAGCTACGCCAGAGTTGGCTGCGACGAAGGATGAATTTATCTTGAAGCTGTATTTTGTTCGCGGTGAACAGGCAGATACCTTGGGGAAAATGTTTGAAGAGCAGATCGCGATTCATCAAAAAAAGATAAAGCATTTGAAGAGCCGGATGGAAATCATTTTTCCCACGGAAGCAGAAAAAAATGAGAACATCGGCCATTTTTTGATACTCGACCATGCCATTGACCGTGAAGAAGGCTATTTGTTATGGCTTGATCGACAATATCGCCATATCGTGCGCCTTTGGACAGAAAAAAAAGGTGAATGAAAAAATGGAGAAAACGGGGCACAGCGAAAGGCGGCTCCGTTTTTTTGTTGTCATAAAATATTAAAAGGGACATAAAAATACAGAAGGGATTTATCCAGAGGACGACGAAGATGAAGCATATGAGAAATTGTTTTTCCTATAGAACCTACTGAACGCAATGAATTACAAAATATTCAATTTATTACAAATCAGGGGAGGGAATTACATGAATTTGCAAAAGAAACTAACGCTGTATATCGTATTGATGATGGCTATTGTCTTATTTGTGGTCTGCGGAGTCGGCTATTGGAATTCCAACAAGCAGTTGACCGAAGGCATAGATTCGCGTATGGGATCTATTGCGGACCAGCAGGCCGGTCAGATTGATTCATGGCTCATCATGAAAGCAAAGACGATTACGGATCTGGCGTTCATCATCAACAATGCTTCGCCAGCGGACTTATCTAAAGGATATATCACTTTGGATAAAACAGATAAGACGATTTCAGATATTTACATCGGATTTGAGGATGGACGTTTCTTCCATGGTGAAGGCTCAGCTATGCCGGCAGATTATGATCCGAGAAAACGTGGTTGGTATAAAGAGGCTGCCCAGAAAAGCGGCTTGAATTTCAGTTCCCCTTATATTGATGTCACGACTAAGAAGTATTGCGTAAGCCCATCTATTGCCCTCAAGGATAAAGATGGTAAGCTTATGGGAGTATTAGGGGAAGACATTTTGCTTGAAACCTTATCTGGGATGATAAAAAATGCGACGCTCGATGGCAAAGGATATGCGTTTATCTTAGATGATAAAGGAATCATTCTAGCCCATCCGGATGAAAAAATGGTATCGAAGAACCTGCTTGAAGAAAATGGGCTCAAGGACATGGCGAAAGCGATGCTCACGGGGACTGGCGGCAACATCAAATACAATTTTGGTGATGACGATAAAATGGCGGTTTACCGCAAGATTCCAAGTACTGGCTGGACGATCGCTTTTGCTGTGCCGGAAAAAGAAATGTACGCACCGCTTAAAGATCTGCGCAATACCTATATTGCAATTGCGCTGCTGGCACTGCTTTGTGCCTTTGGCAGCACGATGGTGCTGGCTCGTAGAATTGTGGGCCCAATCAAGGACTTGACGGAAAACGCCAAAGAAATTGCCGGCGGTAATCTGACGGTCAAGGCGCAAGTACAAGGCAGCGATGAGATTGCGATTTTGGGACAGGCGTTCAACCAGATGGCGACGAATCTTAAGAAGCTCATCCAGGAAGTCCAAAGCATGACCCAGTATATGATGACTTCTTCCAAAGAAATGTGTGGTGCGGCGGAAAATGCCGGACGAGTATCTGAACAGATTGCGACGACGATTACGACGATGGCGCAGGATTCTACGCAGCAGGCCGTCAATATTCAAAAGAGCGCGGAGCGAATCTTGAATATGACGGGCTCGGTCAGCTTGATCACAAAAAATCTCAATGAATCGAATAAAACGGCGGAACAGGTCAAAGCTTCTGTAGCTACGGGGAACTCCGCTGTGGTTGAACAGGCAAATCTCATGGATGCGAACAAAAAAGCCGCCGAGGGCGTTCATGCGGCAATCGGGAATCTATCCGGAAAATCACAGAAAATCGGCCAGATTGTCGAAGTCATTTCTAACATTAGCGGTCAAACCAATTTGCTCGCGCTCAATGCAGCGATTGAGGCTGCCAGAGCGGGTGAGCATGGCCGAGGCTTTGCGGTTGTTGCGGAAGAAGTTCGTAAGCTAGCAGAACAGGCAGAACAATCGAGCCAGGAAATATCGTATCTGATCCATGAAATACAGGAAAATACAGACCAAGCCGTCAAAGAAATCACGACGGAGATGGCAATCGCCGTCGACCTTGAAGCATCAGCCAAGATCAGCAACGATTCTTTGGCAAGAATCCACCAATCGATCAATGACTTTGTCCAGAAAATCGAAGATATCTCAAAAGAAGTCAGCCAGGTCGACCGCAAGGCAGAGGAAGCCTCGAGGTCTATGGGCGAAGTGGCGTCTGTTTCAGAAAACCATGCGGCAGCGACGGAAGAAGTGGCGGCGGCAACAGAGCAACAAACCGCAACCGTGCAATCGATAGCGCAAAGCGCCAAAAAGCTCGAAGAAGAAGCCGATGTGCTGAGCCAGATGATGGATAAATTCAAGCTTTGATTTTATTCGTGTCATTTGACAAAAAAAACTTTCCTGCGTATAATGATAACAAATTCATATGCTTTAAAATTCGGAGGAGCCTGTCACCAAGGGCTCCTTCTATTTTTTTGTCTAAAAATGGTGATGTGTGTAAGGGCATCTCCTTGAAGGCCGTGCAGGATTTGCGGGGAACATAGCAAATATGTTCATTAGATTCAGCAAAAAAATAATAAGAGAGTTTCCTTTGAAGCATATAGCAAAGGTGGGGGTCTTATGCGTAAAAAATTCAGGCTGCGTGTAGCTAGAACTGTGCAGACATTTTTAACAGAACCTTTTAAATTGTTCATGCAGGCCAGTGCATCTGGGGGAAACCTCTTGATATTGGCACTGATTATCGGGATGTTATGGGCAAATTCAAATTTTTCTCAGCAATACCATGCGGTATGGGACAATACGGTTTTTGGGGTCTATTTGAATGGGCTTGTGTTGGAAAAGAACTTGCACCATTGGCTCAATGATGGGCTGATGGCGATATTTTTCTTTTTGATTGGGCTGGAAATCAAACGGGAAATGCTGGTCGGTGAGCTATCGGTATTTCGTAAGGCATTGTTTCCGGTGGCGGCGGCAATCGGCGGAATGTTGATGCCGGCAGTTTTCTTTATCTTGCTGCAAGGCGGTAATCCAGAAACAATCCGTGGCTGGGCGATTCCTACTGCTACGGACATCGCTTTTGCGCTGGGGGTGCTTTCACTGCTGGGCAGCAGAGTGCCTTTGTCCATGAAGGTTTTTTTGACTGCTTTGGCGATTGTCGATGATATCGGCGCGATTTTACTCATCGGGCTTTTTTATTCAGCACCGCCGGTATGGGGCTGGCTTTTGGCGGGACTTTTGATTTTGTCGGTTATGCTGCTGCTCAATCGGGCTGGGGTGCGGAATCTATTTGTTTATATTCTGCTTAGTGTGCTTCTTTGGGGAGCAATCTTATTTTCTGGCGTGCATGCGACGCTGGCCGGAGTAATCGCTGCGTTTGCGATTCCAGTCAAAAGCAGCTTGAGCCGAAAGCGAGCCGCGGCAAAAGGAGGTCATTTGACGCGGCAGCTGCAAGAGCTAAGTGTATCAGAGCAAAGAGTGTTGGCAGACCCTGCATATAACCGGGTGCTTTCGCAATTATCGAGGCTTTATAGTGAAGCGGGAACACCACTTCAACGCCTTGAGCACGCACTCCATCCGGTGACTGCATTTTTGATTTTGCCATTGTTTGCGCTTGCAAACGGTGGCGTTACCATTCGTACCGAGCTATTGATCGATGTTGTCGAGCCAGTATCGCTGGGTATCATCGTTGGGCTCACTCTAGGCAAGCCCATCGGTATTGTCGGGATGTGCTGGCTATTGGAGAAACTGAAGGTTGCAGAGAGGCCAGCTGGTTTGAGTTGGCGGGAAATGTGGGCTGGTGGCTTTTTTGCCGGCATTGGGTTTACTATGTCGATTTTTATCGCCAATCTCGCCTTTACGGATGTGTTGCTGCTCGAATCGGCTAAGCTGGCAATTTTGCTCGGTTCGGTCCTATCGACGATCATCGGTATTTTGCTGCTCTTTACGGGTAAACAAGATCCGGTGCTTTCGCCAAAACAATAGAACAAAGGCAATGTTTGTCTAGCGTAATGAGGCAGCATTGCCTTTTTTTATTCAGAAATTTTTATTGACATTAAAGACGACTGGTCATATAATATAAACATAGCAAAATTGCAAAAGGAGGTGTATGGTATGGCTCGAAGATCAAATGCCGACATGGAAAAGACCAAGCAGCTTTTGCTGGAAGAAGGCGTTCTTTTATTGCAAGAGAGCGGTTATAATGCGACAGGAATACAGGAAATCGCTGCGAGTGCGAGCATTCCGAAAGGGTCTTTTTATAATTATTTTGCCAGCAAAGAAGATTTTGCTGCGGAAGTCATCCGCTATTATGCAAGTACAAGCCTGGCGACTTGGCGCAAGGCGCTGGGCGAGGCAAAGACCGAAGACGCGGCGCAAGCCCTGTATGCTTCTTTTTTGACGGCGGTTGAAAAATATCGTTGTTTGGAATTGAAGAAGGGTTGTTTGCTCGGTACCTTGGCTGCTGAAATCAGCGAGGCAAGCGATGTATGCCGTGTGGCACTGCAAGAATCGATCGAGGCTTTTCAAGCGGTAGTGACAGAATATTTGTCTTTAGGACAAGCTTCGCATACGGTAAGAAACGATGTCGAGGCAAAAGCTTTGGCAGCTGTGGTTTGGGATGCATGGCAGGGCAGCTTGCTCCGCATGAAAGTAAGTAAATCGGTAGATCCGGTTCAGCAGGATTTAAAGATTTTATTCGATGTATTGCTGCGACCGCAAACGAAGTAGATAATGATGCAGGTGAGATCCTGCATTATTTTATAAAATAATAAATATGAATGGTCATTTTATATAAAGAGAGGAAGATTGAAATGAAAAAAAGAGTATTAATGGTGGTTACCAATGTTGATTCGATGCAAGGAAAGCACGATACGGGCCTATGGTTAGAGGAATTTGCCGTACCGTATATTGAATTTGAAAAAGCTGGGTATGAAATTCTTGTGGCAAGTCCGCTCGGTGGTACGATCCCGCTCGACCCGAATAGCTTGACTGGTGAAATTCCGCAGGAATGGAGCAAGGCAAGAGGGTTTTTGCAGGCTACGGAAAAATTGTCTGCGGTTGCCGACGAAGATTATGATGCTTTGGTTTTGCCGGGTGGGCATGGGCCGATGTTCGATCTGGCGACGGACAAACTTTTGGCAAAACTCTTAGCAGATTTTATACAGGCGGGTAAGCTGGTCGGTGCTGTCTGCCATGGTCCGGCAGCCTTAGTCAGTGCCGTTATGCCGGATGGGAAATCTATTTTAGCGGGTAAAAAAGTCACGGGGTTCACCAATGAAGAAGAATTTGCGGTACAACTGGAAAAACTCGTGCCATTTATGCTGGAAGACAAGCTCAAGGAACTTGGCGGCAGCTATAGCAAAAAAGATATGTGGCAAGAATATGTCGTTGTGGATGGCAATCTAGTAACCGGCCAAAATCCGCAATCGAGTACTTTATTCGCTAAAGAAATCGTCAAACAACTCGAAGCTTAAAATAAAAATGCAGGGGGAATTCAAATGAGTTTACATGGAATTACAAAGGATACGGAATTGAAAGACAAGATCGAACAGTATTGGAACCTTGAACTCCAGGGCGTAGGAATTTATTATACCTTATCGCGATTGGCTAAAGAGCAAGGCTTTGATGATATTGCCCAGACCCTCATCGGGCTAGGCAATGACGAAGCGCGCCATGCTGGTTTGTACGGGACGCTCAATGGCAAGATGCCAGTCGATTTTTTCAAAGTCCTTGAACAGGCTGTTCACGGCGAGGAAAATGGTATGCTCGAAATCAAAAAAATCGTAGAGTCGCTCAAAGGCCTCGGGTTGGCACAAGCAGCGGCTGAGGTTGATGCTGCAGCGAATGACGAAGGGCATCATGCACAAGTTCTGAAAAATTTATTGCAAAAATATAAAAAAGATTAAGTTCAATGATATATGGTCAAAAAGCACCAAAGCGGCCTGCTAGAGCCGTTTTGGTGCTTTTTGACATGCTCTTTTAGTTGGTATATCATGGAAGATAACTGTCAAATGCGTACTTTCTGCTGGCAGAATCAACGAAAATGAGGCGTTTTTTTGGAAAATACAACGGTGAAAAAAGAAGTTTATCTGACGTTACTAATGGTCGTAGTTCTATGGGGGGTAAATACGGTCTCCATCAAATATCTGACGCAATTCTTTTCCCCCATCATGCTGGCTTCGACTCGCTTGCTCTTGGCCAGTGCTTTTTTATTCACTTTTTTTGCCTGTAAGAACAAAAATAGAGCTTTGCCGCGAAAGGCCTGGGGCTCGACGCTCGGCGTGTCAATGTTTTGCATATTCTTTCATCAAATGGCATTGACTGCGGGGCTGAAAGCGACAAGCAGCGCTCATGCAATCTTGATTTTGAGCCTCAGTCCTTTAGTGACGACGTTGCTGGCGTCCGTTTTTCTTAAAGAGCGATTTACTGCGGCAAAGGGCATCGGTCTTTTTTTAGGTTTGTGCGGGATATTTTTGGTAGTCATTGGCCAGGGCCAAAGTGGAGCAACTGCTTTTGGTGATTGTATGATTTGTTTGGCAGCTATTGTTTTTTCTATCGGGTCGTTATTTGTCAAAAAAGCAGTCATCCACAGTTCGTCTTTAGCGGTTACGGCCTATAGCCATCTTATTGCGGCAGTCGGGCTCACCATATTGAATCTGAGCTTGAATTCAATTAGTGATTATGCTGAAATTCCGTTCAATCCTACCATTATTTCGGTATTGCTCTTTTCCAGTTTCATGAGCACGGCGGTGGGAGCACTGCTATGGAATACGAGCATCCATCGCGTGGGCGCTTCTGTGGCCGCGCTATTTCAAAATGCATCGCCGATTGTTGGCATATTTGCTGCGGCAGTCTTTCTAGGAGAAGAGCTTTTCCTGCGGTATTTCTTTTCTTTGCTGCTCATTGTATGCGGTGTTGTTTTAGGCACGGGAATCTTAAGCTTGCCTAAAATCATACATAGTAAATCCTAGAAAATTACTTGACAAGGAAGTCCAAAGTGATTACAATAAAAAATATAAAGCATATATGGTTAATATGTTAATCGATCGGCAAAGCCGAAGATTCGTTAGCCAGCTTGTGACAATTTCATAGAAATGAACAAACAGTTGATTATAACAAATAAAGACTGGGCATTTTTAAGTATGCCCGGTCTTTTTGTATTTATTTTAGAAATGAGGAATTTTTTATGACGTGGAAAAAGAAGACACTTTTATTGTTTGTCCTTGCGGGAAGCCTATTGTTGCTGCTTGCTGGCTGTGGAAAAAATGAAGGAAAAAATACGAGTGAGGTCAATCCTTTGGAGAAAAATGTTTTGGCGGAAGCAAAAACAGAGGTGGATATGTCCAAAGTCGTGTTGCGGGTCGGAGCCGCAGAAGGCAGAAATGCCCAGTCCATCATCAAAGCTGCTGGGCTAGACAATACACCATATAAAGTGGAGTTCAACGTCATGCAAGGAGGCAATCTCGTCATGGAAGCTTTAGCGGCAAACCAAATGGACTTGGGAACCGGCAGTCAGATTCCACCGCTATTTGCTTCGCAGGCAGCCAATCAAGGAAACTTTAAGATCATTGCCACCAAAAAGGGGCCAACGCTTGATCAAGAACTTTTGATCGGACCGAACTCGTCTATAAAAACGGTTGCTGAGTTAAAGGGGAAAAAAGTCGCCTATGTCAAAAATACGACTGCACAGTATTTTCTGGCCAAGATGCTGACAGATGGTGGTATTTCCTGGAAAGATATCGATGCGATTCCGATGTCGACCTCGGATGGTTTATCTGCACTTTTGACGGGTGAAGTCGATGCATACGCTGGCTATGGCAATGCGATTCGCTCGGCCCATAAGAAGGGAGCAAAGACGCTGCAATCAGCGCAGCAAGTTCTCTCGGGTGATTTTTATTGGTATGCGACGCCAGATTCCATCAAGGACCCGGCAAAGCATGCAGCAATTGCTGACTATCTAGCACGTTTCCATGAAGCCAATGAGTGGGCAAGAACACATCAAGATGAATGGGCGAAGCTTTATAGCGGCGAAATCAACCAAAAGCCAGAAGAGTTTCTTAGCATATTAAAAGAAGAAAATTCTCAGGTCCATACGCGTATCGTTCCGGTCGATGAAGCAACCATTGCTTCAGAGCAGGATATAGCCAATGTATTTCATGGTTTGGGATTATTGAAGGAGGTAGATGTTCATGGAATTTTTGACCACTCGTTTGACGAAATCCTCAGCAAGTTTACAAAATATTAAAAGCCTGCTGCTCCACGATATTGCTTTTCCTTGGAGCATTCCTCTGGTTGCGCTTATTGCTTGGTTTTTTCTGACACAGGGACAAAATTCGCAGAGTTTGTTTCCGGCGCCGAACGAAGTCTGGAATGTGTTTGTGCGTCTGCTGCAAGATGGCAGTCTTTGGGATAATCTGACCATCAGTACGTTTCGTGCGGTTGCAGGGTTTATCATTGGCGGCAGTATAGGCTTTGTCTTAGGCATCGTCAACGGCCAGTTCAAATGGGCAGAAGAAATCTTGAATACGCCGGTACAGATGGTCCGCAATGTTCCGCATCTGGCATTGTTGCCGCTCATACTGATCTGGTTCGGTATTGGAGAAACCGCGAAAATCGTACTGATTTCTTTGGGAACCTTTTTCCCGATTTATCTCAATACCTTTCACGGCATTCGTTATATCGACAAAACTCTTTTGGAAATGGGCAAGACGTATGGCTTGAGTCGCTGGGAGATGTTCAAAGACATTATTTTGCCGGGAGCAATGTCGTCGATCATGATCGGCTTGCGGCAATCTTTGGGCAGGATGTGGATTACCTTGATCGTGGCTGAAACCGTAGCGGCTAAATCCGGTATAGGTTATATGGCAACGAATGCCCGCGAATTCATGTTGATGGATGTTATTGTGCTCAGTTTGCTGATTTATGCTGTGCTTGGCAGCTTGTCGGATTTTATTGCCGGGCTTTTGGAAAAAAGACTGTTGCGCTGGCATGCAAATTATAGAGGGAGGTAAGAGTGATGGGGGAGATTTCTACAAATGGGGCAGCAATCAAGTTGGCTGCGCTCAAAAAGAGTTTTGGCGAAGTGGATATCTTAAAGGGAATCAATCTGGAAGTCGCGCCAGGGGAGTTCGTTGCTTTGGTAGGAAAGAGCGGCTGCGGCAAAAGCACGTTGCTCCGTTTGGTGTCGCATCTCGATCTTCCTACGAAAGGTGCAGTTGAGGTAGATGGAAATATTGCCAGTGAAATCAACTCGCAGGTTCGGTACCTTTTTCAAGAGGCAAGGCTTCTTCCCTGGAAAACGGTTTTGGAAAATGTTGCAATCGGAGCGCGCGGGAGAGATATCGAAACTGCCAAGGAGGCTTTGCGCACAGTTAATCTTTTGGATAAGGCTGATGAATGGCCAGAAGTCTTGTCGGGCGGGCAGCGACAAAGAGTTTCTCTAGCAAGAGCCCTGGCGGGGAAACCCAAGGTTTTGCTGCTCGATGAACCGCTCGGAGCCCTTGATGCACTCACCCGCATTCAAATGCAGCAGCTCATCGAATCTCTATGGCAGGAGCAAAAATTCACGGTGGTCCTTGTCACGCATGATGTGAGTGAGGCGGTGTATCTCGCGGATAGAGTCATACTGATTGAAGACGGCGGCATCGCTTTGGATGAAAAAATAACGCTGGCAAGACCTCGCAGCAAAGACAGCAGTTTTGCCTATTTTGAAAAGAGAATCCTAGAGCGTATCTTGCAGGGCAAAACTGTCGATGTCCCCAGGAACAATATGCTATTTAATAGATAAATAAGGAGTTTGATAAAAATGAAAATCACTAAAATCGAAATATTTCACGTACATAAACGCCCGCAATCTGGGCAACGCCCAATTTTGCTCAAGGTTTCTACGGATGAGGGTATCTATGGCATTGGTGAGGCGGGAATGGCCTATGGGGCAGGGGGCAGTGCAGCGGCTGGAATCCTCAAGGATTTTGCTCGTTTGCTGATTGGAGAAGACCCGTTCAACACAGAAGCAATATGGGAAAAGCTATTGAAAAAGACCTTTTGGGGACAGGGTGGTGGAACCGTTATTTTTTCGGGGATTTCGGCATTCGACATCGCTCTTTGGGATATTAAAGGGAAAGCGCTCAACTTGCCCGTATATAAACTATTAGGTGGAAAAAACCGCGAAGATTTGAGAGTATATGCTTCACAGATACAATTTGGCTGGGGCAAAGAACGAAAATCCAAGGGCCGTAAAGAAGAATATGCTGAAGAAGCGCTCAAAGCTGTTGCGGAAGGCTACGATGCGCTCAAAGTCGATGTATTGGCGCATGATCGCTCCGGCAGCACCAAGGGCGTCTTCTTAGAAGGGCCACTGTCGTACGAAACCATTCAGATCGGGGTGGAAAGAGTGCAGGCGATTCGCGAAGCCGTTGGTCCGGCTGTCGATATCATCATTGAGAATCATGGAAATACGGATTTAGTCAGTGCTGTCCAATTTGCCAGGGCAATCGAAGACTATAATATTTTCCTCTACGAGGAAATCAATACGCCGCTCAATCCGCATCTTTTGAAAGAAGCGAAGAAAAAAATCAATATTCCAATCGCATCGGGTGAACGGGTCTATACGCGTTGGGGCTTTCTGCCATTTCTTGAAGACCGATCCATCGACGTCATTCAACCGGATTTGGGATCTTGCGGCGGATTCAGTGAATTCAAGAAGATTGCCGATATGGCTCATGTTTTTGAAGTCACGGTCCAGGCGCACGTTGCGGGGACTGGCGTGGCTGAAGCAGCTGCACTCCATGCTGAGATTGCCATTCCGAATTTTTGCATCCATGAGCATCATCAAAAAACCTTGCTGCCAGAATATGAAGAGCTATGCCTCTATAATTATCAGCCGATAAAGGGCCGGTATACCGTTCCGGAACTTCCTGGCATCGGGCAGGACATCACTGAAAAAGTCTACAGCCAGTCCGACTATGTGAGCATTGACGCTAAATGATTGATGCTAAATGAGACAGAGGAGATTTTTTGTATGGAACATAAAAAACAGAGCAATTGCCTGAGCTGCACGGATTGTGGCGTGAACACCTGTAACAAGGCAGAAGGAAAATATCCGGATTTTTGCCTGACAACCCAATTATCCGAAAAAGAAATAGAAAGCATCAAAGCGCTTTACCGAGATAATGAAGAAGTTCGAACGCTGGCGGTTGCCGGAGCTGAGGTCGAGGGTGCCTTTTATGGAAAATACACGAGAGTAGAAGAAATCATGGAATTTGCCCGGCGCATCGGAGCAAAAAAAATCGGTGTAGCGACTTGCATCGGACTCATCGAAGAAAGCCGAGTTTTTGCCCGCATTTTAAAGCTGCACGGATTTGAGGTCTTTGGCGTCGCCTGTAAAGTAGGTGCCATCGACAAAACGGAGATCGGCATCGAACAAAAATACCTGCGCAAATCCTTTGAGCATATTTGCAATCCCGTTTGGCAGGCAAAACTACTCAACAAGCAAAAAACACAGCTCAATGTCGTCGTCGGACTGTGCGTTGGACATGACAGCTTATTCTACCGCTATGCAAAGGCGCCGGTGACGACTCTTGTTACCAAAGACCGTGTCACTGGGCACAATCCAGTCGCAGCTCTATACGGAGCTAACAGTTATTTTCATCGTTTACTGGAAGTCGATAAGGACTAAAAAAACACTTCCCGCGAAAAAGCCTCTATACCATCTATATCATCAGATGAGAGGACAATATCGCGGGAAGTGTTTTTTATTCGAACCTTAGTTACAATCTAATTTTTTTAGCCAATAATGATAGTATAGCGTCAGATGTAAAAGCAGAGAATACATTAAAATCTCACCGAGTTCTTCCATGTTCTCACCTTGGTCAGATGGGAAAATCCAGCTGTGGTCACCAATCGTCGATAACAGCGCACCAAGGAATAGCAAAAAGATGAAAGAAGTCGGCCAAGGAATATCAAAAAATAATTTTCCCCAAGGAACGAAAAAAATTATCCCGGCCAATACTGCTAAAATCAAACAGCCAAGCAAAATGTTAATAATCATATGGTGGGGAATATGACTCATGGACAAAAATTCTGGACCATGTGTTGTCAGTTTTGTTTGAAAGAAGACGCGCCCCCAGCTTAGTTCTCTGCCCGTAAGCAGTAAGAAAAGGCCACTGGTCGTCAGCCACATTTTACGGAAGCGCGAGTGAGGAGCTTGTTTGTAGAAATATAAACTGATTAAGCAACCAGAAAATAGCAAGAGCACTTGAAAATCTTCTAATGGACCATTTTCCCAACTAATTGATGCAGGCAAAATGGCAGACAATGGAATGATTGCCAAGGCGAATAAAATGCTGAAATATTTAGCCGAGTTGACGGAAAAATAAAATAATCTTTCATTACTGGATTGAATCATAAAAACCTCTTTCTAGATAGTAAATAAATATGTACTATTATATAATACACAAATGTTTACTATTTAGCAAGTCTTTGAGAAAGAAATTCATTTGCAAATAGGTGGCCTGATTTGTAATAAATTTTTACTTTAAAAAATCATGGTTTTGTGAACCTAAAGAATATTTGATTTTGGGCTGAGTTTTTAAAGAAAACTTTAGCGAAATAACGCTTAGGGTGAATAAGAAAATATAAAGAAATCCAAGCGGCAGAATGCTGCTGAGAGAGATCATTCCCGAAAAAATAGTTATGACAGCTACGATGATTCCAGATAATGCACCGAAAATAGAACTTGCTGTTCCAGCATGCTGGGGGAAGATAGACATCGATTTGGCCAAAGTGCAGGGCACAATAAAACCACAGCAAAAGAAGATAAGCAACGTAAAAAATAAGAGAATGCTGCTTGAAAGGGCATCGTGAAGCGTTGCAATGCAGAACAAACAGCTAAGAAAAAAAGCGGCTAAGCAGGAATAGATTAGGATCATATCTGCTGAAAAATATTTTCCCATTATGCGGTTTGCAGTACATCCGAGAAAATACGACAGACCAAGTAGTAACGCAATGTATCCATAATCAATGACACTGAAACCTAAAAGTTCTTGAAGAATAAATGGTCCCATAATATTGAAGGCGACAATTGCTGCATATCCAAGGCCGCCAATCATTGTCATTGCTATGAAAATTGGTTGGCTTGCAACCTTTTGGATTGTTTTAAGAATGGGAGCGGTATTAAATTCCTGACGTGTCGGAGCGGTCTCTGGAATTTTATAGACAATGAAAGCATACAATGCAAATCCATAGAAACTAAAAAAATAGAAAGAGCCATGCCAGCCTAAAAAGAGTTGCAGATAGCTTCCGATAAAAGGGCCGATGATTGGGCCTAGTGACCAACTTAAGCCAAACCAGCTGCTGGCTTTTACTAAATCGTTGCCAGAAAAACAATCTACGAGCATTGCCCTTCCCACTACGGCTAGGCCAGCGACAGCTATGCCCTGCGCAAAGCGAAGCAAGTCAAGTACAAAAATACTTGGGGAATAGGCAATGAAAAAGCTTATGAGAGCGTAGGACAAACTCGCTTTACATAAAATTTTCCGGCGGCCAGTACAATCCGATGCTATACCAAAAAAAATTTGGGCAATCCCATATCCGAACATATACAGGCTGATACTCGATTGCACAAGCAGTGGCTGCGTGCTAAAATATTTTGTGATTGCAGGTAGTGATGGGACATATAAATCGACACCAAGTCCCAGTAAAAATCCAATCAAGAATAAAAGGAAAATAAAGCGATCATTTTTTTTGTCTGAAATTTTCATCTATACAAACCTCCTAGTTGCGTGCAAGGAACGTTCCTTGCATTTAGTATAGAGGATAGGATAAGGTAAATATAAGTACGCACTTTTAAGGAACCCACTATAAAATTGGGTAGTGTTAAAATTTTGGTTTGGCTAAAGGAGACTTGGTTGTGATTTGCTTTGGGAATAATATATATCATTGTTCAATGGAGTTGACGCTGTCTATTATTGGCGGGAAATGGAAAGTTTTGATCTTATGGTATTTGGGAAAAGAAAAAATGCGATTCAATGAATTGCAGCGAAAATTGCAATATATAACGCCAAAGATGCTTACACAACAATTAAGAGAATTAGAGCAGGACCATCTGATTACTAGAAAAATATATCAGCAGGTTCCACCAAAAGTCGAATATTCCTTGTCAAAAGAAGGAGAAAGCCTGTTGCCTATATTGTGTACATTAAACCAATGGGGCGTGTCTCATGCAGATAAAATAGAAAAAATTAATAAAGAGGAAGCATCTGATATAAGATAAATGAAGCACGGGAAATATCTTTGGCAGTATAAAATAAAATATTTTCCAGCAATTCAAGGAAAAGAATAGGTTGCGCTTGAATGCTGCATTGCAGGTGAGTTTGCTACGTGTTAAAATGTTCTATAATAGTAAATTTTTGTTTTCGAAAAGAACTATATGCACCTTGTAATGAAATATAGCAAAAAATCTACAGTTATATCAGGGAGGCAATAGAAGATGAAAGCATATCAATTCAAAATAACACTAAAGGACACGCATCCGCCAATTTGGCGTCGCTGTATTGTTCCACAGGGGCTGACGTTCAGTCAGTTATCAGTTGTGTTTAATATTGTGATGGGCTGGGACGGCAGCCACTTATCTGGCTTTGATTTTCCAAAACAGAAAATCAATGTAGTTGAAACGAATGAGTTCTTTGATAATTTTTCTCTCATGGATAGAGAAAGTATTGAAGCGGATAAAAATTATATAGATACATATGTTGAAGGGGAAGGGTGGTTTACGTATACGTATGATTTTGGCGACGATTGGACGCATAAAGTCGTTGTTGAAGAAATCCTCAATGACTATGCGGAAAATTATCCGGAGGTCGTAAAATATAAGGGCGATTGTCCACCCGAAGATTGCGGTGGCGTTTATGCATTCGAAGAGTTTTTGCAGAACGGTGAAGGTGAAGACGATTCCGATTATGAGGAAATATTAGAAGCGATGAAAGAACGAATGGTAGAATATTGTGTAGAAGATGTCAATGAGGAGTTAGAGGACACCTGTTTTTTATCCATGAATCAGGTTGAAACGCGAAATGTTGCAGAAATTTATGAAGATTTAAGCAATGGCAACTTCGGTCTTTTTGCTAAAGTAGAAAAAGGGAAAGAGAAAACAAAGCGATCAAAGTTGAAAGACCATTTAGAAATCGTGCCAGATAGCGGATTAAGCGAATTGAATAAAAAAAACGATTGGCAAAATGGAGCAGAAAAACAATATAAATCTGGCGATGCGTTGTTGAAACAATGCTTGTGCAGCTATAAAATCTCGAATCTTTTGGATATTGCACAGGGCTGGAATTTGGTGGAACTGAAATCGTTGTCTAAAAATGATGTCATTGAGGCATTGGTGACTAAAATGTTAGAACCCGGTACGATGGAAAAGTATTTTTTATGCTTGTCTAAAATTGAAATGGCTAGCTTGCAGCGAGTTCTCGCAGCAAAACAGCCTTATGTGTCGACTGAAGATGATGATTTTTATACGTTGTATAATACAGGCTATATTTTTCAAGCAACAAATGGTGTCATGTATTTACCCAAAGAAGTAGTAGATTTTTGTGAAATGGCAGAACAACCTAGTTTTTTACAGAAACGGGAGCGCCAGCAATGGATTCTTGCCTGCATAAATGCCGCCAATATGTTATATGGAATCACACCGTTTTCAGTATTGCTGGATATGATCAATATTCATGAAGAATTCGATGTTGTTCAGGATGATCTTTTGGGACTTTTAAAAAGCATTCCTTTAGTATGTAAGGATTTTATTTTACAAGAAAAGGGAATTTGTGCAGTTGAGCTTGAAGCAAATGCTTCTGATATTTTGCAGATGCAAGGTGACGTAGAATTTTATTTGCCATCGCAAGAAGAGGTGTTTACTCTTCAAGAGAACCCGGTGGTTAGCAATCCCCTGGTTTTCGATAAACTTGTCGATTTTCTTGAAGATACTTTCGATAAGAAGGAAGCTGCATTGGCAATGAGCCATGAAATCGAACATTTGCTGGCCTATGGAATGCTGCCGGCAGATATATATTCATTTTTGCAATTAAATAGCCATTCGACAAAGATGACTATGGCACAAGATTCCTTGTTTATGGAAAAAATAAATATGCTGGGCTGGCATACGAGAACCTTAATGAATCGTGGCTTCACACCGGAAGAAATCGCCGCCAAAAAAGCAAAAAATATGCCATTAAAGAAACAGGGCGATAATGTAGTGTACTTGAAAAAGCATCAGAAAAAATCATAAATATAGATTTTAAAAAAACCAAAAAGGCTTAGCGAAAAATCGCTAGGCCTTTAATTTTTGATGTTGAATTAAAAATCCATGGTGAAGACGAAGCGTAAGCACATATTTTACAAGCGTTTTTTATTCAAGAGAAAATCGAGGAGATTTAAATGCTCAAAGCCATCCTGGGATAAGTCAAGTGTGTCCATTGTAATGAGGAGTTTAGGGTAGTTGTCTTTAACTTCATAGAAGGGAGCAAGCTCTCTTTGCAGGACAGTTTCTTCCAAAGCACTTAAAGCAACTTGAATGTATTTTTTATCAGGCCCTTTTATGGCAACGAAATCAATTTCAAGGGTGTTATATTTGCCGACGCTGATTTCATAACCGCGGCGTTTTAACTCGAGGAAAACGATGTTTTCTATAATATGCCCCATGTTTCCGGTTCGATATCCCAGCAATTGGTTGCGTAAGCCAACATCGGCGACATAATATTTCCCATTTGTGCGCAGCCGTTCTTTGCCACGGATGTCATAGCGCTCACATTGGTAGAGTAGAAAAGCATTGCACATGAGGGTGAGATAATTGTCTACGGCATCAACAGATATGCGATGTCCCTGTGATTTTAACGTATTGGCGATGGCGTTGGCGGAAAGCTGGTTGCCAATATTATCAAGCACAAACTTTGCCACTTTATAAAAATTTCCTTCATCTCTAAGTTTACCACGTAAAATAATATCGCGGCTGAAAATGGAATCAAATAGGCCGGCATTGATGCTTTCAATGAGTTCATTGTTTATTGTTAAAGCTGTAGCGGGGAAAGAGCCAATACGAAGATATTCATTGAATGCAGGTTCTTTTTCTTCGAGGCGAAGATTGCGAAATTGCATGAACTCCATAAAAGAGAGCGGAAAAACTTTGATTTCTACATAACGCCCACTGATGTAGGTCAGATATTCGCCAGAAAAAATACGTGAATTTGAGCCGGTTACATAAATATCAAGAGGAAAACTTACGCGCAGACTGTTTATCACTTTAGCCCATTCATGGAGTTCCTGGACTTCGTCCACGAACAGATAGTATTTTTTTTCAGGATCAGTAATTTGTTTTTGAATATAAGCGTGTAATGCCTGTGGTTGGCGCAAATCATCAAATTGAAATTTTTCGTAGTTGATTTCGATGATTTGTTCGTTAGTAATCCCGTATTGCAGCAGATGGTCTTTGTATAAGAGAAACAAACTAGATTTTCCACAACGACGGATACCGGTGAGGATTTTGATGAATTCTGTATCTTTATGTTTAATAATTTGGTTTAAGTAAAAATCGCGAGCCAGCATGAAACCACTCTCCTTTTTAGTATATATATTAATTATATACCAAAAACGATGAATGATGATATTTTTTTTGTTTTACAAACTGAAAAACATTTATTATATGTAGTTTTCTGTTTAAAATTATAAATAAATTATTAATGCAGATGAATTTCTGTTAATAAACATTATAAAATTCGGCTTTGATCAAGTTATTATTGCCGTCTAGGTGAAGTTTATATTAGTTTGTTATAAAAAATACATGAATATGAAAATTTCATGAAAATTGAGAAGGATATTTATGATTTGTGTAAAATAATATAATATGTACGCAGTTGAAGCAAAAAATTATTGAAATAAAAGGATTTAGTATAATAACAAGGAGTGTTATCATATGTTATTTTTGGGGGCTTTGGATGTTTCTTTAAATAAAGGGGCAAAATAAAAGGCTGGATACTATAAGCATGATGAGTGTTATAGTACCCAGTCTTTTTTGTTTACATATAAAATTTGAATGAATTGGAACGGAGAGATTTTATGATGAAATGGAAATGGGTTTCATATATTGGTGTACTATTTTTCATATTAATAGGGCTTCAGTTGACAGGATGTGGACTTTCCGAGTCGGCAAACAATATAATTGTGCCAAGTATTTTTGCTCAGCAGGATATAAAAAAGGAAAAGGTAAACGTCGATGTTTATTGGGATGCAACTTATTCAATGCAGGGTTACACAACTATTGCATCGGGAAATGCATATCGTAATTTACCTGATCGTTTAGAAGATGTGGGAAATTCTATGGGCGATACAAAATTTTTTCGATTTGGTGAAACCGTTCAACCATTGGAAGGCCGAGAACATCGGAAATTTAGTGAAGCGAGTTTTTATAATGAAACAGTTACGGCTATACATACTGTAATTGACAGCACGGACTCGGATCATTTATCAATTGTTGTTACGGACTTGTTTGAAAGTAATTCGGATTGGAGCAATGTAGCAAAAAAAATTAAAGAGAAATATTTTGCGCAACATTTAGCTGTTGCAATTGTCGGAATAAAAAACCCATTTAATGGTGACATATTTGATGTTGGGTTAGATAATATGAAATTTAATTATAATAGCGGTGCGGATAGCAACAAATACAGACCATTTTACATGATGATTCTTGGACATGAAAATGATGTAAAAGAGTTTTTACAGCGATGGAAGGATAAAAATGCAGCTAGTAATGAAACACAGTATCTGCTTTTGTCAGAAAATTTGATGGATCAAGTGCCTACTTTAGCAACAATGGAAATTGTGGATAGTAAGAATGTTTTTGCCGATGAAAAGCTGAACATTGCGGATAAGCGCATGAAGGAATTTGGGATTGATGATTACGGTGATCAGGCAATGATTATGACAAGATTTACATATAAGCCGGTTATCGATGGGTGCAAGGTGGATATGGGGAAATTAAAGACATCAATACAAGCGCAAGTCTTAAGTGATGGAGTATGGCAGCCGACAGAAATGGACGGAGATTTAAATTTTCAAATTAAAGAAGACAACGAACGACCGGATGATTATTTATTAACGATGAGCTTTACACCGGAAAAAACATTGAGGAAGGATAGCATCAATCTTATTCATGCAGTGGTTGAACCGAGTTATAACGGTTTTACTTTGCCGGATTGGGTAAGAAATTGGAATATGGAAAATCCGGCAGGGGTGACGCCGGAGCAATTTGATGGCTCTAAGACAATAAATTTCATGGATCTTGTTCAATCATTGAAAGAATCAGCGCTGGATGCAGCAAAGCCGTCATTAGCGAATATTACGTTAGTAGTCAGTAAGTAGGTTTCCACAAGAAGAGATAAAGGAGTGTTTTTATGGATAGGAATAAAAGAACAATTTTGGAAATTATAGTTATTTTAGCGATGTTTTTGATATTAAGCATGATTGCCTATTTTGCTGGGACAGGACTTGCGAAAACTTTTTTAAAGGCGGGTGGGGTGACACTTGGGCAATGGAAGGATCACTATATTGCATTAGTTCGTACCATGGGCTTGGTTTCTTGTTGTATCACTTTTGTTTGGTATTTTTCAGCACGTTTCTTTTTGAAAATCACGTATCCTGTTTTTGTCGGCAAGCGAACAATTTGGGTTGTCATTGGACTATTAAATTTAGTAAGCTGTATGGTTGTTCCGTTTTTTTATGTGCGAAGTGATTCGATTTTAAAAATAGATGTAACGATTTACATTTTGTTTCTCGTGTTGTTTGGGATCCTTGGGTATTATGCCAGCAGTATTATCGCGACGCCGGCTTGCTATAAATATACACCAATAGGTGCTAAATCTATTCGTGCAGCTAAATACAAGAAAAGGAGCTTGAAAGAATGAGTTTTTATTTTATATCAATTGGCGGTTCTGGGGCCAAGGTGTTGGAATCCTTAACGCATTTATGTGCGGCAGGGATGTTTCCGACAGAGGAAAAATTGTATGTCATGGCAATAGACCCTGATGTAGGAAACGGGAATCTTGCCCGCAGTAGTGCGGCCCTGCACTGTTATGATAGTTTTCAAAAATTCCAGACAGGTTCACATACACCGCTTTTTAAGACGAAGGTAGAGTTGGCTAACCCTTTTGTTTGGAATCCAACAGAACACGATAAATGTTTGGATGATGTAATGTCTTATCAGGCATATAAAGGCACACCAATTGGTGATTTATATGAGGTCCTCTATACAAAAAAAGAACGTAGCACTTTACTAAATGAGGGGTTTCGTGGGCACCCGTCTATTGGCGCTGCTGTTATGGCAAAAAAAGTAGCTTTGCATGATGCCGATGGCACAGCAACTGGTGATGCAGAGCCATGGAAGCATTTCAAGTTATTGGTCAATCAGGATGCAAAAACAGGGTCAGTTGCAAAGATTTTTTTGACGGGATCAGTTTTTGGTGGGACGGGAGCGGCTGGAATGCCGACCATTGCAAAACTCCTGCAGCGAACTTTTAAAACGCTTTATGAAGAAGGGAAAGTTCTGCTTGGTGGAGGTCTTATTTTGCCGTATTTTTCTTTTTCTCCAGCAAAAACAGATGCTTTTTCCGGACAGGTGTATGCGTCTTCAGAGAATTTTCTCACCAGCACACAGGCTGCTTTGAAATATTATTCCGTGAAAAACAAAGAAGAAGATATTTATCATGCAATGTATTTCATTGGCGACAATATTCTCGCGCCGGTACAAAAGTTCAGTGTCGGTTCTTCCAGTCAGGAAAACAATGCGCATATTGTTGATTTTTATGGCGCTCTTGCTGCCATTGATTTCTTTCAAAGCGATGTTCATAAACTGAAGCAGTGTTCTTATATCACGCATGCAGAAGATAGTCGATTTAGTTGGAGTGATTTGCCGAATATTGTCCTCAAGGAAGAAAATGGTCAGCAAATCACAGTGCCCCAGAAAGAGCGACTTGCTCAGTATATTCGTTTTGTGTTTTCCTATGTTCATTTAATAAAACCGGTGTTGAAGCAGTTGAGCTCTGGACGAGTGAAAGGATACCAATATCCATGGTTTATTGATTATTTAGAAGGGTTGAATATTGATACCCTTGAAGTGAAGAACTTTGAGGAGTATACAGAATGCTTTGTTCGGTGGCTTCTTCAACTCGAAGGTAGAGAACAGCATGCACGTAATATAGATTTACTTCATCCAATGACAATTGCCAGCATCAATCCGGCAAAAATTAATGCAGACTTATTTGCTAACTGTATTACAGGTGAGGAAAGTGGCGTTACCATTCATGAACTTTGGTATCGTTTGTCGGAATCTGGCTGTAGGAATGAGTATGCTGATGGCTTTGGAAAATTTCTGCGTGTATTGTATGATTGTTGTGAAAAACGATAAGGAGGCAAGGATGGCATGGCAAATCAATATTTTCCCCTATTACCGAAACTAAAAGAAAATTCAGCAGTTACTCCTGATAAGGTAAGTATTTGGGAGGATGAAACCTACGACTTTTTAGACAGCTTAATAAAGAGCTTAGCTGTAAGCGGCGATATTGCAGATGTTGGCACTATCGATTCGATTCCTGATGTATGGGCACGGCCCTTGCTCTTTGAAATGGCTTTGTTTGATAAACAAAACAGCGCGGAACAACAATTTGTACAAGGTTTGCATAAACGGGTGGAAGGTGAATGGCGCAGCCTGTTGGCGATGCTTGCACTTAGTGATATTAAACACTTGAATATAAAGGTAGAAGAAGTCCGTATTGGCATGGCAGATGCCGCAGCAAATGGAATTGAGCGTATTCTGCACAGCCTCGCGCCACAAAAATCCATTAGTGAAGATACGACATGGAGCACGATGTATGTTATCTTTTATCAGGAAATTCCGATTGCGATGTCTTCGCCAACGACGTTGTTAGCCGCTGCAGCAGATTATGCAAATGCTTTTGAAGGGATGCTGCCCCAGCCATGGAGCGCTGATGGTACATATCTCGTAAACCCTATTCCTTATCTTACAGAAGAAGATCTCAGTGCGTTGTATAGCTGGCTGCAGAACTTGAGAGCGAATTTGAATGTGCATGTAAAGAATAAGGTGGACAATGAACCTTTTCTTATGACACTTGAACGCATTGAGGATTACTGCCGTGATATCAGCCGCCAATATAATGGACGTCAACTCATCATGAATTGTCATTATAATACAGGTCGACTTAAGATGAATGCCGGTATCTTCCGTTATCTCGATACATCAGTTCAGGCAAAGGTTGCCAGTGCTGATGACTCTGCCGTCCGATTGGTTGCATCGCCAGATCGTCAACCGGATAAGCAAATTTTGCTTGTTTCACCGGGGATGCTCCAGGATGTGGCGGCGGAATGGAATGTACCATTGACTCAGCTACTGGTCTGGTCCGGGATAACCGCTAACGATATTACAGAGGATAGTCTGGAAAATGGATATTCCCAATTAGGAATGGTATTGCTCAAAAATACTGAATTCCGGCGACCGGAGGATTTCTTTACGGAATATATGGCGGTTATGGAACCAGGCAAGGCATTGAAGAATACGCTACGAGTGCGGGGCGAAGAATTGCTGGCAGGTGATGATCTAAGTGTGATTATGCCGCTTCGACAGGAAATCCTCGAATATTTCTCGCCGTCTGATGTTGCAGATCGCTTGACCATAGAAGATGCTCAAGATGAGATTTTAGTTCATTTTGCTTTTCCTTTATCTGGTGGCAGTGGAGGCCAGCGGGCCTATGATTATATTAAGCGATATCCGAAGAAAGATATTATCTATTTGCAGAAAAATATTCCGGTCATTGAAATTTGGCCCAATATTCGCCGGATGGGTTGGAAGAAATATTATTTGTATTATGAAAATACGGAAGCTCAAAACGGAAAAAAAGAAGAAATCGGCAAGGACTTTTTCTATGTTATGCCATGGACGTATGGAACGCCAATGGCGGAAGATATACCGAAAAATGGACTGGCCAACCAGTATACAGCGAAAATGCAGGCTTTCCCGGAAGTTTTGCTCTGCACAGTCAACGGCTCTATCCAGGGAAATGTACGCAGCGAAGCTGTCGAAACTGGTATGCTGCTTCTGGCACCGCCGCCGCTTGTAGAGGTTAATGATTTGAGTAAATGGCAGGTTGGCATTGATTTCGGAACTTCGAGTACAATGATTTACTATAAGGATAATAATAGCAATCCGAAGCCGTTGGCATTTGCATCCCATCTTTTTCCTGTAACGGAAAGTGGAGCGGCACGAAATAACACATATTCGAACTTTATTCCGGCAACTACCGATCAGAAAAATGGATCGTTTTTGAGTATTTTTCATTTACTCAATACAAAGAAAACGCATGATGCGATATTGCCATTGCTGGACGGGCATATTTTCCCATTAACTATAGAACGGAGAGAAAAATTTGTAGAGCTTGGAAATAAAATTGATGCAAATCTTAAATGGCAGGCGGATGATACAGGTCGTTATAAAGCCACTTCCTATCTGGAACAGATTTGCATGCAGAGTGCGGCGGAAGCAGCACTGGTGGGCGCTGCGGAAATCAAATGGAACTTTTCCTATCCAGCGGCTTTTTCGGATGAGGAGCGAGAATCTTTTCGCAAAATGTGCTTGAAGGCTATTGTGAATGCTAGTGCGGATACGGGCTTTAATGCATCACCAAGTTTTCTGGATACGCAGCTTGAAAGCGTGGCAACGGCGTTGCATTTCAATCGGCTAAACAACAACGACACGAATTTTGGCGATGGAGCAATTTGTTTGGATATTGGTGCAGGCACAACGGATATCTCGATTGTCAGCGGCAGGCCGGGGCGTATTATTTATCATTCTTCGATTCGTTTTGCTGGACGCTACCTGTTTAAGGCAATTTACAGTCAATATCAAAATTTCTTTAACACAGAGCTTAAATTTGACGATGCTACTCTAGAACAAACAACAGCGATTCTTGATGCTGATATGCGTGAACACAGTGATATGTATTTGGAAACTCTAGCGAATCTTACCGGTAATGAGGAAGTCAAATGCGTGTTGGAGAAATCACAGCTTGCTATGGCCGGAATTTTTTATTATGTGGGCACGATTCTGGCAAAATTGAGGGAAAAAGGTCTCTATGCAGAAGATCATGTTCCGGACATTTACGTGGGCGGCAATGGGTCACGGATTTTTTACTGGCTGACAGGCGGGGGGCTTTTTGACAGTAGTAGTGTGCGCATGCGCGTGTTGAAAAAGATGTTGCTGGAAGCATCAGGTTTTGAGGACGCTTATAACTTTGATATTTATCTGAGTCATACACCCAAAATTGAGGTAGCCAGTGGCATGATTGAGGAAAGACCACGTCACCGACTTTTTGATGAAGAAAGCATGCAAGAAAGTCTTTTTGGTGACACAGAGGATGAATATGTCCTAAGTTCCACCTTGAGTGGAGAAGCTTATACCATTCATGGTGAAACGCGAAGTAAGGATGAGTTTATTTCAGCTCGTGATATCGCGGCAGGGATCGAGATAGGAGAGCTGAAAGAAATACAGCATTTTATGGAAGCGTTCAATAATAATCGGAAGAGCGTATGGCTTAATGGTATAGTGCTTACTGATGAACAGAAGAGCGAGATTAAAAAACGTGTGTATAACTATTATGTTGCAGAAAAGGGCAAAGATGCCAAGGAAATCCATGTGGAGCCAGTCTTTGTTTTGGCAATGAAAAAAATGATGGAGATGCTGGCAAATGATTAATCAAAAATTACGACGTCAGGTGTTTTATAGCATTGTGACTGCATTATGGGGCGGGGCAATAAAGACAGCCTTAGCGTCAGGACAGAATGTGGAAAACACAGTTCTTGAAGCTGAAACGGGGATTTTCGGTGGACTACAGACAACGGATTTTTTGGTATGTATGCTTATTGTGATATGCATTATTCTAGTGTTGTTGATTATCATGATTTATATAGCTTGCCAAAAATGTGCTTCAAAGAAGAAAGTGAATTTTGAAGAGAAAAAAATAGAACGTCTGGAGCTGGAACTGCAGGAATTTCGAAGTTCAGTACAGCAGTTTCATCAACAGCTGGAGGATAAGCTTGGTATTATTGGTGCAGGAATGCAAGCAAAGGTGGAAGCGAAACGACAAGAATTACCTGTGAGAAATGAAACACAGGCAGCGTCTTCTAAAATGGTTGGAGCAAATCGAAAAGTAGAAGCAGCGCATGAAATAACGCATCAAAGTCGTTCGTTGGCTCTGTTTTTAGAGAATTATAATAGCTTATCATCTATGAATTTATCTGGATTTGAGGATAAAAAGGTTAGAATGGAGTTTATTGCAAAATATAAGATTAAAGCATTTTCATGTGTGAATTATGATGAACGTATGCGTCAACCTAATGTAGATCCGGTGTTTTTAGATGCAGAAACAACAGCCGGAGGAAAATATTGGGCGATGAAATTGGCAAATCAAGAACTTTATTATGTTGTGCCAAATCCTAAGGGGACATATGAATCGCAGCTTCATGGTACTGGTGGAATGAAAGAGGCCTTCAGATCAAATTATCAGGAGGGATCCTATGAACATATTGAAGCCTTACAGCCTGCAGAGTTTTCGTATTTGAATGGTCATTGGAATATATTGAAGCCGGGCAAGATTCGGCTGAGCTGAATCTTTATGGATAGAAAGGGATATTGTTATGGAGGAAAAGAAAAAAATTTCTGTGCCGGAAATCTTAAAATCTATTCTAGTGCAGGATAAAAACGTCTTAAATAGCCGTGATGAATTGGTTACACGATTGGAAAATGAGGTCCCGGGTGCTTTAACCCGGGATATGAAGCCGATTACGAATGCTTTACAGAAAAATGTTGGAGAAATTTTCTTGGCTGCAAATGAGGAGGATGATGAAAAAAAAGCCGAAGCGAAACAAATGGTCATGAAGATCTTGGCACAAGATGGTGTGCAGGAAAAACGAGCTCGCGATGTTGTAGAAGCTTTTGTTTATGCTTTGAATTGGGATAAAAAAGAAGTGGAAATAGAAGATCCTGTTGCGGAAATAGAGGCGGCTGTAGCTGTTGAAGAAAAAGAATCTGTGGTGTCGGAAACAGAGCGGGCATCATTGAATGACATTGCAGATATAGAACATTCATGGATTTGTCGCTGCGGGCAAAAAAATTCCGGTAAGTTTTGTATTTCTTGTGGAGAAAGTAAAGACAGTCTTCAGCACAAAACAGTGGATACAGAGCCGTCAACTTGGTTATGTACTTGCGGGCAGGAAAATAAAGGGCGATATTGCATTGCTTGCGGTAATATGCAAGGGGAACAATCTTCGGCGGGATATTCCAAGCCTAGGATGGAAACAATAGAAGCACCGCCGATTCCACAACAGAATCCAGGGACGAGTGCTTATATTGAAAAGACTCTAAATAGCAATCAAGCCATGGGTAATGTGAAGACAAAACAGATTTTAATAGGTATTATTGTTCTGTTGGCGGCAGGTTTTTTGTTTTTTATTATAAAAGAATTCATGAATCCGGCAAATGGCAAAGCTTCGTTTAGCCCAATCGGGCAGAGCACGGCTAAAAAAATACCGGCGGTCGAATCGGAGTTATCATTGGGTGGAATCTCTCTAGGGTATAGTTTGGATAAGGTTCACGAGATTCTTGGTGCAGAAAAGAAGCAAGAAACAAAAGATAAAGGGTATGTGTATTACAAATATGATGGAATGACAGTGGTTGTGGCTGATGGCAAAGTTGTTTCGCTTATATCCGACGGATCCTCGGTAAAAACAAAACGCGAACTTTCTGAAGGAGTTGCGCTGCAAAAAGTATTCGATGTATATGGCAAGGATTACGAAAAATCGGAGTATGACAACCAAGATCTTTATGAATATACATTTACAGCGCTGTCTGGGGAAAAAGGTTTGCTACGGTTTGCTGTAAATAAATCAGATAACAAAGTGAAATATATCAGTGTGCGTATTCCGGAGAAGGAAGATACAGTAAAACCATCCGGTCAGGGACAAACTGTCGTTGATGTTGCCGGAGCTAGGACTAAGTTTGCTAGTTATCATCAGGCAATAAGCAATAAGCGATTGAGGGACGCATATAATTGCCTGTCATCAAGCTGTCAGTCACAGATGGGAGATTATGGCAGTTATGCTTCGGGATATCAGACAACGATTTCCAGTACAATAACAAATCTGCAGGTTGTTTCTTCGAATGAGAATGCGGTAACACTTTCCTATGGGCTGCGGTCGAAGGATAAAAATGGCAATCGAATAAAAGTTCAAACTTTTACGGGCACAGCAGTTATGGTCCGTGAAAATGGTGATTGGCGGATTAGTGAAATTTCGGCCAAAAAGCAGGGGGAAAATTTTGAATGAATGTAGCAAATAAAAAGACTAGAATATTTTGCCTAGCGGCAGCAATGCTTTTTTTCTTGGCAATAGTGGGCGGCGGACTCTATGCGAGTGGTCTCATGTCAAAAGAAACAGTCAAAAAAATTGCGGAAGACAAGTCCAAATCATTGGAGATGGAAAAACCGCTTACAATTGATGAGAAAGTCGATAAAATTGTTGCTGCAATGTCACCGGCTGAAAAAATTGGACAAATGATGATGATTGGAATAAAGGGCAAAGATGTAAATGCGGATAGTCTTTATATGTTGCATGAGTATCATATGGGTGGTATTGTGTTGTTTGATCGAAATATGGAATCAAAGGAACAGGTCAAAGAACTTACGCACCGCCTACAAGAAGATGCTGCAGAAAAAGTGCCATTATTTATTGCTGTTGATGAAGAAGGCGGTGATGTTGTGCGTATGGCGAACAGCTTAACACCGCCTCCGGCCCAGCTTGCATTAGGCCGCACCGGCGATTCGGCGGTTGCGCAAAATTGGGCGGTAAAAACAGCGCAAGAACTAAAAACAATGGGGATTAATGTGAATTTTGCTCCGGTTGCCGATGTAGGATCGAATGATAATCGGTCATATAGTCGGGATGTGGATATGGTCACTGAATTTGTGCGTTCAGCAGCAAATGGGTATGAACAGGAAAACATGATATATAGTTTAAAACATTTTCCCGGGATTGGAAAAGGTCAGATGGATTCTCATATTGATGCCTACAAAATCGAGGCGGAACGGAAGCTTTTAGAAACGGAGGATTTTGTTCCCTTTCGAGCAATCATTGATGAAAAGGATCCGGCTAATTATTTTATCATGGTTTCACATCTCAATTATCCATCGCTTGATGAGCAATATCCGGCTAGTCTGTCAAGAAAAATTATGACGGGCATTCTGCGTGAAGATATGAAATATCAAGGGCTGATTATTACGGATGATATGGAAATGGGTGCAGTAGCCAAGCATTATGATTTTAATGAACTTGGTGTACGGGCAGTTGATGCGGGGGCGGATATTGTTCTGGTTTGCCATGAATATGAGCATGAGACAGCTGTATACAATGGGTTGCTAAAAGCCCTGCAAAATGGAGATATAAGCCAGGAGAGAATTGATGCATCCGTAAAACGCATTGTAATGACGAAACTTCGACATTTACTATGAGTTGAGTGGAGGGACTATATTTTGGAAGATAAGAAGGAAGAATGGTTCTGCAGTTGCGGCACAGCGAACCGGCAGAATTTTTGTGCGAACTGTGGAAAAAAACGAGAAGATGTTTTGCCGCAAAAAACGATGGAAGCGCCGCTGTTACAGAATACGCAAGTGTTTCCGTCTGCGCAGGATTTAGAAGTTGCGCCGGGCTGTGGTGTGAATGAGGCCAGGAAGCAGAACAATACGATAAAATATTTGGCCGCGGTGGCAGTCGGGCTTTTTTTAGCTGTTGTAGGGTTGTATGCTTATATCTCTGGAAGTGAAGAACGATACATTGCGAAATGTGAAGATGCACAGAAAATCGTTTTAGATGTGCAGTCAGCGGTTAAAGACATCAAGGGCTTGAATGGTGACACTGAGTCAGAAGACACTAAAAACTATCTAGACCGGTTGAAAAAAGGGCAAAGCAATCTGGAAAATATTCAAAAAGAGTTAAAAGGCATGCATGGTAACAGTAAATATAAGGAAGAAAATAGTGTATTGCTTGAAATGCTTTTGTTAGAGCGGAATATCTTGCAGGATGTGGATTCAGTACTAAGAGATCCATTAGCACAGGAAAGCTCGGCAACAATTAAGCGTGTTCATGATAATGCCATAGAGCTGATGCAAAATGCAGGGGGGATTTCTATTGAACATACAGATTTTCCGGCAGCATTCCAACTTGGGGCTATAGCCGAAGATTTGAATAAATATGTAGACCGGAAAAAAGCGCTTGATTCTGCACGAAAAGCGGAGCTGGAACGGCAAGCTAGGGCAGCAGCGATTGCGAAGGCAGTTGCTTTCCGTAAGCAATTGAGTGAGAAAAATCAACAAATAATGAATACGAATGAGCTGGTCTGGATTACAACAAATGCAAGTGTGCAGGGAAATGATTTGGTAGTTAGTGGCTATTTTTATAACGGATCGCCAAATCCGATTGTAAAGGTAGACAGCATGGTCGTGCATGTCAATCTTTCGCTGGATGGGGAATCGGTAGTGCAGGATGAACAGGTGAATTTTTCGAATATGTATATGCCGGGATTATTGGTACCAGGTGGAAAAAATCCACGACAACTTATCATTCAGAATAGTGCGCCCAATAAAAACTTCAATGAATTTGATGTGACAGCGGACAATATACATTGGCTTTATCAGTAAATGCGGTCGGGAGATGATACGTTTGGCGAGGCGGCAAAAAAAGAATATTTTTCGCTGGATAATGCTGATTTTCTTGAATTTGACGCTTTTGATAGTGGCCGGTTGTGATGATGGCGGAGAAGATAATAGTGCAATGGCGCCACGAATGATTGCGGATGTAAACAAGCCAGGTGTTGTTTTGATTACAAATGTTTATTCGGCACAGATATCTGTTCCGGATTTTATGATATCACAAGTGCAGAGTCAAAAATTGTTGCAACAACTTTCGCAGCAAATGCAACAAGGGCGTTTTAAAAACCAACAGGAAGTGTTTGAGGCTTACGTCGAAGAAATTCTTAAAAACCCTTCACTTTATTTAGTATCGTCGGCGCATGTTATTAATCAAGATGTAAAAGCCGGCTGTATGGGCTCAGGGTTTATTGTCACAGAAGATGGATACATTGTGACAAATGCACATGTGGTTGCATCTTCGGAAGAGAAATTAAAGGAAATTTTAGTAGAAGATGGGCTACAGCAGATCATAAAAAAGAATATGCAGGGATTTCAAAATGAGTTGAGCAGAAACGGGTATACACTTTCAGTGGCTAACTCGGATAAATTGCAGCGAGTGATCGTTCAGTTTTATGCAAAGCATGTAGAGGTGCATAACGTAAAACAGCAGATTTATGCAAATTTAGGAATGCGCAAGCTAGAGCAGGGCTTCTCTTGTCAAATTAAGAAACAAGGAAAGGCTGCACCTGGAAAGGATATTGCCATCTTAAAAGCCGAGAAGACGAAATTGCCAACAGTTCAACTGGGGAATGATTCAGAATCGAATGCTGGTGATAAAATTTTTGTATTAGGTTACCCTGGCGCGGCAACTTTCAACCAGATTTTAGCGCAAGACGCAAAATTAGAGTCGACATTCACTGCGGGGATGGTTAGTGCGCGAAAATCAATGCCGGATAAATGGGATGTTTTGCAAGTCGATGCAGCGATTACCCATGGGAATAGCGGTGGTCCGGTATTTGATGATAAGGGGAAAGTTATAGGGGTGGTGACCTTTGGTAGTGCGGATGAACAGGGTAGTATGGTGCAAGGGATGAATTTTGCCATACCGGTAAGCATTGTTAAGGAATTTTTACAAGAAATAGATGTTGTGCCGGAAAAGAGTGAATTGAGGCAGCGTTATCAAATTGCAGTGACAGATTTTAGTGAAGGCGAGTATGAAACGGCGTTGAATGATTTTTCAGAACTGCATAATGAATCAACAGAATATCCATATGTGCAGGAATTTATGGAACAAGCACAGAAGGCAATCAACAAAGAAAAATAGGTAGGGAGGAATCATTGTGGAAACAAATAATTTTTGTCGGAATTGTGGAGGGCAGCTTGAGGAAAATGCGAAATTTTGCGCAGCTTGCGGGGCAGAAATTGATAGGGTGAAGAATACTGATAGTAATATTCAAGCCTCGGCAGTATCTCTTACTAAACCAAGGGTAGATTCAAGTAGTTTACAGCAAAGCCGTTGGGAAAATAAAAGCAGAGAAAAGATATTGCAGGAAAAAATCAAACGTGAATTTTATACGTATCAAGGTCGATTAAATAGGTGGGCGTATTTTCAACGTGGACTTATTTTAAGTGTAGTATGTTTTGTTTTTCTCCTAATTTTTGGTGGTATTGCCGCAGTTGCCAGTGGCGTCATATCATTCCTCTTTGGCGCAATAGGTGTAGTTGGATATATTTTTATCTGTATAGGGACTGTTATGCTGGCAATTCGTCGCTGTCATGATTTGGATAAATCAGGGTGGTTGACATTAATATTGTTTGTTCCCTATGTAAATATTATCGGTGGATTATATATTCTTTTTGCGAAGGGAACACAAGGCGATAATAAGTATGGACCGGATTTATTGGAAGGGAAAGATTGAGTTTGCAAATATATTTTGTTAAAAATTTTTTGTGTTTGATATGAACTATTAAATAATGCAAACTGAGTAACAACCTTGCCAACACCAAAAAGGCTTAGCGAAAAATCGCTAAGCCTTAAATATTTGCTATTGAATTAGAAAATCCATGGTGGAGACGAAGAGGATTGAACTCTCGACCCCCAGATTGCGAACCTGGTGCTCTCCCAGCTGAGCTACGTCCCCGTGGTTTGTATCTAAATTACGTATTCAGTCTACACCTATTTTACAAAATTTACAAGGTGTTTGAAAAAAATCCTTATAGATTCTTTGCGAAAAGAGCCTATAAGGATTTTTCTATTTAAGCAGAAAGCGTTGAAATATTTGGTAGTGAGGACAAAATGCCTTGGTCGGAAAGTGTTTCGGTGTTTAAGATGATGATCAACCGCTCGCCAATTTTGCCAATGCTTTCAACAAAGTTATTCTCTGTTGAATTTATATTTTGTGGCATGGTCTCGAGTTCGTTATCGTCAATGCGAACAATATCGGTGACTTCATCAACGATCCATCCCATAGCGGATGTGTTGGCATTTAGCATAATAAATTTGCCTTCTTCAGGAATGGGCTTTTTTTCTAAATCAAATCTATTTCGTAAATTGCAAAGATATTTTACTTCACCGCGAAGGTTGATGATGCCTTCAATCGAGGCTGGAAGCCCCGGAACCTTTTGGAGTGAAAATTTTTTGGAACGCAAAATTCCGTTGACACTTAAAACTTCTATGCCATATTCTTGTTCATCTATTGTAAAAACGACGAATTGCCGGCTTGCCATAATGAGGATTCCTTCTTTCTTTTTATTTTTCCAGTGCCAGCATATTCAACTGATCGGTGAGGCTATGGATTTCTTCTACGCTGGCGGTCACTTCTTCAATCGCAGCGGCCTGTTGTTCGATGGTTTCAGTGGTGTCATTACCCATGCTTACGGTCTTATCTACGGAGTCTCTAATCAAGGTTGTGAGTTCTTTGATTTCACCGACGGTCTTTTTGGAGTCGGCGGATAGTTTACGGATTTCTTGAGCGACGACGCCAAACCCCAAACCGGCTTCACCAGCTCTGGCGGCTTCAATAGCAGCATTTAAGCCAAGCAGTCTAGTTTCGTCAGCAATGTCTTTGATGAAATCCATGACTTCGTTGATTTTTCCGGTGACCGCATTTACGTTTTTGATTTCTTTATTTAAATTGGTTTGTGTATCGGCAACTGTTGAGGCGGAAGCCGCGAGTTCTTCCATTGTTGCGGAAATTTGGCTGATGCCATCGTTTAGGGTTTCGGAAGCGTTTTGCAGTTTCATTTTCTGGTAGGCATCTTTGGACATACTGTTGGCAACTTTGAAAAGCAAGTTGGCTGCGGCTTCGATACGTTCTTTTTCTAAGATATGTACTTCTTTGGCGGCAGAAAGAAGGCCAGTTTTGTCAACGCCAATTTCTTGGGCGATCTTTGCACATTTTGACTCATCTACAGGATGTGTCAATACTTGTCCGCCAAGAATAGTGCCGATGTGATATCCTTCTAAAATAATTGGAGCGGCAAAATCAATAAGGCCAGCATGGCACTCATAGATTACAGGTTTACCGGAATTTGTGGCATCGATTCCACCTTGATGATGGCAGTTGGCACAGCGATTATCGCCGATTTCAGTCGAATGCACGTAATCCATACAAAAGCGCGTATATTGGCTTGGTTTCGTGATAGGTGTTCCATTGGCATCTACTGTCACACTAGCAATGCCTACACCTGTAGCAAAATCATCCTGGAAGGATTGCAAAAAATCCATGTCGATGATGTCTTTCAGTTGGATGTTTTTTAAATCGATAGTACGTTTTTCTTGGCTCAAAATTAAATATCTCCTCTATATGTATAGTTTTTGTTTACCGGTTATTCAAAAGGCAGCAGATTATGTTGGTAATTATTTTTATGTAATAAGAACGTTGCTCGAAAATAGACTTGTTTTATTATGTAAAACTAGAAGATTCCTTTAGAATAAACGGTATTTTGGTAAAAGTGCTGATATGATTAAGAGCAACAATATCCTATTCTATAGGAAGTGACAATAAATGACAATAGGACTTATGCCGAAAGAGTTGGCATAAGTCCTAATATGAGCAGAAATTGAATGTTGCTGGTTCTACTGAAAATGATTATGTATTGCACAATTTTGAGCAACGTGATTTTTGCAAATAAAAACTCTCCAGTAGTAGATTGATAGGTGAACTGCTACGGGAGAGTTTTCTTTTATAGAAAGTTTCAGAATTTAGTCTTCTTAACAAAGTCAACAAAGAGGCGGACTAGTGGAAGTGCTAGTGATGCTTCGTTGCTGATCATCCAGGTTTTTCGGAGGATGGGCTGGCCATCTTTGCTGGTGATGATTTTTTTATGCAGGTTCGTGCCGCTGATGATTCTTGAAGGCAGCAAGGCATAGCCGAGGCCATGGCAGACCATTTCTTTGCAGTTTTCGAGTTTGTCGACCATCATGCTGGTTTGGGGCGGCTGAGCGAAGTTTTCTCTCCACCATTTATCGAGCTGGGTTTTTAGCAGATAGTCGCTTTTGTATTCGATGCGGGGCATCTTAGGGAGGTCGGCAAGTTCAAAGGGCTCAGCGGAGGCGATGCAGATAGGTTCTTCGTAGAGCATGTGGATGTCTTTACAGCCGCCGTAATCGACGCTGACGAACGCGACGTGTATCTTTTGATTATAAATCAAGCTAAAGATATTTTTGGTCCAGTCGGTTGTCACCTTGAATTTGACATGCGGATATATTTTTTTGAATTCTTTGAGCAGTCCAGGCAGCGTATATAAAGTTAAATAGTTGGATGCTCCGATTTCAAGAGTTCCAGAATTTTTTTCGCTGATGCTTTGTATCTCGGATTTGATTTGGTTGAGGCGGCCGACGATTGCGGTGGATGATTCAACCAGATATTCACCTTCGGCGGTGAACTGAATGCCCTTGGTGCTGCGATGTACGAGTTGTACACCGAATTCGCCTTCAATATGCTGCAGTCTGGCAGTAAGCGATGGCTGCGACATGTAGAGGGATTGCGCCGCTTTTGTGATGTTTTTTTCTTTATGTAGAGCCTGGATGATTAACCAGTCGCGGTCTTCCATAGATGAAACCTCCTAAAAAATGCTTACTATGATATATATTCTGTATCATAGTAAGCATTCCTTTAAACATTTCACAATATTGCTTTATTAAATGGTGAGTCTTACCAGTAGCCGAGGACTTTCCACCAAACTCCGCCGACGCCGAGCCAGATGACGATGTGCAGCAAGGAGACGCCAAAACCGATTTTCCACCAGGTTTTTTGGTCGATATAACCAGCTCCAAAGAATACTGGAGCCGGGCCTGTGCCAAAATGCGTCAAACAACCGCAAATGTTAGAGGCCATAGCCACGACGAAAGCCGAGATGAACGGCGGTGCACCGGCCGCAACACCGAGGGTAATCAGTGCGGCATACATTGCCGTTACGTGAGCTGACATGCTGGCAAAGAAATAATGACTGTAGAGGTAAATGACAAACGAGAGGACAACGGCGGTAAGCATACTGACGCCGACCATCTGGTTTTCCAAAAGTTTGGCAAACCAAGGAATAAACCCGGTTTTATTGAGGTAGTCGGACATGACGATGACGCCGCCGACCCAAATCAAAGTATCCCAGGCTTTTTGCTCAGTGAGGATATCTTTCCAGGTCAAGACGCGGGTTACGAGCAAGATACAAAGACCCATAAAAGCGATGAGCGTGGTATCGAGTCCGGTGAACGATGTTGTCGACCAAAGGCCGAGCAGCATGATGAAAACAAAGAGCATGATTTTTTCACTTCGAGAAATAGGACCCATTTCTTCAAGCGCTTTATTGGCGATGATTTTCGCTTCAGGGGTTTTTTTGATTTCTGGCGGATAGACTTTATAGAGGACATAAGGAATCGCCAAGATAGCAAAAATGCCTGGGACAGATGCGGCGACGAACCAGCCAATCCAAGTGATATCGATATCAAATACTTTTTTGGCCATGCCTACGGCAATTGGATTGCCGACCATAGCTGTGAGGAATAAGGCGGAAACAACTAAATCCAAATGGAATGTGCAGGCCATGAGGTAAGCCCCGATTTTTCTAGATGTGGTTCCCGGATGGGAGTCAAAGGCTTGGGCCAGACTTTGGACGATCGGGAAGACGAGTCCGCCAGCACGTGCTGAGTTGGACGGAATTGCAGGTCCGATAATCATATCGCTGAGGGCAAGCGAATAAACGAGCTTCAAACTGCTATTGCCGAAGGCGCGCATAGCCAAATAAGCGATACGACGACCAAGTCCAGTGATGATGAAGGCTCTGGCCAAGATAAAAGCTGAAACGATGAGCCAAACGGTGCCGCCGCTGAATGCGGTCAAAACCTGAGCGAACTTCATCGTGCCAGTCAAGGCACAAAGCGTCAAGGCAATCAAGGTGATGGTGCCAAGCTCAATCGGCTGCAGGATGAAACCGACAACTGTGCCGATAAAAATAGCAAATAGATGCCAGGCTTCAGGTTTTAAACCTTCTGGTACAGGGATAAGCCAAAGGATGACAACGACCGCAATGGTGATGATTGCCCCAAACAGCTTACTTTGCTGAGCGGATTTCTTCATTATGTAACACTCCTATCATAGAATTTTAAAAGTTGAGAAAATTCCATGTATAAATTTTGTTAATTAAATAATATAAAAATGTTGCTTTGATGTAAAATTAAAAAAAATGATTGTTGATGATTCGATAAACCAATAATGAAATTTTTCACAAGGGTGTTGGTTCTGTTCAAGCGAAATTATCGAATGTTTTTATTCTTAGTGTTATAATG
>CBDTTM010000001.1:0-70551 GCA_965363355.1 uncultured Selenomonadaceae bacterium | reverse complement strand
AATAAGCACAATTTTGATCTTTCATTAGAACCCCTCCTTAATATATATCATACGTGTAATTATAGTTATTTTTTGTAAGAATAGCAACAATTACATGAACGAAATAAATATTCTGTTAATTATTCTTTGGGCAAATTGCACACAAATGCGCTTCTATTAAAATAATAATTCACATACTGACATCGCTCTGCCACAATGTTATAATTATTTTAAATAAAATCTCAATTTGTGATAATGTAAATTTATCTTTAAGTTTGCCCTGCTTAGCATATATTCTTCGCCAGTGACTTGCGACAGCAGGACATCATGGGCCCATAGCGAATTGTATCCGTATATATCCGTTTTTCGAAATTCGTTTTTTGTAAGCCCTCGTTACATCTTCACGGAGATTTTACAGCTGCTTTTGCAGCCAACCGTATTCCTTGATGTACCTACAGATTTTTTTCTTTAGAAGGGAGCTAACAACTATGACCACATTTGAAGAACTCTATCTCAAAGCTTTGAAAGAAAACACCGGAAAAGAAGGTTTCACCTATGATCCCAGCCAACTCGACTGCCTTTTTGAACCAAAGCGCCACGAACCCGACTGGCAATTAAGCGATATTTTAAAAGAAGATGGCACTCCGATTCGCGATATCCCGCTTAGTAAAGACACTGGTGCTGTCGTGAACGCTCTTGACCAGCAGCGTAAAAAAACGGCTTTTGTCTTGATTGCCCCCGCATTTCTCGGTCAATTCAGCGATAAAGTCACCCCGGGCATGATGCGCACAGCCTTCCGGAAAATCGGCTTTGACGGACTCATCGAAGTGGCTGTTTTTGCTGATATACTGACTTTGCGTGAAGCATTGGAATTCGATCAAAACATCCATAGCAAAACGGACTATCAGATCACGAGCTGTTGCTGCCCAATGTGGCTGGCGATGATAAAAAAACTCTACGGACAGCTGATTCCTCATGTTCCAGCAACAGTATCTCCGATGATTGCTGCCGGAAGAGCGGTCAAAGCTCTGCATCCAGATTCGATGACCGTATTCGTCGGGCCTTGTCTGGCAAAAAAGGCAGAAGCCCGCGAAAAAGATATCGCCGGCGCTGTAGACTATGTACTGACTTTCCAGGAAACGCGTGAACTCTTTGATCTGCTGCAAATCGACCTCTTGCAAATGGAAGATAAAATCAAGGATTTCTCCTCCGAAGCCGGCCGAATCTATGCCCGTACCGGCGGCGTCAGCCAGGCTGTCAAAAATACGCTTGAACGCCTGCATCCGGATAGAAGCATTACGATCCGTTCACAACAAGCCGATGGTGTCCCCGATTGCAAACAAATGATTGCCGATCTCCTCGAAGGCAAGACCAATGCCAACTTCTTTGAAGGAATGGGCTGTGTCGGCGGTTGCGTCGGCGGTCCGAAATCCTTGATCGATAAAGAAGAAGCACGAAAAAAAGTCAATAATTACGGAGAAAAAGCATTGTACAAAACACCGCTTGATAATCCTTACGTCCTTGATCTTCTCTATCGTCTCAATTTCACTACGCTTAGCAGCTTGCTCGAAGACAATGAATTTTTCACACGAAAATTCTAAAAGAGAAAATCATCTGTAATTGCTATTGATTTTCATTATCATTTATGTTATATTATGGACAGGCTTTTAAAAGCTCTCTCCTAAAAATACACACAAAAAATACCCGCCCTGCTCTGGCGGGTATTTTTTTATGCGTTTAAAAATCAATGAATGGCTTTTTTCTTGAATCTGCCACCGACGATATCATGTACCGGCGTAATGGTCACAAAAGCCGAATCGTCTTTTTCTTCAACGATGTCTTTGAGTTTATCAACTTCAAGACGAGTTACGACACAATACAAGATTTTCTTGAGATCGCCCGTATAACCGCCTTCGCCATGGAGAAGCGTAACACCACGCCCCAAACGATCCATAAGTGCCGATGCAATATCTTCATGGCACTCAGTCACGATCATGACCGCATAGGATTCATCCAAGCCCTTGATGACAACATCGATCATCTTCGAAATAACAAAATAAGCGACCAGTGAATACATGGCCCTATCCCAGCCAAATACCAATCCAGCACTGCTTAATATGAAAAGATTCATAAACATCACGACTTCGCCGATGGAAAAACTCGTTCGCCGATCCAGGATGATCGCTACGATTTCTGTTCCATCCAAGGAACCACCATTGCGAATGATCAAACCGACGCCAAGCCCGGTGATAATGCCGCCAAATATCGCAGCTAAAAACAGATCATCGGTTATTCCCGGAATCGGTTCAAAAAAGGACGTCCCTAGGGACATGAAACAAATAGAAAACGCCGTCGCGATAGCAAAGGATTTACCGATTTGTTTATAGCCAACATAAAGGAAAGGAATATTGAGCAATACCATGAACAAGGCCAATGGTTGATGCGTCAACGATTCGAGCATGATTGAAATACCGACGATGCCCCCGTCAATGATATGGTTCGGCACAAGAAAAATTTCCAAACCGATTGCATAAATCATCGAACCAATCAACAAACTGATGTATTTTTTAAAATACGCTCGCATTTTTTTTCGATGAAGTTTTTTTCGTTTTTCTTCGGCCGCCAAGGCCGGATCCAGCAATTTTTCAGTTTCAGTCATAGACATCAACTCCTTTCTTTCCTTATTATTATACCTAAAATCGCCCCATTGTGGCAAATCAAGCGATTCATGCACAATATTTGTGATTAAGTTTGACTGAAGTTGATTATTTTTATATATTTTTTGATTGACTTTGACGTAGTTTGAATGATATATTGTAGATAGAAAGGCGGGGATTGACGTATGCTTACCGAAGAACGTTATGCCACGATCTTGCAGATCCTTGAAGAAAAAAAAGCGGTAACTGTCTTAGAACTTACCCATATCCTGCAATCCTCGGAATCCACTGTACGGCGTGATTTAAACAATCTCCATAAGAGTGGCCGGTTATATAAGGTATATGGCGGCGCGACTTCTATCGACAACAGTTACAGCACACAGGAAGAAACCGTCGAAGCCAAACACGATCTCCATATAGATGAAAAGATCAAAATCGCAAAAACCGCAGCAAGCTTAATTGAAGCAGGCGATTTTATCTATCTCGATGCAGGCACGACGACGGAACGGATGATTGACTTTATCCATGAAAAAAACGCATCCTACGTGACCAACGGCATCGCTCATGCCATCAAACTAGCCAGTCATGGCTTTAGGGTCTTCGTCATCGGCGGCGAACTCAAAGAGTCCACAGAAGCTATAATTGGCACAGAAGCCATGAATAATCTAAAAACTTACAATTTTACAAAAGGTTTTTTTGGAACCAATGGAATCAGTGCTAAAGCTGGATTTTCTACACCGGACGCCAGCGAAGGTCTTGTTAAGCAACGAGCATTATCACGCTGCCGCAAAGCTTTTATTTTAGCGGATTCATCAAAATTCAACCGAATATCCCCGATTACTTTCGCGAATATTTCCGGAGCTACCATCATTACGACAAAACTCAGAGACCGGAAATATCGTGATTTTGCAAATATCTTGGAGGTGCATGATTAAATGATTTATACAGTAACTTTTAATCCAGCTCTCGATTACATCGTTCGTTTAGCCAATTTTTCAGCTGGAACGATCAATCGGACTGAATACGAACAAATCTTACCCGGCGGCAAAGGCATCAATGTCTCCATCGTTCTCAAAAACATGGGAATCGACAGCACAGCCCTCGGCTTCATCGCCGGATTTACCGGCAAAGAAATCGCTCATAACGTAGAAGCCTTTGGCTGCCATAGCGATTTCATCGAATTAGAAGAAGGCTTGTCCCGCATCAATGTCAAAATCAAAGCCGGACAGGAAACTGAACTCAACGGTCAGGGACCGCGCATAACAGAAGCTGCGCTAAACAAGCTTTTTGCCCAGCTCGACCAATTGCAAAAAGACGATATGCTCGTACTGGCTGGCAGCATTCCTAATACACTGCCCGATGACATCTACGAAAAAATCATGGCCCGTCTCATGGATAAAGGGTGCCGGATCATCGTCGATGCAACCTGCAATCTTTTGTTGAATGTCCTCAAATACAAACCATTTTTGATCAAACCGAATAACCATGAACTCGGCGAAATGTTTGATGTAACCCTTAAAACGCAGGATGAGATCATCTTTTACGCGAAAAAGCTCCAAGAAAAAGGTGCTCAGAACGTATTGATTTCAATGGCTGGCGACGGCGCGATCCTCGTCACTGCCGATGGTGATGTCTTCACTTGTGCTGCACCAAAAGGAACACTGGTAAACTCCGTAGGAGCAGGTGATTCCATGGTGGCAGGCTTCATCACAGGCTACCGCGAAAGCTCCGACTTCAAAACAGCTTTCCACATGGGTGTAGCAACTGGTTCGGCTTCCGCTTTTTCGGAAAACTTGGCAACACGGTCAGAAGTAGAAAATCTACTCAAAACCATAAAATAAATTTCTCATTATGCCCTCATCTATAAAAAAAGGAGCGATATATTATGCGTATCACGGATTTATTAAAGTTAAACGGTATATCCCTTGATGCAAATCCAACCAACAAGGAGGATGCTATCAAGACATTGGCTGATCTTATGGATCAGACGGGAAACCTTTCAGACAAAGATACCTATCTCAAGGCTGTTTTGGCTCGTGAAGCGAGTGGAACAACAGGTCTTGGCGATGGTATCGCAACCCCGCATGCAAAAAGCAGCGCGGTCAAAAATGCGGGCTTATCCGCAATGGTCATCAAAGACGGCATCGAATTTGAATCTCTCGACGGACAACCAGCTCGTTTATTTTTCATGATTGCTGCTCCAGACAGTGCCGATAACCTTCACATCGAAGTTCTCAGCCGTCTGGCAACCTTGATCATGGACCCTGATTTCAAGGAAGCCTTGATCTCAGCACCGACCAAAGAAGCATTTTTGAAACTCATTGACGAAAAAGAAGCCGGAAGCTTTGATGCTGCTGCAGTTCCAGCGACCAAAGACGGTTACCGTGTTCTTGCCGTCACAGCTTGCCCAACAGGCATTGCGCATACTTTCATGGCAGCAGAAAGCCTTGAACAGCATGCAAAGAAAAAAGGGATTTCCATAAAAGTTGAAACCAATGGTTCCGGCGGTGTCAAAAACGAATTGACCTCAGCTGATATCAAAGCGGCTGAATGCATCATCATTGCTGCTGATAAAAATGTAGCAATGGCTCGTTTTGAAGGCAAACCTGTCATCCAGACAAAAGTAGCCAATGGCATTAATAAAGCCGATGAGCTTTTAGAAAAAGCCATCAGCGGTAATGTTGCCATCTACCATCATACTGGCGATTCAGAAGCAGGCGCTGACAGCGACGAAGCGGAAAGCATCGGCCGTCAGATTTACAAGCATTTAATGAATGGTGTATCTCATATGCTTCCATTCGTTATCGGCGGCGGTATCTTGATTGCTTTGGCCTTCCTGTTTGACGTTTACGATCCAGCAAATCCTGGAAACTTCGGTTCCAATACGCCGTTAGCAGCCTTCCTCAAAGGGGTCGGCGGTGCCTCTTTTGGCTTCATGCTTCCAGTTCTCGCCGGCTTCATCGCGATGAGCATTGCTGACCGTCCTGGTCTTGCTGTAGGTTTTGTCGGCGGTGCGCTTGCCAATTCTGGCGGATCCGGGTTCCTCGGGGCTCTGATTGCCGGTTTCGCTGCTGGCTACATCGTTGTTGGACTCAAAAAACTTTTTGCCAGCCTGCCACAGTCGCTCGAAGGCATAAAACCAGTCCTTCTGTATCCACTTCTTGGCGTATTTGTAATGGGTGTCTTGATCACTTTCGTCATCAATCCTCCTGTTGCCGCAATCAATGGCTGGATGATGGATACCTTGAAAAACATGGATCCTAGCAGCCGTATCCTCATCGGTATCTTATTCGGCGGCATGATGGCTGTCGACATGGGTGGCCCGATCAACAAAGCTGCCTATGTAATCGGTACAGGTGCTTTGGCTAACGGAGAATTCGGCATCATGGCTTCCGTCATGGCCGGTGGTATGGTTCCACCTCTTGGCATCGCCCTTTGCACGACTTTCTTTGGTAACCGTTTCTCGGAAAGCGATCGCAAATCCGGAATCACCAACTACGTCATGGGTCTTTCCTTCATTACAGAAGGTGCGATTCCTTTCGCAGCTGCCGATCCGCTTCGCGTCATTCCTTCTTGCATCATCGGTTCCGCTACAGCAGGTGCTCTTTCGATGGCATTTAACTGCACGCTTCGCGCTCCACATGGCGGCATCTTCGTCGTACCGACCATTGGCAATCCATTGATGTATCTGCTTGCAATCCTCATCGGCGCAGCCGTTACCATGATCTGCCTGGCTGTACTCAAAAAACCATTAAAAAGCTGATATAGCTTAAAAATAAAAATCGCTATTCTCATTTAGTTGAGAATAGCGATTTTTTATTTCTTTCATTCTATGTTTACACTTAAAATACCATCGATCTGTTTAAGTGCATCCATAATGAAGATGCTTTTGATTCCTTTTTTGTTGAAGACGAACAGTTCGATGCACATCGTCTCTTCTTCTGCTTCATCTTCTGATTTTTTGATTTTGAGACCTTTGATCTTTATTTGGAGATCATCGAGACATTGATTGATATGGACAAGCTGTCCCGGTGCATCGATTGTGTGAATCTCAATCGACAAGTTCTTCTCATGCGTAACCCAATCATCAAGCCGGGACAACGTGCCTAACGTGATGAAGACCAATGCCGCTGTAAACAATGCCCCCGAATAAAACCCTGCACCTACAGCCAATCCTACACCAGCAACAACCCATAGACAGGCTGCTGTCGTAAGCCCTGTGACCGTAAGCCCCTCTTTCATGATTGCCCCGGCACCTAGAAAACCGATGCCGCTGACCACCTGTGCCGCTAAACGAGCCGGGTCTGCATTGGTCTTTCCTTCAACATTCTGATAAAGTGCCTGCGATAAGACCATAATCAAGCACGAGCCCAGACAAACCAAAACATTGGTCCGAAGACCTGCCGATTTATGCCTCGACTGCCGCTCATAGCCGATCATCCCACCCAAAATACAAGATAGGATCAATCGCAACAGCAATTCCCATTCAGAAACAACCAAAAAGCTCACCTCGCCTTATTAAAAGTAATCTTATTGTAGCGTCCTTTACTGAAAAATGCAAACAATTGGCTTCTAAAAGCCCCTGTGCATAAAGTGACTTTTTTTATACATGTGACTAACCTGCCTGTGGATAATGTGGATAAAAAAGTGTATAACTCTAGATATTCTATCTTTTTTACCTACTTTTCTATATTTAGTATACATTTTTACCTAAAATCACCATGGATAGAGGATAAACCTGTGGATAAGTTTTTCCATCTGCTTAGCCTGAAATTCTATTTTGTGCAATGAATCTTTCTACCTCTTTTTCATTAAAAGAAAAAGCAAAAAAAGGACAGCTTTTGCCAAAACAAAAACTGTCCTTTTTAAAATCTTATCTCATGAAGATATTTTGACCGATTCCGGTTCAACTTCTTCATACATCACTTTTTTAAGCTTGTCTTTATCAAGCTCATTTTCCCATTCAGCAACAACAAACGTCGCTATACCATTCCCGATGAGGTTTGTCAAAGCACGACCCTGCGTCATAAAACGGTCGACACCAAAAATCAAAGCTAAGGCTGCTACCGGAATTGTCGGAATCGTCGACAAGGTCGCTGCCAAAACAATGAAGCCGCTGCCCGTAACGCCCGAAGCTCCTTTTGAAGTCAAAAGCAACACGGCAATGATCGTAACCTGTTGCATAACTGTAAGATCTGTATTCGTCGCCTGCGCCAAGAAAATAGCAGCAACCGTCAGATAAATCGACGTTCCATCAAGATTAAACGAATAACCTGTCGGAATGACAAGTCCGACAATTGATTTTGAACAACCTACTTTTTCCAACTTCTCCATCATTCGCGGCAAAACGCTTTCCGAGGAAGCTGTTCCGAAAACAACGAGAAGCTCTTCTTTGAAATACTTGAGATATTTCAAGAAACTAATGCCTGCCCAGCGTGAAATCGGCCAAATAATACAGATGATAAACAAGAAACAGGCAAAGTAAAAGGTTCCTAAAAGCTTCATCAATGGGCCTAAGGATTCAATACCATATTTCCCAATGGTAAAGGCCATGGCACCAAATGTTCCGATTGGCGCAAGCTTCATGATAATGTCTACCAAACCAAAGAAAATATGGGAAACATCGCTGATCAGGCCAAGCAATCGCTGCCCTTTATCACCGAACTTAGACAACGCCCAGCCAAACATAACGGAAAAGAGCAGAATCTGCAAAATCTCGCCTTTAGCAAAAGCATCGACCACGGTATTTGGAATGATATTCATAAAAAAGTCCACTGCTGTATGGCTTTGTGCCCCGCTCGTATACGCAGCCACCGAGGCCGCATCCAAAGATGATGCATCGACATTCATGCCGGCACCAGGTTTGAGCCAATTGACTAAAAATACGCCAAAGAAAAGCGAGAACGTCGTTACCGCTTCAAAATAAAGCAATGCTTTTCCGCCGACGCGTCCGACTTTTTTCATATCGCCCATTCCGGCAATCCCGACGACAATCGTACAGAAGATAATCGGTCCGATGATCATTTTTATCAGTTTGATGAAAGCATCTCCCAATGGTTTCATGCTTGCACCAACGGAAGGATAAAAATACCCTACAGCTATACCGACAATGATCGATACAAAAACCTGAAAATGCAATGATTTAAAGAAGCTCTTATTCAATTTAATTCCCTCGCAATCTTTTTAAATTGTTTTAGCCATTATGCTCTATAGGCATCTTTCAAATTAATAATCTGAATTGTTTAACCTATAGCAAAAAGTTATCGTGATAATTTCTATTTGTTATTATACGACATTGTGAAAAAAAACGCCAGCCTAAAACTGCATTTTTTTATTTCACTTCAATAAAAAGAATTGCGTAAAAATTAGTTAAATCAAAACAATATACAATGTCCATTTTTACTACTGCATCAAAAATAAATCTTCCAACACAATAAACTACATAAACCTACTGATTTGCAGGAAAACTCCTCCCTCAAAGCTAATTTGTACAATATCTAGTTTTATGCCGTTCCGCTCCTATCCCTCGCGCTCAACGAATTCTCTACCAAATAATATATATAAATATTGCCCGTATTTTACGGCCAAGAGAAAAGGACTTTTCTATGAAAAACAAATGGACCATCGGCGAAGTTGCTAAACTTTTTGCTATATCGACCGACAGCCTTCGCTATTACGAGAAATCCGGCTTACTTTCCTCTCATCGACATGAACATAACAGCTATCGTTATTATGGCTATGATGACCTAGTCATTCTCATGGACATCTTGACCTTTCGCAGCATGGAACTACCGGTAAAGGATATACGGCAGGCTTTGTGCGAAATGGATATCGATGCGATGAAAAACCTTCTGCAAGAAAATCAACAGGCACTTGAACAAAAAATTAAACTGCTCAGCGAACAAAGCCGCCAACTAGAAAAACTAACCGAGCGCTATGAACAGTGCCAACAGCACATCGGAAAATTTTCAATCGTACCTGCCCCCTTATTCAAAAGCAAATTTTTAAGCCTCGATGCTGAAGATCTGATCAAAATCAACCAACAATACCAGACTCCCGACACCAGTTGGATGAATGTTCTTCGCTATACTATGCTTTTGCCCGAAGAAGCTTTGCTAACCGCAGCGGATTTTGACAAAGCCCTCGTCGGCCTCAGCTTCGAAGATTCTACACTTGCAGGTTTTTCCGCTGCCGAACGAGCTGAATTCAAGGCTCCACCTGGCGGAAAATACTTTTACACCGTATTATCTACCGATTATGCCTCCAGCAAAAACGAAATACTCGCCACTGCCATGCTTTGGATCGAAGAAAAAGGGTACAAAGCCAAAGGTGATTTACTAGCTCGCTATCTAGCCAGTACGCATAAAGATGGCCTCGATTACTATGAAATATGGTTTCAGCTCATCAAAGCTTGACCTTAGAGCCGCTCCATGGTTTATGCTCTTATATAGGAGTGATTTTATATGAGAGAAAATATTTTAGGCACGGATAGCATTCAAAAATTATTCGTTCATTACAGCCTTCCAGCAATTGCTGCTATGCTTTTTTTAGGCTTGAACACCATCATCGATGGCCTTTTTGTCGGCAATTACATCGGAACGGACGCACTCGCCAGCGTGAATTTGGCAATGCCATTTGCCAGTGTCGCCATTGCTCTAAGCATAGTCATCGGCATCGGTGCGCAAAGTTCGATTGGCCGAATGCTTGGTGCCGGCGAGAGGGACAAAGCTCGCGATGCCTTTCGCACAGCTCTGATTCTCGTATTCTTTTTATCGATGTTTTTTGCCATCGCCGCATATTTTTATCCAGAATCGATTGCCCGTCTGCTCGGCGCAAATGAACGACTGCTTGAACCGACCGCAACTTATATTCGTTATACTGGAATCTTTTTACCATTTTTGACCGTCATGCTGGTATTTGACTATGCCTTAAAAACCATTGCAATGCCGCTTTACGCAATGGCTGCCTTAGTCGTTGCCGTCAGCAGCCATATGTTTTTTTCCTGGTACTTCATCGCTCATTTGGAGCTTGGCATCAGAGGAGCGGCACTGGCAATGGGCATCGGCTGCACCGTCGCCTTCATCATGGCACTGCTTCCATTTTGCAGCCGTCATTGCAGCTTACAGATTGCCAAGGGCTCGTTCGATAAAAAACTTGCCTCCCATATACTTTACAGCGGTTCGGCTGAAGGCCTCACCGAAATCGGTACAGGGGTGACAACATTCCTATTCAACATCACGCTCATGCGTTATGCAGGAGAATCTGGCGTTGCAGCCTTTACGGTAATCAGCTACCTTTCTTTTATCGGCAATAACGTGCTGATTGGTTTATCCGACGGTGCCGGTGCAATCATCAGCTATAATTATGGCTATAAAAAAGAAAAACGTGTCAAAAAAGCCCTGCAGCTCGCCAGTATCTCGGCTTGTTTCATCGGCGTCTTGATTTTTTTCCTGCTTTTTTTCGGCAGCAAAGAAATCGTCTCCTTATTCTTAGCAGACGCCAATCCGAAAGTACTCGAATTTGCAGCCCTCGGCGCAAGAATCTACGCATTTGCTTTCCTTGTCAATGGACTCAACATCATTATCTCCGGTTTTTTCACGGCTGTCGGACATCCCCAGCATGCAGCCTTGATTTCATTGAGCAAAGGTTTTGTTTGGATCGGCATAGGAATCTTTCTACTGCCAGCCTTGTTTGGCATCCGCGGGATCTGGCTTACTGTCCCATTGGCTGAAGCTGCCACAATATTGTTATCATCGGTTTTGCTTTACCGTTATTTCAAACATACGTTTCGCCTAGAATGATTTTAGGCATAAAAAAGGAAGCTTGTATTTCCCGGGAAATACAAGCTTCCTTTTTTATGTGCTCAATCAAGCATTTCAATCAATAACCATATATTAAGACCAGCAACAATCAACCCGATGATACCCAGGCTGATTTTCTGCCGCAAATTATTTGCGTATTTGCCCATGACACGTTTTGATGAAGTCAAGTAAATTTGCAAACCAATGGTCCACGGAAGCTGGATGCTGAGCGCCATTTGCGAATAAATCAGTCCCTGAAACGGATCGCTGACAAAAAACAAAATAGCCACGGCTACGCCATAGGTCAAAGCAACGCCATGCCAGGAATGATAATCCTTTATGTCATACGCCTCACCAAAGATGCCCGCATAAATACTGCCACCGGCCATCCCCGCAGTTGTCGTCGATGCAATACCCGAAAAGAGCAACGCAATTGCAAAAATAAGTGCTGCACTGCCGCCCAAAAGAGGCCTCAACATATCAACGGCTTGTTGTAAATCCTCAACAGCAATGGAGTGACTGTAAAATACCGCTACGGCGACGAGAATCATCGCACTGTTTATCGCCCAGCCCAATCCCATGGAAAACAAGGTATCCAAAAATTCATATTTGAGCTGTTTTTTGATGATGATTTCATCCTCTAAGTTCCACTGCCTGCTCTGGATGACCTCCGAATGCAAAAACAAATTATGCGGCATGACCACGGCGCCGAGCACGCTCATCACAATCAAAAGCGATCCCTCTGGCATCGTCGGCACGACCCAGCCCGAAGCTGCCTGTGCCCAATCGATATCAATGAAATAGAGTTCTGCTAAAAAGGACAAGCCAATAACCGAAACAAAACCGATGATGATTTTCTCTAACTTTTTATAGGAATTAGACCAAAGCAAAAAGCCACAAACCATCGCCATGATGACCGATCCTATTTTGATTGGCAAGCCAAACAAAATGGATAGGGCAATCGCGCCACCGAGAATCTCCGCCAAAGCTGTAGCAATGGAAGCCGCCACAGCGGATACCAGAATAAATTTACCAATAATAGGTTGAACATACGCCGCCGCAGCTTCTGACAAACAAAGGCCCGTAACGATTCCTAGATGAGCTGCATTATGCTGCAAAACAATCAACATGATTGTCGAGAGCGTGACCATCCACAAGAGCAAGTAGCCGTACTGGGCCCCGGCCGCCATATTGGATGCCCAGTTTCCTGGATCGATGAACCCTACTGTAATTAAGATACCCGGTCCTATGTAGCGAAAAAAATTGCGGGCTTTAGCACTCGCTGCATGTGTTTTATTGAAATAATCTTTTATTATATCAAACATTGGCTTCACCCCCGCTGGTTCTATTTTCTTAATTATATAATTTTTGGTTGTTGATAACAATTCTTTTTATAAAAATTGGCACCATCTGGCCTAACGCAAAGAATTTCTCTTGCAAAATAATTACTTTGGCCTTATGATTTAATCAAAAGATTAAATCATTTGATTAAAAGGGGATATTTATGGAAAACGACAGCAAAGAAAAATTATTGCAGACTGCCATCGAGCTTTTTGCCGACGATGGTTTTGATAAGACTTCCATTCGTCAACTTGCCGCAAAAGCCAACGTCAACAGCGCTTTGATTTCTTATCATTTTGGCAGCAAACAAGGGCTTTACCAAGCCGCTGTCGAAAAACAGCTTCAAATATTGGTAGACTTCACCCAAAAAGCCCAAAATGGAGAAAACAGTCCCATCGATATTCTCGAGCTCTATGCTGCGACCATGCTTAAGATCCATACGGAAAACCCGTATTTCATCAAGCTGTGTTACCGCGAATTCATAGCCCCTTCTGCAATTCTCGAAGCATTTGCCCAAAATCACTTAAAATATGTTTTTGAAATAATCGCCAAAGCCTTGCACCGTGGAATTGAAGAAGGCTTATTTCGTCAAGATCTCGATGTCGATGCTGCGGTCATTCTTTGGGCCGGCATGGTCAATTTTTTCTTTTTCAGCCGCCCCATTCGATCTCGAATCAAAGATGAAAAATCGCTGCCTGCTACGACCTATCTCACGCAGACACTTGATATATTCCTATCCGGTATCAAAAGGAGGGACTGACCTTGAACAAACGCCTGAAAATTATTTTTGTCATACTATTGCTTCTGGTTTTAACAGGAATGGCCATTTATAATTATCAGCAACAACAAAAAACAGCCAAAACGTACACGGGAACTGTAGAAGTCACGAAAGTAGATATCACGACCAAGATCAGTGGCTACATGACGGATTTATCTATTAAAGAAGGCGATATGCTTCATAAAGGAGAAAACATCGCCAAAATTGATCGATCCGATTTTTTATCTGCGCGCAAAAGAGATCAAGCTGCACTCAAAAAAGCCCAGGCGCAGCTAGCTGACCTAGAAAAAGGTGCCCGTCCCGAAGAATTGCGCGAAGCCGCCGCCAACACAGCTGCTGCCAAAGCGGCTTTTATAAAATCCGAAAAAGACTACAATCGCCAGCAATCACTTTACGCCTCTGGCGCCACGGCTCATCAACAACTCGATGATGCCGAAGCAGCTTATGATTCAAGCAAAGCCCAGCTCAGTGCCGCCCAAGAAAAAGAATCTCTGCTGCTCGCTGGAAACCGATCCGATCAGATTCTGGCCGCCCAAGATGAAATAGAACGCTGTGAAGCCGTCTTACAGGAATCTCTGACAAATATCAACGACATGACCATAAGTTCGCCCCTCGACGGACTGGTACTGACCAAGAATTTTGAAATGGGCGAATATCTAGCAAGCGGTGCAGCCATCGCAACTGCTGCCGATCTGACGGACTGCTGGATCAAGATTTATGTTCCATCGGAAGAACTGGGGAAAATAAGAATTGGTGACGAAGCCATCATCAAAATCGATGCTGCACCTGACCAAAAATTTCACGGAACAATCAAAGAAATCAAAGATTCCGCCGAGTATACGCCTAGACAGAGCATCACCAAAAACGAACGCACCAACATGGTCTTCGCTGTAAAAATTGCTGTTGATAATGCGTCATCCATCTTTAAGCCCGGCATGCCAGCGGATGTGATATTAAATGATTGAAATCAAAAATGTAACAAAAAACTTTGGCTCGGTCAACGCCCTCAAAGATTTCTCGCTTCAAATCAAAAAAGGGGAAATCTTAGGCCTCGTTGGCCCTGACGGTGCCGGAAAAACGACTTTGATTCGCTTAATGCTCGGCCTGTATCGCCAATATCAAGGTGAAATACGCATTCTAGGGCAAACCGACATCGAAAGCATAAAAGCCAAGCTAAGCTACATTCCTCAGCGCTTCAGCTTATATCAAGATTTGACCGTACTAGAAAATATAGATCTGATTGGCTCACTATACGGCATCGAAAAAGCAGCCATTCACCAAAAAGCCGAAGAAATTCTTCGATTTACGGATTTATGGACTTTTCGCGACCGCCTTGCCGGAAAATTGTCTGGTGGAATGAAACAAAAGCTCGCGCTTGCCAGCGGTCTTGTCCACGATCCCTTGATTTTCTTTTTGGACGAACCGACGACTGGAGTCGACCCCGTAGCCCGGCGAGAATTTTGGCAGCTTTTATACGGACTCAACAAAAAAGGCATGACGATAATCGCCGCGACGCCTTACATGGATGAAGCCGAACTTTGTCATCGAATCGCCTTGCTTCATTCCGGGCAAATGATACGCTGCGCGTCTCCAGCCGAACTTATAGCCAGCTATCCCTTTACCGTTCTTGAACTCGCCTTATCGCTGCAGTCACGCCCTGCCGAAATGAATTCTTGTTATTTTCTCAGTCTTCAATCATTTGGCAACAAATACCATATCATAACAGACGATGAAGAACGGACCATTGATGAATTGACGCATTGCTTCTTGGCCCAAAAGAAACAGTTGCCGGAACTTCAGAAAATATCGGCCTCCTTAGAGGATGTATTTGTATTATTTTCCCAAGAAAAAGACAAAGCTGGTGATAAAGATGCCAATTGCGATTGAAACACACGATCTGACTTGCCGATTTGGTGATTTCACCGCCGTCGACCACGTCAATATTCAAATAGAACAAGGCTCGATTTATGGTTTTCTCGGACCTAACGGCTCGGGAAAATCCACGACGATTCGCATGCTCTGCGGCATATTGACCCCCAGTTTTGGCGGGGGGACCGTCCTCGGCTTCGATATCTCTACTGAGCAAGAAAAAATCAAACAGCACATCGGCTACATGTCACAAAAATTCAGCTTGTATCAAGACCTTAGCATTAGAGAGAACTTAGATTTTTATGCTGGTATGTATTCACTTCGCGGTACTGAAAAAAAACATCGCATAAAAGCCATGCTGCAAATGGCCAATCTGGAAGCCCAGGAAAATGTTCTTACCGCGGGTCTTTCCGGTGGAGTCCGGCAACGCCTGGCCCTTGGCTGCGCCATTTTACACCAACCAGAAATCGTTTTTCTCGACGAGCCAACCGGTGGGGTGGATCCTGTCTCCCGAAGGCTTTTTTGGGATATTCTCTATAACCTTGCCCAAAACGGTACTACCATCTTAGTGACGACTCATTTTATGGACGAAGCAGAGCATTGTAATTCAGTCGGTTTTATTTACCAAAGCCAGCTCACCGCCACCGGAACCCCTTATGAACTCAAAAAAAGCATCCCCGGGGAATTGTTTGCCCTGCAAAGCGAAGACTCCTTAGATACCCTTGCCCGGCTCCAAGCCTCCGATTTTTCGTATGAAGATGCCTATATTTTTGGCAAAGAGCTCCATGTGCTGCTGCAAGGAAACTCCGATGCACTTAAAGACTTCGGGATTTGCCGAAAAATCGCCCCGACGATGGAGGACGTCTTCGTCCATTATGTAAAATCTAAAAGCAGGGAGGTTCGCCTATGATTCGGCTTCGCGCTCTTTTGATCAAAGAATTCATCCAAATGAAACGCGATAATCTGACACTGGCACTCATGGTCTTACTGCCGATTATCCAGCTCTTGGTCTTCGGCTTTGCTATCCACACCGATGTAAAGCACCTCAGCACAGTGGTCTTCGACCAATCCTTGAGCACAGAAAGCCGCGATTTACTGACAAGCTTTACCGCTAGTGAGTATTTTGACATCGACTATATCGCTCAGAGCTTCGATGAAGCAGATGCCTTGGTCAACAGCGGCAAAGCAAAGGTGGCGATCATTATTCCGCCCGACCTTGCCGCCAACCTCAAACACAGCCACGCAACACCGATCCAGGTCATCGTCGACGCCTCTGACTCGACATCTGCATCTTCCGCTATTGCTGCTGCCCAAACCATAGGACAGCTCAAATCGCAAGAACTATTCTTACAGCAGCATAACATCTCAGCTTCCGCCTTAAGCCTTTACGACATCCGCATCCGCTCCTGGTACAATCGCGATTTCATCACTGCTTATTACATGGTTCCTGGAATCATGGGCATCATCTTGACGATGACAATGGTCATGATCACTTCAATGGCCATCGTGCGTGAACGCGAAACCGGCACGCTCGAACAGCTCATCGTCACGCCACTAAAAACCTATGAACTCATGATTGGCAAAATCATTCCCTATATTGTCATGGGCTATGTGCAAGCCACGATATCACTTCTCGTCGGCATCGCCATATTTGACTTGCCGATACGTGGCAGCCTTGGTCTCTTATATGGACTGACCTCTTTTTTCATCATAGCATCCTTGGCTCTTGGCGTTCTGATTTCCAGCCTGTCACGGACACAGATGCAGGCTATGCAAATGTCTTTTTTCATTTTTATGCCAAGCGTCTTACTATCTGGATTCATGTTCCCTCGTGATGCCATGCCCAAGCTCTTTTATCTCCTGAGCCAGCTTTTACCGATGACATATTACATTGAAATACTCCGCGGCATCATTTTGCGAGGCAATGACCTTACCGTTTTATGGGGACAGGTGCTCGCCTTGATCCTCTTCATTTCCGCGACCCTAGGACTTGCCATCAAAAAATTCAACAAGACGCTCGATTGAAATTTCTCAGCTTATTTTCAGTTTCACCGACTATACTTTATTCGCACGTCATTTTAGGGTAAATAAAAATAATGTTTGCGCTAAAAAAGATAAAATTTTATAATAGAGAATACAGTTGTTTTTAAAGGAAAGCGTATGTATTGTTTTCTATATAATTTAACTGCAAACAATTGCTCGATTTTTATAAGCCCGACAAATACAATATGAAGAAGGTATGCTTTTTTATGAATCACCCGGATAACAATATACCCTCCCGTCGCCAAAATAAAAAGAAGAAGAAGAAATTATGGCCCAAGGTCTTAGCTGGTGTTTTTGTACTAGCTGCCATTGCTGGCGTCATATTTGCCTCTTCCGGATTTTTTGATAAACCAATTGAAAAAAAAGCAGAAGAAGGTATGCTCGTTGCCAAAGATAAATCGACGGTCATGATCATGGGCGTCGATCAACGTGATGACGATGTTGGCCGCAGCGACACCTTGATGATTGCCGCTATCGACCCAAAACTTGATCAGGCATCGCTGCTTTCTATCCCGCGCGATACTCGCGTAAAAATCAAAGGAAATGGCTTTGATAAAATCAACGCCGCCTATGCTTACGGCGGCCATAAACTCACGCAAGACACCGTTGAAAAATTTCTCGGCGTACCTATGGACCATTACATCATCATCAATATACAGGCTTTCCAACGCATCATTGATGCCTTTGGCGGCATTGACATCGATGTCGAAAAGCGCATGTATTATTCCGATCCATGGGATGATGAAGGCGGCCTTTTAATTGATCTGCACCCTGGCATGCAGCATATGGATGGAAAAACAGCAATAACCTACGTTCGCTATCGTGATGAGGAAGGCGATATTGGTCGTATTTATCGTCAACAAAAATTCATGAAAGCAATCATGGATAAATTGACATCTCCGTCCATTATTCCACAAATCCCTACTATTATTAGCGAAATCAGTAAGTCTGTTAAAACAGACCTTTCTATCCGAGAAATGCTGGAATTTGCCGGAACTTTACGTGAGTCCCAAAAGAACGGACTCAAAACCGATATGGTACCGGGCAGACCACTTTATATAGAAGGTATCAGCTACTGGATTCCAGATATATCAAAACTCAGAAACACTTTAGCTGAGAACCTCGGCATTACAATGAACTCCTCTATGCGCTCTGCTATGGAAAGAGAAAGCTCCGAGTACGAAAATTCCATTCCAAGTGGTGCAACATCTGTACCATCGAATGATACTTCCATCGGGCATGCCGTTTCCTCTGCCTCAACCGAAAAAACAAAGAGCTCCAAGACTCCGGCAGCAAAGACGACGAATAAAACGGATGCTCCATCAACCGATGCAGCGCAGCGCAAACCGTCGACAAGTGACAGTGACACGAGTGATTCCTCACGCAAATCACCAAGCACGCCGAGTTCGCCAGCTATACCGGCTTCATCGCCAAGAATCAGCGACAGTGCCGGTAAATCGCAATAACTGAAAACTACGACCATACTTGACAGTAGTTGTTAAAAAAAATATAATGATTGTACCGATTGAGTACAATGTAGTGCAGGAAGGGCAATGCCCTCCTGCACTTTTTTTGTACCCAAATACCGGAAACATGGAGGTCGAAGGATTTATGAAACTAAAACTAAAACTTACTCTAATATTTTCCACCCTAGTTGCTGTACTACTTCTCATTCTCTCTTATGCCGCATATTCTTACACCAAAGAGCTTTTAACGCAGCGTATAGAATCTGAAGTAAATTCCTACGCCTCAGCCCAAGTCAATAAATTAGATGGTTGGCTTCTAAGTAAAGTCAAAATGCTTGAAATCACAGCAGGAACTTTGCAAACGACAGCTGATAAAACCCAGATAACCATTCCTATGGTAGCGGGTTTCCAACTAGCCGACCCAGAAATCTCTGATCTCTATTTCGGCTCAGCTGCTACCGGAGAAATTGTCGATGGAAAAGGCTGGCAAGCCCCCGCTGATTTTGACTCCCGAACGCGTTCTTGGTATAAAGCTGCCATAGGCGCCGGAAAAGTCGTCTTCGCCGATCCATATCTCGATAAAGTCACCAACAAAATGGCACTGCCAGTCGCTATGCCTCTCAAAGACTCTTCTGGCGCAATTCGCGGTGTCCTATCCGAAGACATTCTCCTCCAGACCATGATTGATACGATTAAAGCCATCAATCCTTATGAAACTGGATATGCTTTTTTACTCGATTCTCAAGGAAATGTCATCGTCCATCCAGATGAAAAAATCATGGGCAAAAATATTTTAGCAGTCGACGAACTCAAGGATTTAAAAGATACTTGGCAAGCTATGCTGCAACAAGACCATGGAATCGTCCACTGTGATATAAACGGCCAGCCTACTTTGTTGACCTATCAAAAAATCCCATCATCCGGTTGGATCTTAGCCGTCCATATTCCATCAGAAAAAGCATTTGCCCCGCTGGCAGGCCTGCGTTGGCTCTTTGGCATCGGCACTTTGATTGCCATCTTACTGGTTGCCTTGACAACACTTTATATCAGTCGCCGCCTGGCAAAGCCCATTGAAATACTTTCCGGACAGGTCAGTCAACTGGCACAAGGGGACCTCACGGTACATGCCGAAGCCTCAAGCCAGGATGAAATCGGACAATTGGCAACAGATTTCAACAAAATGGCCGGATATCTTCGCACGCTGATAAAAAAAGTGCAAATGCAATCTGAGCAGTTAGCTGCTTCCAGTGAAGAATTGACCGCCAGCTCAGAGCAGTCCGCCGAAGCTTCGGAACAAGTCGCCAAATCCATTGCCATTATCGGCGAACAAGCTGACAAGCAAAATGAGGCGGCTGGTAAGACAACACATATTGTTGAAGAAATGGCTGCCAACATAGAACAAATCGCCAGTAATGCAGATAAAGCATCTTCGCATTCAATCCAGACCAAAGCAAAAGCCAAGACCAGTGGTGACACGCTAGATAAAGCTGTAAACCAGATGGACTATATTGAAAAAACGGTCAATGCCTCAGCGGCTGTGGTCGTCAAATTAAACGAGCGATCTACTGAAATAGGACAAATTGTCGAAGCTATTTCAAATATTGCCGGGCAAACGAATCTATTGGCTTTAAATGCGGCTATTGAAGCTGCCCGCGCTGGAGAACAAGGCCGTGGCTTCGCTGTTGTTGCTGAAGAAGTACGAAAACTTGCCGAACAATCGCAGACAGCCACCAAGCAAATCAGTGAATTGATCACCAGTATCCAAGATGATACAATCCAAGCCGTCACTGCTATGGAATCTGGCACAAAAGAAGTCCGTAAAGGTACCGAAACAGTCAATGAGGCCGGACGATCTTTCCAAGAGATATCATCGCTGCTTGATGAACAAGCTGGACAGATTCAAAAAATATCTGAATCCATTGGCCACATCGATAGCAGCGCCCAACATATCGTTGGGCTCGTAAAAAACATGGATAGCTTCAGCAAAAGATCTACTGCTGGCATCCAGCAAGTATCTTCTGCTACACAAGAGCAACAGTCTTCTACCGAAGAAATTTCTCATGCCAGTGCGAACCTAGCTGAACTGGCCCAAGAACTTCAAACTGTAATTGCTGAATTCAAGGTCTGAAAACAAAAAGAAGCAATCCTAAAAATTGCTTCTTTATTACCTCAACGCAAAAATAAATTTGCCAGAATGGTCAGGATAATACTGATAATGATGCAACTGACAACAGGAAAATGCACCGAAATATTACTAGTTTCCCAATTGAAATCACCTGGCAGTTTTCCCAGCGGCAAAAATTTCCCACCGAAATAAAACAGTAAACCGATGATGATGAGAAACAGCCCCAAATAAATCAATAATTTTCCTATATCGTGGAATATCATATCTTCACCTCACAAAAGGCCGGATGCGTATGCACCCGGCCTTTTCCATCGTCTCACGCCAAAGCGGACAAGACATATTATATTTTATCAGCTATCGCTTTTCTGATCCATCGTAGCCATAGAAGCCACTTTGTCATTCGTATCGGTTTTCATCAGCATTACGCCCTGCGTATTGCGACTGATTACCGAAATTTGATCTACATTCGTCCGAATAACAATACCTTCTGTCGTGATCAACATGAGTTCTTGATCCGGTCTTACCACTTTAAGGCCGATGACAACACCGGTCTTATCCGTGACTTTAAGATTGATCAGGCCTTTGCCACCACGAGTCTGCGAGCGATATTCTCCCGTAGGAGTTCTCTTTCCGTAACCAGCTTCTGTCACGGAGAGCACATCTGCATTTTTCTTGAGATTATCCATACCGATGACTTCGTCCTCATCACTGAGGCGAATTCCACGCACACCATGTGCTGTACGTCCCATAGAACGGACATCATCTTCAGCAAAAGCAATCGCCATACCATCGCGAGTCCCAAGGATTACATGACGAGTGCCATCGGTAAGCTTAACACCGATGAGTTCATCGTCATCATCAAGCGTCAAGGCAATCAAACCGCCTTTGCGTGCGGTATCGAAATCCATGAGTTCGGTCTTTTTGACAATCCCTTTACGCGTAGCCATGAACAAGAATTTTCCTTCCATGAATTCACGGATTGGAATGACCGCTGTGATCTTTTCACCGGCTTCCATCGACAAGAGATTGATGATGGCTGTTCCTTTGGCAGTCCGGCTCGATTCATTGATTTCATAACCTTTAAGGCGATATACACGACCCTGGTTCGTAAAGAACATAATCGTATGATGCGTTGTCGTAATCAACATATTTTCAACGAAGTCTTCTTCCTTCGTTCCCATGCCAGTTACGCCGCGGCCACCGCGTTTTTGATTTCTATACGTATCAAGCGGCATGCGCTTGATATAGTTGTTGTGTGTCAATGTAATGACGACATCTTCTTCAGCAATGAGATCTTCCATATTCATTTTCGAAAAATCTTCCGTAATCCGCGTTCTGCGTTCGTCGCCGAATTTACGTTTTACTTCAGTCAATTCTTCCTTGATGATATTGAGGACCTTTGCTTCATCTGCCAAAACAGATTCGAGCCATTCAATGGTCTTGAGTATTTCATGATACTCTTCTTCAATTTTTTCACGTTCAAGACCTGTCAAACGTTGTAAACGAAGATCTAAAATCGCTTGTGCTTGTTTTTCTGAAAGGTTCAGCGTCGTCATCAAAGCCGTACGGGCAACATCTGCCGTACGAGATTCTCGAATCATTTTGATTACATTATCAAGATGGTCAAGAGCAATCGTCAAACCTTCTAAGATATGAGCTCTAGCCTTGGCTTTACTTAGTTCATACTGCGTCCGGCGCCGAATGACTTCCTCTTGATGCTTGATGTAGTAATACAAGACTTCTTTCAAGTTGAGGACCTGTGGTTTGCCTTCGACAAGTGCCAGCATGATGATACCGAAGCTTTCTTGCAGCTGCGTATGCTTGTAGAGCTGATTCAAAATGACATCCGGGTTCGAGTCGCGACGCAATTCAATGACTACGCGCATCCCGTTACGGTCAGATTCATCGCGCAAATCCGTTATGCCTTCGACAGCTTTATCGCGAACGAGTTCAGCGATTTTTTCAACCAAACGAGCTTTATTCACCTGATAAGGAAGCTCTGTAACAACAATACGAGGCTTTCCATTCGACATCATTTCGATACGAGCCTGTGCCCGCATCTTGACGATGCCACGGCCAGTCGTATATGCCGAATAAATCCCTTCGCGGCCGAGAATCAACCCGCCCGTTGGAAAATCCGGTCCCTTGATTGAAAGCATCAGTTCATCTATGGTGATTTCAGGATTATCGATCATCATCAATACGCCATCGACGACTTCCACCATATTATGCGGCGGAATATTCGTAGCCATCCCGACAGCAATACCTGAAGATCCATTTACTAAGAGATTTGGCAATTTAGCTGGCAAAACAGATGGTTCTTTGAGTGATTCATCATAGTTCGGCACAAAATCGACAGTTTCTTTTTCAATGTCCTGAAGCATCGCTTCGGCAACTTTTGACATACGAACTTCCGTATAACGCATAGCTGCTGCCGAATCGCCATCGACAGAACCGAAATTCCCATGGCCATCAGCTAGCATGTAACGAGAAGAAAAGTTCTGAGCCATACGCACAATGGCTTCATAGACAGAACTATCACCATGCGGATGATACTTACCCAAAACTTCCCCGACGATACGGGCTGATTTTTTATACGGTTTATTCGAAGCCATTCCGGCTTCCTGCATCGCATACAAAATACGCCTATGTACAGGCTTCAAGCCGTCGCGGACATCCGGCAACGCACGCATAACGATAACGCTCATCGCATAATCGATATAAGAATTTTTCATCTCATCTTCGATGTTGACCGGTAAAACTCTTCCTATACCAAAATCCACATTCTCACCTCAAAATCATTTTCCTAAAAATATATAAAAAATTATACATACCTTGTTCATATTAGCTCTTAATTATATCATTTTTCGATAAAAATGTCCATAATCCCACATTATATAAGACATTTCATCTTTTTCAACCGAACCGCAAAAGCTTTATAAAAAATCCGCTTCACGATAAATTAAGCAAACCATCCTAAAATTTCTAAAATCAACAAAAGATTGTCCCCATTGTATTTTTATAAAAAAAACAGCTCAGGTATTCTAACCTGAGCTCCTTTTCATTCTGCATCATTGACGATCTGATCATACAAATAACCTTCGCGTACACCAGCATCGGCATAATCAATTTGTTCGCTGCCAAAATGCTTAGCCAAAACATCGGCAATTACAAGTCCCGGAATAATCGTTTGAATGCGATCCGGCACCGTTCGCATCAAAATCAATACATCATTTTCAATCATACTGGCATCGCGATTGAATCGAGCAATGATCTCCTCCAGCTTTTCTGTTTGCAAAGATTTATTATCATGCCCCATTTTAAATATTTCATTGTATAAAGCGGATGCTCCTTTGAACGTACCACCTATACCGCAAATATGCGCATGCTGGATTTCCTTGAATTCGGGCGCCGAGGACAACAGTGACTCAATATCCTTACGCATATCCTCTATTTCCAAGCAACTCGGCAAAAAACCCTCTACATACTTCGTATGAAGTGCCAAAGAACCTATCGGCAGACTGATTTTGCTGCATATTTCATGGTCTTCATAAACCACGATTTCCGTACTTGCGCCACCGATATCAATCAGCAGCCCGCTGTCATCTTTTAAATCATGTGTCGCGCCAATAAAATCATAGACTGCTTCCTCATCGCCAGAAATCACTCGTATAGCGATTCCCGTCTCCTCTGTTATCTGCTGCACAGCTTCTTGACTATTTTTTACATTGCGAAGAGCTGCCGTAGTAAACGCCGTAATCTCTTTGATTTTGAAGGCATTGAGAAATTCTTTGTATTCATTGAGGATTTCGCAGGCTTTAGCAATGCCCTTAGGCTGCATGATATCTGCTTTTATATAAGCGGCGAGCCCGACCATATTCTTGCGTTTCATAATCAGCTCTATTTTCCCATATTCAATTTTGTAAATCGCCAATCGAATCGTATTAGAGCCTATATCTATAATCGCCTGGATCATCACGAGCGCCCCCTGTCATCATCATTTATGATTTATTGTTTCTTATTGTAATTGAAAATATCCTTTTCTTCAATGACTTTAACAAAAATATAAAAAAACCTATAAAATCAACCAACAGCAGCGATTGATCCTACAGGTTTATCTCTTCAAAAATTATACAATTAAATCACTTCAATAAGTCCCAGATTTGTTTACCAATAAGAATGGTCGTCATTGTTATAAATAAAGGTTTGATATAAGCGGCACCCTTGGATATAGCCATTTTAGTGCCACAATAAGCACCACAGATCATCGCTAGACCCATCGGCAATGCATAGTGATAATTTACTAGTCCAAAATAAGAAAAAAGCAAAGCAGCCGATACGTTACTGGCAAAATTGAGAGCGCGCGCATTCGCGGCTGCACCAATAAAATCAAAACCAATGAAAAGAAATGCAAAGAGCAAAAATGAACCAGTTCCCGGCCCAAAAAATCCATCATAGATGCCCAAAGAAAATGCTGCCACACCACTCATATAAAGCATTTTTTTAGTCAATCCACCATAAGTGGACGTCGTGCCCCAATCTTTGCGCTTAAGGCTATAGATCGTCACCGATATCAATAGTACGACAACAAGTGGGCGCAAGAAATCAGGTGGAACCTGACGCACGATCATGACGCCCGCCAAAGAACCGATAAAAGATAGCGGAAACAATATCTTGATCAAAGACATATCGACCTTGCCGGAACGGACAAAAGCCGCAAAGCTCGTCAATGCCCCCATGACTGCAGCAATCTTATTCGTGCCCAAAGCGAGGACCGGAGGCATTCCTGTGAAAAGAATAGCCGGCAATGAAATCAATCCACCACCGCCAACAACGGAATCAACAAAGGATGCCAAAAATCCCATTACCATCAAAAAAACAATCATACTCACATCATCCAAAAAAAAAACCTCCTGTCATACTGAACAAGATTTAATTATAGTTCATTATGGCAGAAAATCCCACGATTTTTTTATTTCAAGCCATGACCGGTAAGCGGTATGACAACCTTATAATTATCCGGCTTGCCATCCTTGAAGAATTTTTTGGCTCCAGCCAAGGCTGCCGCTGAACTAATTTCTGTATATATTCCATTTTTTCCAAGTATTTTTGCTGCTGCCATGATTTCCTCATCGGTGACTGTAACAGCGTCCCCTCTACTATTTTTTATTGCCTGCAGCATTTCATCAAGCCTTGCCGGATTTCCTACGCGTATAGATTCTGCTATAGTCTCCCCCGAATCTTTGCCTGCCTTTTTATGCAATGCATGACAAAGCGGTTGGCAAGTGCAGCTTTGGACAGCGACGAACTTCGGCAGACGACCGATTTCCTCAAAACCATAATAAAGCCCAAGCAGCATAGTTCCATTTCCCACCGGCATAAAAATATATTCCGGAACCTGTTGACCAAGCTGCTCATATATTTCCTGTGCCATTGATTTCATTCCCTCAAAAAAAAGTGGATTGTAGACATGTGATGCGTAATATCTTTCCTTTGCCGCTTTCTGCACCAGCTGAGCCGTCTTATCACGATCACCTCTTACTTTTTTGATCGTTGCACCAGTCGACTCGATTTGCCGGATTTTCGCCGGTGAGGTCTTTTCCGGTAGATAAATCAGACAATCTATACCAGCCGCCGCTGCATAGGCTGCAATCGCCGCTGCTGCATTGCCCGCAGAATCTTCGACGATTTCTTTGACGCCCAAATTTTTGAGTTCATTTATCAACATAAATGCGCCTCGATCTTTAAAAGATCCAGTTGGCTGCAAATGCTCCATTTTCAATAAAAAATCGATTTTATCAACATGTATCGGCAATAACGGAGTCCTTACTTCTCCCAACGAAACTTTAGTCGGCACTACTTCATCAAAGCGTTTAAATAAACGAAATAAGCCTCCACAAATGCATTTGTAAGCCAGGGTATCCATCGGATATTCTTTTTTACATTTTTCACAATAAAAATGCATAGCATCGCCCCCATATTAAAAAATATATGATTTTCTAAATAAGGGCAGATACCCCTATCAGCCAATCCATTCTCTAGTACCTGTTATTTTTCCTGCTATTTTTACCAAAGAAACAAAGGGATTTTCTTCTTTTTATTTTTCTCAGTAACTTTAATTACAAAATAGTTTAAAAACTTATAAAATACTGACTTTTTATGAATTAAGCAGTAAATTAGATATAAGAAAAGTTCAGAAAGTGCACGCACAGGAGGTGCCGCTCTTGCAAACGACCGTACGACGTATTGAAGAAACACTTTCTAAAAAAGAAGGCTGCCCAAGTACGTATTTGGAGCTGCTTTTTGATCAAGGAACTTTCGTAAACTTCACGGCAACACCTATTGGTCTTGCTGCCGGCTATGGCAATATAGAAAATCGCCTTGTTTTTGCCTATGCGCAAGACTGCACAGTAGAAGACAGTGTATTTGATGAATCCTACACCGAAAATCTCTGTAAACTATTTACTATGGCCCTTAAGGCCCGTTGTCCAATCATCGGCATCAATAAGCTAAACGATATTCCCAGCGACAAAACAGCCAACAATATGAATGGCTATGGCAAACTTCTTTATCAACACATACTTGCCTCAGGTGTCGTTCCACAAATATCGGTTATCTTGAATTCTTGTACTGGCAGTGCTGTTTACGCCCCCGCTCTTACAGATTTCATCTATATGGTGCAAGATGCAAGCAGCATGTTCTTGACTTCACCCGCTTCAATCAAAGCGATTACTGGTGAGACGATAACGTCCGAACAACTAGGTGGAGCGATCACTCACAACACAAGTTCCGGCTCAGCTCATTTTTCCTCACTTACACCCTCAGACAGCATCTGCCAAATCCGTCGGCTCTTAAGTTTTTTACCAAGCAATAATCTCGAAGATGTACCAATTAAACCAACAAAAGATTCTGCGATGCGCTTGATTCCAGAACTTGATTCTGTGCTGCCGGATAATATTGATTCCCCTTATGATATGAAGCACTTGGTTGAGCTTACCGCCGACGACCAACAATTCTATGAAGTCCAGTCTTTATACGCCCGCAACTTAATTACCGGGTTTGCTCGCTTCAATGGCCAATCCGTAGGAATCATCGCCAATCAGCCTTTGACCATCGGCGGCTGCCTCGATATAAATTCTTCTGACAAGGCTTCGCGTTTTATCCGTTTTTGCGACGCATTCAACTTGCCTTTAATAACCTTCATTGATGTTCCCGGATTTTTGCCAGACACAAGCCAAGAATATAAAGGCATTATCCGGCACAGCACCAAAATCCTCTATTCCTATGCAGAAGCCACTGTGCCCAAAATCAGCCTGCTGATTCGCAAAGCTTATGGAGCTGCGTATCTTGCACTGTGTTCAAAAGAACTTGGAGCAGACCTCGTACTCGCTTGGCCGAGCGCTAAGATCGCAATAAAAGAACCAGCTGGCTCAGCCGCTGTCCTCTTCCGCCAAAAGGCAGAAAAAAACCATATACCAGAAAAATCTTTGTCCCATATAGATATGCAAAAGCCTATTTTTACCTGTACTGACCAAATTATAGACCCTGTTGAAACGCGTATCCACATTATCCAGGCCTTAACTATGCTGATGACAAAACGGGAATCTCGTCCACATAAAAAGCACGGAAATATCCCATTTTAAAATACTTTATGTTTTGTAAAGGAGGTGATCACCATGGGATTTTTTGCATCGTTATTTGGCCATAAAAAAGAAAAAAAATCAAAAAAAGAAACGCTTGAATCCACACAAAAGTTAGAGACTGGAACAGCTGATACCTTCGGTGTTTCTCCAGAGACTGCAGCAATCATAACCGCTGCAGCCTATGCGATGTTTTCAGCTGAAAATCCTGGACTCGCATTTAAAATAACGCGAGTCAGTAAAGAATGGCAATTATGCGGGCGCCAAAAACTAATGGATTCCTACAAGATTTAGCCCAATTTGAAGTGGAGGTATCATCTATGAATAAAATGAATCTGACAGTTACCATAAACGGAACAGCTTATGCCGTAGAAGTCGAAAAGACCGGCGAAAGCGCTTCTCCGCTAGCAAAAAAATCCATTCCAGCACCTTCAGTTGCCATGCCAGTTTCAGTTTCCAAAGAAAGCATTATCGAACCAACACCAACAATTAGTGATGGAGATACAAAAATATCAGCTCCTATGCCAGGAAAAGTCAATAAAATCAATGTAAAAGCTGGTGATACCGTCCATACGGGCGACTTGCTTTTGATTTTAGAGGCAATGAAAATGATGAATGAAATCGCCTCACCTGTAAATGGCACCATAAAATCGGTCAATGTTCAAGCTGGTGACAGTGTCAAACCCGGACAAATCCTTATTTTATTGAGTGTTTGACCTGCAACAGCCAAAACTACGGCTGCTGCAGTTATTTATAAACATATGAGGAGGCATGCTTAATGGAATCTTTAATGTTGCAATACCCTTGGTTAGACGAATTACTTATGGGCTTCATCGGCCTGACATGGAAAAACATCGTCATGTGGGGCATCAGCTTTTTACTGATTTACCTGGCGGTAAAACGTGACTATGAACCAAACTTGCTGCTGCCGATCGGATTCGGTGCATTACTGGCAAACATCCCTTATTCATCTGCTATTTCACAAGCAGTCGGCGAAGAAGGATTTTTATGGGTCCTTTATAAGGCCGGCATAGCCAACGAATTATTTCCCGTATTGATCTTCATTGCCATTGGAGCCATGTGCGATTTTACGCCCCTGATACGGCGCCCGATCGTCATGCTCTTTGCCGCAGCTGCTCAGGTAGGTATCTTCGGCACCGCCGTATTAGCAGCTTTGATGGGTTTTTCCTTTGAAAACGCTGCATCCATCGGCATTATTGGCGCAGCCGACGGCCCGACGACTATTTACGTTGCCAGCCGTTTTGCTCAAGATCTTTTAGGGCCATTATCCGTTGCCGCTTATTCTTACATGTCTTTAGTTCCGATTATACAGCCGCCTGTCATCAAAGCCTTGACGACCCAAGCGGAACGCAAAATAAAAATGGGCTACTCAGAAGATGAACCTCTATCTAAAACCACGATTTTCCTCTTTCCCTTGATGGTTGTCCTCATCGCTGGCATTGTTGCTCCGATTTCCGTGGCATTGATCGGCAGCTTGATGTTTGGCAACATCCTCAAAGTTTCTGGCGTTGTCGACAATCTTTCGAGTGCTGCTGAAAATGAGCTTTCCAACCTAGTTACATTACTTCTCGGCATCACGATAGGTGGTACGATGTCAGGTGAAAATTTTCTCACCGTACAGGTAGCTATGATCATGGCTCTCGGCGCAGTCGCTTTTGTTTTTGATACAGCTGGCGGCGTATTGTTTGCAAAATTACTCAACCTGCTCAGATCCGAAAAAATAAATCCGATGATCGGTGCTTGCGGAATTTCTGCATTTCCTATGTCTGGAAGAGTCATTGCCAAAATGGCACTTAAAGAAGATCCTTCAAACTTTATCATCCAGCATGCCATCGGAGTCAATGTTGCCGGTCAGATTGCTTCTGTCGTCGCCGGTGGTCTTGTCTTAGCACTTATTCCAGCCTTGGCAAAATAAAAAAGTGAGGTGTCAAAAATGGATGGAGCATTTGTAAAAGCAGTCACTATGATGTGTATTGCCCTGCCAACCATGTTTTTTGTAATCGCAATTTTCATCGGTGCAACCGTCCTTCTTCGCAAAGCTTTTCCAGCAGATGCAGCCGGCGAAGAAGACGATGATTGATGTATTGGCTTCCTTGGGATATACGATAAATTCGAGGGGGAATCTTTTATGCTAGGATTATCATCTGCCGCAATCGCTTCATTGGCTGGCATACTCATTGTAGTTGCTATATCCATGATCAATGAAGATCTCAATGTAGGGATTATTGCCATTTCTTTTGCGATCGGCATAGGTGCCTTTTTCGCTAACCTTTCTGCTGTAAAAATCATGCAAGCCTGGCCAGTTGATTTATTTATGGTACTTACAGGTGTAACCTTTCTCTTTGGAATCGCCACAACAAACGGAACCATGGAAAAGCTTACGGCTAATGCCATACGGCTGGCCAAAGGAAACACAGCCCTGATTCCTTTGATCATCTTCGCTTTGATCACCATCATAACAACCATCGGCCCTGGCAATATCGCAACCGTTACCTTAATGGCGCCAGTCGTCATGTCCATATCGGAACGCATCGGCATGAAAGCCTTCTTGATGACATTACTTGTCGTCGGTGCCGCTAACGGAGCTGCATTTTCACCAATCGCGCCAAGCGGCATCATCTCCAATTCTTTCATTGCCAAAATGACTCCTGAACTTGAAAGCCTCGGTCAGCATATGGGCGATTTAAGCCTCTTGGCCTGGAAAATCCATCTCAACTCTGAAATTGCCCAACTATTTGCCAATATCGGCGGCTTCATGATTTTCGGCGGCTGGGCTTGGATACGGAATCAACGTGCTTCCACACTCAACATCGATGATATCGCACCAAAGCCAGAACCTTTTGACAAAAAACAATGGATGACCCTCGGAGCTATCGGTATCCTTGTTCTCTTAGTCATTTTACCAAGCCTTTCTTTAACAAAAAGCTTCTTTACTCCGACAATCATGGACTTTTTAGGTAATGGAAAGGTTACCAATGTCGGGGCAATCGCCTTTATGCTTTCTTCACTTCTTCTGATCTTGAACGTAGGTGACAGCAAAGAAGCCATCAAGGCTGTTCCGTGGTCCGTCATCATCATGGTAGGCGGCATGGGTGTCCTCATCGACGTCATGGACAAAGCCGGTGGACTAGACGCACTCGTTGGCATGATTGCTACAGTTTCAAACCCAACAAGCATCAATGGTGTCTTAGCGCTTACCAGCGGATTTATTTCATCGTTTTCAAGCTCTTCTGGTGTCGTCATGCCGATGTTCTTGCCACTTGTTCCAGGTTTGGTCGAACAGCTTGGCGGCGGCAGCGCCATCGCCATGATCTCTTCGATCGATGTCGGCTCACATCTAGTTGATACCTCACCGCTCTCGCTGTTTGGCGCAATGTGTATCGCTTGTGCTTCGGATAAAGAAGATAAGAGTAAATTATTCCGTCAACTTTTGATTTGGGGCTTCTCCATGTGCGTTGTCGGTGCTATCCTTTGCTATATTTTCTTTGGCCTGCTAAACGTATAAAAAATCTCTATCTTCGTGAATATAAGGAGACGATCCTATGGCAAAATTTTTATCGACAGAATCAGAAATAAATTCCAAAAACCGTATTTTTTTCACTCTGGCTATACTTTTTTTTGCCGGACTACTGCTTTTGAATCTGATGGAAATTTTCAAATTGCACAAATTCCAGCCACTTGGAATCGGCATAGATATCGTCTTCCTTTTTTCACTGATAAAACGCATACAAGGAAAATATATATGTGAATGCTCTGGAAAACTGCTTAAATTCACACAAAAAAATCTTTGGAATATGAAGACATCAACAATAGAATTTTCTCAAATCCAAGGAATTTATCCCTATGAACCAAAATTAATCGGCATCATGCATTTCAGACGAACCTTCCGCTTCCACAGTGGACTTGATAACCGAAAGGTTTGGACCATTGCCTACACCGTCAGCAAAAATACAAAAAAGATAGAAAATGAACGAATTTATTTTAAACCCGATGCAAATTTTTTGGCAGAACTGACCAAAAATTTACCTGGTAAAATAAATCAAACAGACAAAAATACCATTCTTGCAAATCTGCAAAATAATTAAAATTTGCTTAAAATAGGGAAAGGTGCAGTACATTCTGCACCTTTCCCTGTTTTTATCTATTATGAATAAGCAGGATATAGTATAGAATATATGGAATATTGTAATAAATATCCCATATATTCTATACTTTTGATTGTCCCTAAAATTTATTTATATTCATAGATTGAAGGTGTTTTTTATCAAAACAACAAAAAATTTTTTTTCTCTAGAACACAACTTTGTTCTCCTCACCTTTATCATCATCAGCGTATCGCTTCTTATCACCGATTTTTTAATCAGCAGTAAAGTCCATGAAAACACATATCAGCACTTATACATAAAGGCAGATGATATCGCTCACATGGTAGCAGATTCCCCTATTGTAATCGATGGTCTTTCCGGTAAAATACCGCCTGAAAAAATACAACAATTCGCTGACAACATTTCTGAAATCGATGAAATCCGTTTTGTCGTCGTGCTTGGCATGGACGGTAAACGCTATTCTCATCCCGATGCAGCAATGATTGATACCTATTACGATAACACCGATGCCGATGATGCTTTTCATGGCAAGGAAATATCCTCTGTATCAAAAGGTTCGCTCGGAGAATCCATGCGAAAATTCATTCCGATCTATAACAAAAAACAAGAACAAATCGGAGTTGTCTTAGTCGGCATCATGCTCGATACTGCCGAAGGCAATGCTACAGAAAACAAACTCCCCATCTTATATGGCAGTATTTGCGGCTTATTGACTGGCCTTATTTTTGCCGGCTTTATGGCAAAACACATCAAAAAATCGACGTTCGGTCTTGAACCCTTCGCCGTGGCTAGATTGCTTGAAGAAAGAAATGCCATATTGACAGCTATCCGCGAAGGTTCGTTCGCCATCGACAAAGATACAAGAATCCAAACCATAAATCCGGCGGCAAGACGTTTATTCGCCGAAGCTGGCATCAAGGGCGACGGTATCGGTGAAAAAGTCGATGATTTCGTCCCGAACAGCCGAATGGTCCAAGTACTAGAAAGCGGCATAGCCGAGCTCGATCAAGAACAAGACTTAAACGGCATCACCATATTGACGAACAGAGTCCCTATTTATGTAAACAATGAAATCGTCGGCGTCGTAGCTACTTTCCGTGATAAGAGCGAGTTGCAAAAACTTGCCGAAAAACTCATGGATGTCAGCACTTATGCCGAAGCACTACGTGCCCAGACCCATGAATTCATGAATAAAATGCACGTTGTACTCGGAATGATCCAACTGCAATGCTATGACCAACTACAAGAATATATTCGTCAAATCGCTTACAAATACCAATCAGAAACCGGCGCCATCATTAAAAATATAAAAGATCCCGTACTCGCTGGTTTTCTTCTAGGCAAACTCAGCTGGGCTCATGAAGCTGGTGTTGAAATGAAACTTACCGAAAACTGCTTTTTACCAAACATGCTAGATGCACCAATTATCCACGATGTCATAACGATTCTTGGCAGCCTTTTGAACAATGCTGTCGAATCTGTAGAAAATAGTCAAAACAAAAAGGTCGAATTAGAAATTTCTCAAACAGATGAACAAATTAAAATTATGGTAAATGATACAGGAATTGGCATTCCACAAGAGAATATTTTACACATTTACCAAAATGCGTATTCTACTAAAAGCAAGAACCGTGGAATCGGACTCTATCAGACAAAACAGATCCTAAATCGATATAAAGGCACTATTGCTTTTGAATCCCAAATAAACCAAGGAACCACATTCTATGTAAATATACCATATAGCGATGGGAAGTGAGACTTTGATCAATGTATTAGTCGTTGAAGACGATTTTATGGTCGCCGAATTGAATAAGCGCTATGTCGAATTAGTTGATGGCTTCAAAGTCGTATCCGTCGTCCATGATGCCCTTGAAGTCTTGTCTATCATCGACAAGATAGACATCGATCTCGTTTTATTGGATATATTCCTGCCAAAGCTCAACGGACTCGATTTATTGACACAAATCCGTGCAAAGAGCAAATCCGTAGATGTCATCCTCGTAACAGCCGCTCGTGATAACGCTACAATCATGCAGGCGCTTCGTTTCGGTGCAATTGATTACATTATTAAGCCCTTTGACTTTGAACGCCTCAGCAGTGCCTTACTCAATTATAAGGAATTGCTTCAAGTCATGAAAAAAGAAAACCTGATCGACCAAGTTCATCTCGACAATTATCTTTTATATAAAGAACATACAAACGAAATGCATCTGCCCAAAGGAATTGACAAAAATACCTTAAAAAGCGTCTGGCAGCAAATAAAGCAAGCCGACAGTATTTTTTTCTCCACAGAAGAAATTGCTATCCAAGTAGGGATTTCCCGTGTTTCCATGAGAAAATACCTCGATTTCCTAAAAGATTTAGAATTACTGAATCTACAACTGGTCTATGGCACCGTCGGTCGACCGCAATATCGTTATAGCCGTGCTGGAACTGACGATAAAGTTCTCAATCGTTATTTTTGACACAGTTTCAAAGCTTTTATTTTACATACTTTCATATATTTTTTTATAAAACCCATAAAAGGTATTGACAAATCCTCCATTTCTTATTATAATTTTTTTATTGGCTATCGGGGCATGGCTCAGTTTGGTAGAGTACCTGGCTTGGGACCAGGGGGTCGCAGGTTCGAATCCTGCTGCTCCGACCATTTTTTCTAAAAAAGTAAAACATTCCTTTTGGGAATGTTTTTTTTTTGCAAAAATTTATTTTACCTATTGCCAAAATAATATAAAAGGTGTATCCTACTGTTTGGGGAACTACTACATTTTGTAGTAGGTGGCAAAGGTAAGGTAGAGGCGGCAGAAGCGAGGGCGATCGGAAGCTCTCGCTTCTGTTTTTTTCTTCATATTACCTATTTATAAAGAATCTGATTTATGTTAAAATAAATATATTGGTAAATGCTCGGGAAATAAAAATGCACGGGAGCAGGAGTGGTTTTATGGCAAATAAAATCTATGCATTCATCGGACCTCATGCTGCAGGCAAGCGTTTTTTTGCCCAAAAGCTGCAGGCGCTAGGAATCCATTACATTCCTAGTTATACAACACGCGCACCGATTGAAACGAATGACCGCACGCCTTTTTATAAGCATGTGAGCCGCGAAGATTTTTTTAAGCTTTCATTGATTGAAAAAGTTACCTATCGTGGAGAATATTACGGCCTAGCCAAAGAAGATGTCCTCTACGCATTGGCTAATCATCAGATCAGCCTGGTACTCTTAGAAGCAAATGGTTTAAAACAGCTGCAAAAAATACTTACATCCCGTATTGAATCGATTTATATCATGGTAGATTACGTCACATTGATCGAGCGTATGCTTAAGCTCAATGAAAGCAATGACGAAATCAAGTATCATCTTGAATATGCCGAAAATAATGGAGAATTTGATTCTTGGAAACTCTCGACGCATGTTGTAAAAAACATCAGCGTCCCAGATGTTGCCCTCAATCAGATACTCGCATTGATGGGGTTAATGGAACGACGAAAATTCTAATGTTGCATAAAGGCAACATTAAAAAGAGGAGAAAACCGCTATGGTTTTCTCCTCTTTTTTTAACTATTTATCAGGCATTGGCCTGCTGCTTTAAACGGGCAATTCTCTCTGCCGTCAAAGGATGTGTGCTGAAAAGATTCATGATTTTCTTGCCGGATCCAGCCAGTGGATTAATGATGAACAAATGTGCCGTTGATGGCGTCGCTTGCTGCATCACTGCATTTTTTGCATAATACTCGATTTTTTCCAAAGCAGAAGCTAAAGCCAATGGATTACCGCAAATCTTACCACCACTCGCATCAGCCTCAAATTCACGCGAACGAGAAATAGCCATCTGTATGAGCATGGCTGCCAACGGAGCCACGATGATCGTAAAGAGCATGCCAAGCATGCCGCCGCCTTCTTCTTCATTCTCATTTCTTCCCATACCAAATATAGCTGCCCACTGTGCCATATTGCCTATCCAAGAAATGACCCCGGCAATCGAAGCTACGATAGTGCTAATAAGTGTGTCCCTATGCTTGATATGCGACAGTTCATGAGCCACTACACCAGCTAACTCATCATACTGCAATGTCTTCATGATCCCAGTAGTCACCACAACGACAGCATGAGCAGGATTTCTCCCTGTAGCAAAAGCATTTGGAACATCTGTATCTATGATATACACTTTTGGCATCGGCAAATCCGCATTGCCAGCCAAATTTTCAACCATTCGATATAAATCAGGTGCTTGAGTTGGCGTCACTTCTCTTGCATCATATGCTTTTAATACGATGGAATCGCTATACCAATACGAAAAGAAGTTTATTCCTAAAGAAACCATTAACATAATGGTCGCGCCACCACGTCCACCAAAAACTCCGCCGACAGCGACCAATATCCCTGTCAAAAGAGCCATAAGCACCGCTGTTTTTAATGTATTCATTTCAATTCCTCCCAAATTCCATTATTTATCATCTATATTTTCTTTTTGATAAGCAAGTGCATTCTTTCGATTGATATACCAACCAACCGTCAGAACAAGCAAAACTAATATTCCCTCAACAAATCCAGCTACCGGAGCGAAATAGACCCCTAAAGCATGGTCCATGACGACCATTTTTCCAGCTGTGAATGCCAGTATCCCAGCACCTAAGTATATGATGAAAGAAAATCTTTGAATAATCAACATAAAAATCTGTGCCCCGAAAAGAACGATGGGGATACTGATCAATAAACCACAAATAATCAGGCTCCACTGACCTTGGCTCACCGTATTAGCAACACCTGCCAAACCCAAAATATTATCAATACTCATGATCAAATCAGCAATCAAAATTGTTTTTATTGCCGAAGACAAGGTGGTCGACCTAGATTTATCACTGCCGCCATCACCATCACCATGATCGGTCAATAAGTTGACCGCTATATAGAGAAGTGCTAGACCTCCAATAAACTCAAAATAGGGAATTGCTAGCAAACTTGTGGCAAATAGCGTGAGTACGACACGAATGAGTACAGCTGCCAAACCACCAATCATCATCGCTTTAAATTTCTGTTTATCAGGTAAATTTTTACAAGCTAAGGCAATCAAAATCGCATTATCGCCGCTTAGGAGAATGTTGAGGAATGTTATACTGCCTAACGCCATGATCCATTCCATTGAAAACATACCTTCCATTTCATACCGCCTTCCTTGTTTTTATTTAATATAAAAAGACCTTGCCCCGCCTGATAAAACACCAGACAAAACAAAGTCTCGCTTACAAATCCATGTCGGCCGAACCGGAGCTCTCACTCGGGATGACGGTGTACCGGCCGTTCAGCTACTCCCCTTGTAGGAAATAAATCTCTTTATATCTATGAGCTAATGATATCATTCAAAAGACAAATTGTCAATTAATGTTTTATAAACAAAAATCCCTGGTATATTCACATATACCAGGGATTTTTATTCATAAAATTTTGATCAGATATCGAGATTACGCACTAATTTAGCATGATCTTCAATGAATTTACGACGAGGTTCAACTTTGTCCCCCATAAGTATAGAAAAAATACTGTCGGCTTCTTCAGCTTCCTGCAAATCAACCCGTAAGACAGTTCTTCCTTCCGGATCCATCGTAGTTTCCCAGAGCTGTTCTGGATTCATTTCACCAAGACCTTTATATCGCTGAACAACGATATTATCGCGACCAATTTCATTGAGTTTCGTATTTTGTTCATCATCACTGTACGTATACCAATGCTGGCGCCCCTTACGAATTTGATAAAGTGGTGGTTGAGCAATATAGATACGTCCATTTTCAATCAACGGCTTCATATAACGATAAAAGAATGTCAGCAACAACGTACGAATATGTGCTCCATCGACGTCGGCATCCGTCATGATGATGATCTTGCCATAGCGGCTCTTGCTCAAATCAAATTCTTCTGCAATACCACTGCCAAAAGCTGTAATCATGGTACGAATTTCTTCATTGTTTAAAATCTTATCCAAACGTGCTTTTTCTACATTGAGAATCTTGCCGCGAAGTGGCAAGATTGCCTGGAAACGACGATCTCGGCCCTGTTTTGCCGAGCCGCCAGCACTGTCCCCTTCGACGAGATAGATTTCAGCTTGCATAGGATCTTTTACGGAACAATCCGCTAATTTTCCTGGAAGAGAACTGACTTCCAAAGCATTTTTACGACGAGTCAATTCACGTGCTTTGCGAGCTGCTTCACGAGCTCGCGAAGCCATAATCGATTTTTCGATTACTTTTTTGGTCAAAGCTGGATTTTCATCAAAATATTCGGATAAGCCCTCTGAAACGATTGAATCGACAATACCACGGACTTCTGAGTTGCCAAGCTTTGTTTTTGTCTGGCCTTCAAACTGTGGTTCTTGTATTTTAAGGCTGATAACACAAGTCAAGCCTTCACGAATATCTTCACCACTGAGATTTTCTTCAGAAGTCTTCAATATATTTTGTTTACGGGCAAAATCATTAGCCGCACGCGTCAACGCAATTTTAAAACCGGCTAAATGGGTTCCGCCTTCTTCTGTATTGATATTATTGACAAAGCTATAAATATTTTCACTATAGCTTGTATTGTACTGCATTGCGATCTCAACGACTGTTGTGCCTTTTGAGCCATTGAAATAAATCGTATCCGGATTGATTGTTTCTTTATTGCGATTGAGATGTTCAACAAAAGAACGTATTCCACCTTCAAAGAAAAATACTTCTTTTTTGTCTTCACGTTCGTCGCTCAAAGTAATCGTAAGACCTTTATTCAAAAAAGCCAGCTCGCGCAGACGATGTTTTAGTACATCAAATTGATATACTACTTCATCGAATATTTCCGAATCTGGTAAAAAATGAACTTTTGTACCATTTTCTTCTGTATCACCAACGATTTTAAGCGGTTTTACTGTAAACCCTTTTGAAAAAGATATTGCATGTACCTTACCTTCACGGCGAACTTCTACATCCATCTGCATGCTCAATGCATTTACGACAGACACACCAACACCATGGAGTCCTCCTGAAACCTTATACCCACTGTCTCCACCGAATTTACCGCCTGCATGTAAAACAGTCAATACAACCTCAATAGCTGGTTTGCCGCTTTCATGCATATCAACCGGAATACCACGGCCATTGTCGACAACAGTTATGCTGTTATCCTTATGAATCGTGACTTCAACATGATTGCAATACCCCGCCAACGCTTCATCGATACTATTATCAACAACTTCATAGACCAAATGATGCAGTCCGCGTGAAGACGTGCTGCCAATATACATACCAGGACGTTTTCTAACCGCCTCAAGACCTTCTAGTATATGAATCTGATCTGCACCATAGTCACCCTCAACAGCAGATACTTCAGCCGACTGTGCGTCCAAATGAATTTCTACATTTTGTCCATCTGTATTTTCTTTTAACAAATCTTCTGGATTTATTTTTTCATTATCGTTATTTGACATATAAACCTCCATCATCCTTCATCATTTCTTAACATCTATATCAAATATCATGGCAGCCCGCCTCTTCAACGTAATAGAAGAGATGGATGACAGATAAACCTTATCAGCTGTAACTACAAAGGATTTAGGCTCTTTTTCCGAAGCATCGATCACTTTGCCGTCGCTGCGCATCTTCTCTAAAAATTCTCGATTGATATCCGCTTTTTTTGCCGAATCCAATCGAAAAGAACTGCATTCACCTATGGAAATGATATCCTCTATCGCTATGGCCCTATCGCCGCCTAAGTGCAGAAACACGGTATCACCCTCATTTCTTTTGCTTTTTTGCATACTTTTTCGTATTTTTTTTAAAGATTTGCTGCCGAAGATCATTGCGCAACCGATGTAATGTCTTACTCATGATTTCATCGGTGAGCTGATCAGGTGGCACGCAGCGATACAGCATGACTAATGTTTTTGCTGCTAAGCTGTCAGGCTTTTCCGGATCTACCTTAGATGCTGTTTTCATCAACATCTTGACTCTCTGCTGATTGACCATGGCTGCACTGCATTCAATATATTTATGAATGTCTGCGTAACGCGCCCAAGGCATAGCTGCAAGCATTTCACGAATTTCAGCTTCGGTTTTCTGCCTTTCTTCCCGCTCACAAACAGCACAATAAACAATGGATGGCGGACAAAGGACGCCGCATTTTTTACAAGGCTGCCAACCTTTATTTTCTTCCATTTTTTTTAGCTTTATATTTTTTTGATAAAGACGAATCAACTGCTGCTTCAATTCCTGGTCTTTAACTGCAGCACATTGCTCCTCCGCCTTTTGGATATCCGTAACTACTAAAGGAATCTTACGTAAAATTCGACCTAAATCCTGTTTTTCATTTTCCGGTTCACCGATGGCATTTTCTTCTTTGTCCTGCCACGAATAACCACGAAAACGAATATCCTTAATAATCGTATCTCCAATAAAACGATTTATTTTGCTGATCAAATCGATTTTCATCATCATAAGATTATTGGCCCAAACCGAATTTTTAGCCGTAAGTGTCAATACTCCATAAGAAACATTTGCCGGAAATGCCTGAGCTGCAATCGTTTCCCCAACAATTTTTTTCCAATAGAAAAAAATCAGCTGGACCTTATACTTATTATTCATGCCCAGAGAATGGATCATTTTAGGAATAATCTCTTGTACTCGTTCAAATCTAGCTTTACCCCTGGCAGCTGCCAAATAATCACCCCACTATACGGCCAGCTTCTACACGATAATACCGACCAATCCTTATCTGTGGGAAATACGCCTCATCTGTTGCTGTAATGATAGTCTGTATCCTCTCTTGGTTTATAAACAGTAAAAGTTGTTCTCTGCGTTTGGCATCAAGCTCGCTCATCACATCATCCAAAAGCAATATAGGATATTCCCCTTGCTCTGATTTGATGAATTCTAACTCAGCTAGTTTTAAGGCTAAAACACCTGTCCTCTGCTGCCCCTGCGAACCAAAGGTTCTCAGGTTAATACCATTTACTTCTAAAACAAGATCATCTCGATGTGGCCCAACACTCGTGGACCCGCGCAAAATATCATTTTGGCGAAACTCCCTTAAGGTATCATTATACCATGAAAGCAAATCTTCTGTCACATTTTCCAATCCATTCACTTCATAATGCACACTTAAACTCTCTTCATTTTTCGATATACGCCGATGCATCAAATTGGCTAACATACTCAATTTTTTTACAGCGGACTGTCTTTTCGCGACAAGCCGTGAAGCAGACAGTGCTAGCTGTGGATCCCAGCTATCCAAAAGTTCTGGCTTAGCTTTGCGTTCACGAATTTTTTTGAGCAAGGTATTCCTTTGTGTGACAATGCGCGTGTATTTAGCTAATTCATGATAATAAGCTGGGCTTGCCTGGCTTATTTCTGCATCAAGAAAATGTCTGCGGCCCGAAGGAGCTCCCTTGATGAGGAAAAGATCCTCGGGGGAAAACAAAACCGCATTTATCATGCCAATAAGTTCTTTTAATCGAATGTTTTGTCCATTCGCAGATATCTTACGACGTTTTTCGCGACTGAACTGAAATTGCAGCTGATTGAGTACTTCCAAGCGGTCGTATTCGATTTTTACAGAAGCTTCTTCTGCGTTCCAGCGAATAAGATCTCCATCTGTATTTGTTCGATGAGATCTTCCCATAGCACCATAATAAAGAGCTTCTATAATATTGGTTTTTCCTTGCGCGTTCGAACCAAGAAAAATATTTATATTGGGTGAAAACTCCAAAAAAAGACTAGCATAATTCCGATAATCACGTAAAGTCAAGGTTTTAACTTTCATTTTTAATCACCTTGTTTTTGCACTTGCCAAACACCTTGATCCGCTACTTCAACAATGTCCCCAGGAACAATTTTTTTACGTTTAGCCGTTACGATTTCTCCATTCAATTTGACTTTTTCTTCCTCGATCAAAAATTTCATCTGCCCGCCAGAATTGATGATTCCACCCCATTTTAAAAGTTGATCAAGTTGTATTGTATCTGTGTTTATTTCTATAATTTTCATATTATCCTCCTAAATATTTCATTTTCAAATAAAATATTAGGGACTGCTATATACAGTCCCTAATGAATTATTGCAATTATTTTTTATGTCCCTGTCAATGCGCTGTTCGTACAGGAGTCACGATATAAGTGAAATTATCATCATTAATCGGTCTCATTGCCGCCGGACTTAAAGACTGATTAAAAGAAAAGGAGAATACGTCCCCTTCAAGGCATTTCAATACATCTGTAACATATTTTGCATTAAAAGCAATATCGAGTTCAGGGCCTTCTATCGAAGCCTCTACTGTCTCTTCGGCTTTACCGATATCCGGATTATTTGAAGTTATGCACACTTGATTGTTTTTAAAATCCAATCGAATGATATTATAATCACCCGATCGAGAAATCAACGATACACGATCAACTGCAGATTGAAAAGCATGTGTGCCAATCTGAATCTTTGTCGCAAATTGCGGAGGAATTACTCTTGTATAATCTGGAAATTGACCTTCAATCAGACGTGATGTCACATAAACATTGTCAAAAGCAAAACTGATTTGATTATAACTGCAATTGACAGTAACATTTGTCGGAATTTCTGAAGTCATAATTCTGAGCAATTCATTTAGGATTTTTGAAGGAATGATAATTTTTATATTTCCCGTAAAATCATCGAGGATTTCGCGTTTTACAGAAAGACGATGTGTATTTGTCGCAGCCATGATCATATCCGATCCATGGACTTCAAGCAAACAACCTGTAAAGATCGGACGCGATTCATCAGCTGAACAAGCAAAAACTGTTTTTTTAATAAGATCGCGAAAGATATTGTCTCGAATTGTGAAGGTTGTATTTCCTGAAAGTTCTTTTATTACAGGAAATTCATTTGCCGGTAAGCTCAAAAGATTAAAATTAGCAGAATCTGAAATAATTCGAACCGTCTGCTCTGATCGATTGAATTCCAAAGAGATATTTTCGCCAGGAAGTCGTCTGACGACTTCTTGAAAATAACGACCCGACAAGACAATGGTTCCTGGTTCATCGATTTGCGCTTCAATTTTGCAAGTAATGCCTATTTCATAATCTGTTGCCTGTAATTCAAGCGTATTATCATAGGCGTTTAGATATATTCCCGATAAAATTGGCATTTGTGGTTTGCTCGAAACAGCTTTGGATACAATTTGCACTGCTTGGACTAATTCGCTTTTTGTGCAGGTAAATTTCAATTTGTGCACACCTCTTCTTTAGTATTACTGTTTTAAATATATATAAAAAAATAGTCGTAATAGTCGTAGGGACTGTGGAAATGTTGATAACTACTGTTAAACGGTAAGTTATCAACATTATCGTGGTGAATAACATGTTTATAAATAATAGTCGAGTTATCCACATATCCACATAATTTTTAGGGATAAATCTTACCCACAATTCATCTACAGGAAAAATACATAGTTATACACAGCTTTGTTCACTACATACTTTCAATTCGTTGGATAAGTTCTTTGATGATATTGTTGAGCTTCATATCTTCATTGCGTTCGCGACTGATTTTGTCATGAGCATGGATGACAGTTGTATGATCTCTCCCACCAAACATCTCTCCTATTCTAGGCAAAGATGTATCTGTGAGTTCTCGGCATAGATACATCGCAATCTGTCGAGGAAATGCCAAATTTCTCGTCCGCTTTTTTACCAATAACTCGTCGACTTTAATCTTGAAATAGGATGCGACGATTTCTTGGATCAATTCAAGTGTGATCTGTTTTGTCTTGCCCGTCGGGAAAACATCTTTTAGGGCAGCGGCTGCTAGTTCATTCGTTATCACTTGGTTATTCAGCGAAGCAAAGGCAACGACTCTAGTCAAAGCACCTTCGAGTTCTCGAATATTGTTATCGATGCGGCTGGCAATATAAACCATGACATCATTTGGAACATTGAGATTTTCAAGCAATGCTTTTTTACGAAGAATAGCGATACGCGTTTCCAGATCCGGAGCTTGGATGTCTGTGATGAGGCCCCATTCAAAACGGGAACGGAGGCGGTCTTCAAGAGTTTGGATTTCTCGAGGATGACGATCGCTTGAAATGATGATTTGTTTATTTGCATCGTGCAAGGTGTTGAATGTATGAAAAAATTCTTCTTGCGTATGTTCTTTTTTCGATAAGAATTGAATATCATCAACGAGAAGAACATCAATATTCCGATATTTTTGTCGGAATGCTTCTGGTTTACCATCACGAATCGAATTGATCAATTCATTGGTAAACTTTTCGCTTGATATGTAAAGAACGCGCATTTCTGGATGATTTTGTAAAATTTTATGTCCGATTGCATGCATGAGATGAGTTTTTCCGAGGCCAACGCCGCCATACATAAAAAACGGGTTATAAACTCTTGCTGGTGATTCAGCTACAGCTAGTGCTGCTGCATGAGCAAATCGGTTGGAATTTCCTGTGACAAACGTCTCAAAGACATATTTAGGGTTCAAAGAGGAAGGGTCTCCAGGAACAATAGGCGATGGAGTAGGGGCACGAAAATTGGTCTGTTCATCGAGTAATGTTGCCTGCATCGGCAGCTGCGCTTCGGGCACAACTGTTGCAGCACTGGTCTGAGGAATAGGTGCAGCACTGTTTTCATTTTCTATATGCAGACTGGTAATTCGTATTTCAAGTTTTGCCTGGGTGACTTCATAACTGGCGTCGATGATGAAAGGAATATAATGAGTTTCAATCCACTCTTTAGAAAAATCGGTCGGAGTGCCTATTTCTAAAGTGGTTGGTGTCAGCGAAACGGGGATGAGTGGCTTTAGCCAATTTTCGCATACGATTTGTGAGAGAGAATCTTCTAGTTTTTTTAGAATCTGCTCCCACGTGGCCTTTAATTGAGTCTGATCCATTAAAAAAATCCTTTCTGAAAATAAGATATGAACAATAATTATCAACACCTGGATAAGATATCCACAATTTTATGCACAACTGTGGATATCTTTATTCAGTGGAAAAGGTAAAAAGGCGAAAAAAAATACAAAATCGAAAAACTAAAATATTCTCGAGGCTTTGTATACAGTGGCATATTTGCAATTTACATCTTTGTGGATAAATATGTGTATAAGTGGACTATATTGTTAATAAACTTAAGAAAATGGGTATAAATCCATAGACTTATGTGGAAATGTGGATAAGTAGCTAAAGTTATATTACCAAAATAGAGGGAAGTTATCAACAATATTTATAGAGAAAAGATAAAAAAGACGAAAATATCCACAATCTTCAGTTCGTATCTTCGTCTAAAAATCTTGACACTAGTGGCCGTGTAGTCTATAATTTCATATAGTTAAAATTTGTGATTAATAGAATTGTAATTTTGACCGAAAACGTTTTTTTTATTGTGGTAAGGAGGTGTTGAAACAATGAAACAAACCTTTCAACCAAATACGCTTTGGAAGAAAAGAACCCATGGTTTCCGTGAACGCATGAAGACTAAAGGTGGTCGTCTTGTCTTAAAGAAAAGACGTGCTAGAGGCAGAAAAAAACTGTCGGCTTAATATTAGGTCACTCCGGTGACCTATTTTTTCCATTTAGCGGAATGAGGATTAGAAATGTATAAATTGCCGAAGCGGCGGATTTTGCGTAAGAATAAAGAATTTCAAAAAGTTTATCGTTATGGACGTTCGTATGCGAATCGGTATTTAGTGCTGTATGTTTTTGCGGAAAATAATGCGCAGAGCAAAGTAGGTTTTGCTGCCGGAAAAAAATTGGGGAATGCGGTTACTCGTAACCGAGTGAAGCGTTTGTTACGGGAAGCCTATAGGCTGAATCAGGATTTGCTGACGCAAAAACATAGTATTTTGCTTGTTGGCAGAAAAGCAGCGACAGAAGTAAAGTATATTGTCATAGAAAAAGCTTTTCGTGCTTTAGGGCGAAAAGCTAAGATTTATGGGCAAGAGGCGGATTGAATGAAGCGAATGTTTATATTGCTGATAAAATTTTATCGGATGTTTATATCGCCATTGAAGCCGCCTTCTTGCCGTTATATTCCGACGTGTTCGGAATATGCATTGATTGCAGTTGAAAAATATGGGGCTTTTCGCGGTGGATGGATGGCTGTGAAAAGAATTTTGCGATGCCACCCGTTTCATAAAGGCGGGTATGACCCTGTTGAATGATAGAGATTACAATTATTAGGATGTGATGTTTTGGGTATCTTTGATACATTTATTGGCTGGCTTCAGGATATTTTAGGTTTTTTCTTTCAGTTTAGTTCGATGCTCGGTTTTGAAAGCTATGGGATAGCTATTATTTTAATGACGATTGTCGTCAAGATGATTCTGTATCCACTCACGATTAAACAGGTCAAGTCGATGAAGGGTATGCAGGACATGCAGCCAGAAATGAAAAAATTGCAGGAAAAATATAAAAAGAGCCCAGAAATCTTACAAAAAGAAATGGCGAAGCTCTATAAAGAATCGGGTATAAATCCATTGGCGGGTTGCTTACCATTGGTAGCACAAATGCCGATTCTCATGGGGATGTTTTATGCCTTAAAAGCTTTTGACTATGTGGGCGATCCTTCGTTTTTGTGGGTAACGAATTTGTCGGATGCGGATCCGTATTACATATTGCCAGTTCTTTCGGCATTGACGACATTTATTCAACAGAAACAAACAACTTCAGAAGCAAATCAGCAGATGAAGATGATGATGATCTTCATGCCGCTCTTTATCGGCTGGATCAGTTGTACGTTCCCGGCAGGTCTGGTAATTTATTGGGTAATCAGTAATATTATGCAGATTTTGCAGCAATGGTGGATGTATCGTGGAGACAGCAATGTGAAAAAGGGGGCTGCCTGATCATGGCGAATGTCGTTGAAAAAACCGGTAAAACTGTTAAAGAAGCATTAGATGCGGCTCTTGCAGATTTGAACTTACCTGAGGACCGTATTTCGTTTGAAATAATAGAGGAACCTACAAAGGGGTTTTTTGGACTTATCGGCGGCAAACTCGCCAAAATCAGAGTTACAGTCAAGGAACTTTCTCCGCTTGAAAAAGCAGAAGAGTTCTTACAAAAGATTTTTTTACAGATGAACCTTGAAGTTCAAGTAGAACATCGCGACAATGAAGATGGCAATGTTTTTAATCTGATTGGTGACGATTTGGGTATATTGATTGGCAAACACGGCCAGACGTTAGATGCATTGCAGTATCTGACAAATCTAGCAGCGAATCGAGATTTGTCAGAAGAAAAAGTCCGCATTATACTTGATGTGGAAAATTATAGAAGCCGTCGGGAAGAAACTTTACGCCGCCTAGCACTTCGTTTAGCTGACCGGGTAAAGAATTCGGGTGAAAAAATCGTGTTGGAGCCGATGAACAGGCATGAACGAAAAATCATCCATACAGCTTTACAGGATAATCATCGTGTTATGACTTATAGCGATGGTGAAGAACCATATCGTAAAGTAGTAATTGATATAAAGCATAATAGCAGAAAAGTGTAAGCTGTGGGAGAACTGTGAAAGGGCTGTCTCAAATTTTTATTTGGGATAGCTCTATTTTTTTTGAAAAGAATAAACTGTGGAATTGTAATGGCCCAATCTGTTATGATTAAGAAAATTATCATAACGTTTGGTTGCGGAATTTGAAAGACTACATGGTGGATTTTATAAAGAGGAAGGGGTTTTGATTATGCAGGCGGATACAATCAGCGCTATTGCGACAGCTATGGGAGAAGGCGGAATCGGCATTGTTCGGATCAGTGGAGAAAAGGCAGTGGCTGTAGCCGAAAAAATATTTAAGGCAGCAAGTGGAAAGACGTTGCGGGAAATAAAATCGCATCAAGCATCTTATGGAAAGATCATCTATCCGGAATCCGGAGAAATTGTCGATGAAGTGCTGTGTTTGCCGATGTATGCGCCGCATTCTTATACTAAAGAAGATGTAGTTGAAATACATTGCCATGGAGGCATCATGCCGCTTAAGGAAATACTGGCGCTGACTTTTAAGGCCGGTGCTCGGTTAGCTGAACCAGGAGAATTTACGAAGCGTGCTTTTTTGAATGGACGGCTGGATCTGTCTCAAGCGCAAGCCGTTATGGACATCATCCAGGCTAAGACCGAAGCTTCCTTACGATTGGCAGAAGGTCATCTCCAAGGGCATTTTTCTGAAAAAATAAAGGGCTTGCGCCATTCTATTTTAGCCATGATTGCTCATTTGGAAGCAGCTATTGATTTTCCAGAGGATGATATTGATGATGTCGTGACGCAAAACGTTGCGGATGAAGTTACGGAACTTCGAATGGAGTTGGCGGCAATTTTAGCTACAGCGAAGACGGGCAAAATATTGAGAGATGGACTAGAAACGGCTATTATAGGAAAACCGAATGTCGGAAAATCGAGCCTGCTCAATGCCTTATTAAGGGAAAATCGAGCGATTGTTACGGATATTCCGGGGACGACGCGCGACAGTATCGAAGAATATGCTAATATTAGCGGTATTCCATTAAAAATCATCGATACAGCTGGAATTCGAAAAACAGAAGACCTTGTTGAAAAAATCGGCGTTGAAAAAGCAAGAGCTTATGTCGAACAAGCAGCACTGGTTTTGGTCGTCTTGGATTTTTCCCGGGAAATATCCGCAGAAGATAGTGAAATATTGCAGCTTGTCCGCGATAAGGATGCATTGATTTTGATCAACAAAATGGATTTAGACGGTAAGCTTCCCCTAGAAGAAATCCGTGAAGCTGCGGGTGAGCATGATATCATAGAAATATCGACAGTTCTTGAAACAGGCCTTGCGGCACTTGAAGCGGCTATCGTAAAAATTGTTTATGGCAGCAACATCAGCCAGGGCGATGGAGCTTTTGTCAATAGTGTTCGTCAAGCTGAAATCCTTCGCCAGGCAGATCTTCATTTGGCAGAGGCATTGACAACGGTAAATAATGGTATGTCTGTCGATTTCATATCGATTGATTTACGCAGCTCATGGGAAAAATTAGGAGAGATAACTGGCGATACAGTCGGTGAAGATATTATAGATCAGATTTTTAGTCAATTTTGCATTGGAAAATAGGAGTGATGATTGTGTTTGTTGCAGGGAAATATGATGTGATTGTAATAGGAGCAGGGCATGCTGGGGTAGAGGCAGCACTGGCATCAGCCAGGATTGGCTGTCAGACTCTTTTAGTTACCTTGAGCCTTGATAACATTGCTATGATGCCATGTAACCCTTCTGTAGGAGGACCGGCTAAAGGGCATCTTGTCAGGGAACTGGACGCTCTTGGCGGCGAAATGGGAATCAATGCAGACAAGACATGTATACAGTTTCGCATGCTCAACACTGGTAAGGGTCCGGCGGTACATGCGCTTCGCGCACAAGCTGATAAAAAACTTTATCAATTTGCAATGAAGGAAACGTGTGAACTGCAAGAAAATCTCGACGTCAAACAGCTTTTGGTCGATGAGATCTTATTGGAAAATGGAAAAGTCAAAGGCGTTAAAATCGAGACGGGTGAGATTTATGAATGCCAATGTGCGGTGCTTGCTTCGGGTACGTATTTGAGAGGTAAGATCATTATCGGTGAATCTACCTATAGTGGGGGGCCTAGCGGACAGCGTTCCGCAGAAAAGCTGTCCGCTTCTTTGCAGGCTGCCGGAATAGACTTGATGCGCTTTAAGACAGGAACCCCGGCAAGAGTAGATCGTCGTTCGGTTGATTTTAGTAAGATGTTGATTCAACCGGGTGACGATGAAGCACATAATTTTTCTTTTATGAGCGATGAAAAGACTAGGGAGCAGATTCCTTGCTGGCTGACGTATACAAATGAAGAGACGCATAAAATTCTTCGGGATAATATGCATCGGGCACCGATGGCAAATGGCATGATCGAGGGAATAGGGCCACGGTATTGTCCGTCAATTGAAACAAAAGTCCTTCGTTTTCCGGAGAAAGAAAAGCATCAATTGTTTTTGGAGCCGGAGGGGCTTAATACAGAAGAAATGTATGTACAGGGAATGTCTACGAGTATGCCGATTGATGTGCAGATGGAATTTTTAAAAACGATTCCAGGGCTGGAATCCGTAAAAATCATGCGTCCAGGGTATGCTATAGAATATGATTGTATCGACCCATTGCAGTTGAAATCTTCTTTGGAATTCAAAAAAGTAAATGGTTTGTTTTCAGCGGGGCAGGCAAATGGGACATCAGGCTATGAAGAGGCAGCGGCACAAGGTCTTATCGCTGGTATCAATGCGGCAATGAAGGTACAAGGAAAAGATGCCTTGATTTTAAAACGGTCTGAGGCCTATTTAGGGGTCTTGATTGATGACTTAGTCACAAAAGGCACACAGGAACCGTATCGAATCATGACGTCAAGAGCAGAATATCGGCTGCTGCTTCGTCAAGACAATGCAGATCTTCGCCTTACAGAAAAAGGCCGTAATGTTGGGTTAGTATCGGATTCGCGTTATGAACGCTTTGTGAATAAGCGTCAGGCAATAGATCGTACTTTAGAAATCTTGAAGGATGCTTTAGTGAATCCAAGTCAGGATGTCCAGGCGAAGCTTGTAAAAATAGGTTCATCACCAATTCGAACGACAACTTCGTTATATGATCTGTTGAAGCGGACTGAAATTACGTATGATTTGCTTCAATCGGTTTTTTCTTTGCCAGAACTTGAATCAGAAGTGAAAAAACAGGTGGAGATCTTTGTTGTCTATGAAGGTTATATAAAAAAGCAACTAGAACAAGTAGAACGCATGGAAAAACTAGAAGAAAAAATATTGCCGGAAGATATCGATTACCAAATCGTGCCTAGTTTAAGAGATGAAGCCAGAGAAAAGCTGACTGCTATTCGGCCCCATTCGGTTGGACAAGCCGGACGTATTTCTGGTGTATCGCCAGCGGATATTTCGATTTTATTGGTTTATTTGGAGCAATGTCGTAGAGAGGTGAAAAAATGATTTTTGCCGAAATATTGAAAAAATCCGCAGATGAATATGGCTGCAACCTGACGGATGAACAGATAAAAGCCTATACATTGTACTACGAGCTTCTTATCGACTGGAACGAACGGATGAATCTTACGGCGATTACAGAACCAGAACAGGTAGCTGTAAAACATATGATTGATTCTTTGAGCTGTTGGCAAGAAGATATCTTTAAAAAGGGCGCCAGTGTAATTGATGTAGGCACGGGTGCAGGGTTTCCTGGTTTACCACTTAAAATCTTTAGGGATGATATAGATTTGACGCTATTGGATTCATTGAAAAAACGGGTGAATTTTTTACAAGAGGTCATAAATGCGCTACAGCTTAAAAACGCCGCAGCAATCCACTCACGAGCAGAAGAGGGTGCGCGTAATAAGTTGTATAGGGAAGGCTTCGATATCGCCGTCTCGCGTGCAGTAGCAAGATTGCCAGTGCTTTGCGAATATTGCTTGCCTTTTGTTAAGGTTGGCGGTTATTTTGTCGCTCTTAAAGGAATGCAGTATAAAGAAGAAGAGGAAGAAGCTAAAAAAGCCGTATTCCTGCTTGGTGGGAGAATTGAACGGGTCGTGCCAGTAAAACTTCCTGGTATAGATGACAGTCGAGCCGTTATTTATATAAAAAAAGTGCAAAAAACACCTTCGCAATATCCGCGAAAGGCAGGAACTCCGGAAAAAAATCCGTTATGAGTTGCTAGGAAAAAGGATTTTTTGGTTGACCAACCGAATATTATTATGATGGTCATATGTTTTATTGAGGGCGGTGTATGAATGAAAGGATTAGCCAGATTGTTTGGCATGGCTTCAGATATAGAGGAAAAAAATTCGGCTCAAGCCGAAGCAGTGCTGGAACCAAAGGAAATAGATAATATACAAATCGATGCAGTTGAAGATAAACAGGATATACAGATTGTGCCAATCGATGCAATCGTTCCAAACCCTTTTCAGCCAAGAAAAAATTTTCTTCCGGCAGCGCTTGAGGATTTAGCAGCCTCAATCCGCGAATATGGTGTGATTCAGCCATTATTAGTACGCCAAAGCGAGCAGGGGTTTGAATTAGTTGCCGGTGAACGACGATTAAGAGCATCTAAGCTTGCAGGCTTGGTCGAAGTTCCGGTTATTGTAAAAAAAATGGAGGATAAAGAGACTGCTGAAATTGCAATGATTGAAAATTTGCAACGGGAAGACCTTCATTTTTTGGAAGAAGCAGAGGGGTTTGCTAAGTTGATGGCGACTTTTGCTTTTACGCAAGAAGAGCTGGCTAAGCGCATGGGAAAAAGTCAGTCGACGATTGCCAATAAGCTTCGTCTGCTTAAATTGACAGAGCAGATTCGCGGACAGATTTTTTCAGCAGGTTTAACAGAACGACACGCTAGAGTTCTGTTAAAATTACCGCAGGAAGAAATGCAGGTTAAGGCTTTGGCTGAAATCATCGATAAACAAATGAATGTGCGTGAAACAGAGCAGTTTATCGAAAAAATGCTTGAAACTGCTGCACCTAAAGAAAAATCGAAGAAAAAAGTAGTAGGCATCGTTCGTGATGTCCGCATATATTTAAATACGATCAATCAACTGACGAAACAAATGAAAAAATCCGGATTGCAAGTTGAAGTTAAGCAAGAGCAGTCGGAAGATTACATTACGGTCAGTATGGTTATTCCGAAACAGAAAAAATAATGCTTTTAGGGCGGAAAAATAGGTGAATGATTATGATAAAGCAAGGAATTTTGATAATGCTGTGCTGCGTCAGCTTTAGCGGGCTTTGTTTTGCAGCAGATACGACTGTCGTCAACAAAGATACATCAGATTCGGGAACTTTATTAAAAAGTTCATCAGCGGATAAAGGAAAACCCGCTAAAAAAGGCGATGATAAATCTGCTGATCGTTTCTTGCAAATATTGCAAGATGACGATTATAAATATTATTTGGATAAACCATCGGCACGATGGATAAATCTTCCCAATAAAAGCAAAGAGCAGGTTTTGGACGTTTGGGTCAAGCTTGTGAGCTCAGCTGATAAGGAATACAGCTACCCAGAGACCTATTTGCTGGAACATTACTATATCCGGCCGGAAAAGCGGCAGATACAGTTTCTGTGCGAGTTAGAGGTAGCGGGTCGTCCCACGAATACAGTGCAACAAAGGCCGTATGACGCACTACATTGGGAAGATTTAGTACCGGGCAGCGTCGAGGAAAAAGTGTATCAGGCTGTAATCGATAACAGTAAGTCGATTGCCAAACCCAAAGCAGAAAAGAAAGGTTTTTTCAACAGTGATTTTTTAGAAGAAACCTTACGGATATCCTTATAATAAAAAAACCACGATTGGGCTAAAGCCCGAATCGTGGTTTTTTTTGTTTAGTGGTGGAATAGGCGAATGGCAGTGAAGGCCATTGCCATATTATATTTATCGCAGGTCTCAATGACATTATCATCGCGAATCGAACCGCCGCTTTGAGCGACAAAGTCAACGCCACTTTTGTGGGCGCGCTCAATGTTGTCACCAAAAGGGAAAAAGGCGTCAGAACCTAATGAGATGCCTTTTGCTGTTTGGAGCCAGGCGATTTTTTCTTCTTTTGAAAAGATTTCAGGTTTTTCTGTAAAGGCATGTTTCCAATTATCTCCGGACAGCAGGTCCATATATTCATCGGAAACATAGACGTCAATGGCATTGTCTCGATCAGGTCTGCGAATATCATCTTTAAATGGTAGATTCAAGACTTTTGGATTTTGACGAAGATACCAAACATCAGCCTTATTGCCTGCTAAACGTGTACAATGTACTCTTGACTGCTGGCCGGCACCGATACCGATCGCTTGCCCGTCTTTTGTGTAACATACTGAATTCGATTGTGTGTATTTTAATGTAATCAAGGCAATTAGAAGGTCACGCTGTGCTTCGATTGGAATGTTTTTGTTTTTTGTTGGAATGTTGATCAAGCACTCTGGCGTGATTTGGATGTTGTTATGTTGTTGTTCAAATGTGACGCCAAAGACTTCTTTTGTTTCCAATAAGGGTGGAATAAAGGAAGGGTCTATTTGGATGACGACATAGGTGCCTTTTCTCTTTGTTTTTAAAATTTCAAGTGCTGCAGGGGAGAATGAAGGTGCAATAATGCCATCGGATACTTCTCTAGCTAAAAAAGAAGCTGTTTGGGCATCGCATTCACTTGATAAAGCCACAAAATCACCATAAGAGGACATACGGTCGGCACCGCGGGCTCTTACATAAGCTGTAGCAATCGGCGAGAGCTCGATACCTTCGACAAAATAGACTTGCTTCAATGTTTCGGATAGAGGTACTGCAACGGCAGCTCCGGCAGGACTGACATGCTTGAAAGATGCAGCGGCAGGTAATTTTGTTGCGGCTTCTAATTCTTTGACAAGCTGCCAGCTGTTTAAGGCATCCAATAGATTGATATACCCTGGTTTGCCATTGAGGACAGTAAAAGGAAGCTTTCCTTCTTTTGTGAAGACTTTTGCTGGTTTTTGGTTGGGATTGCAACCGTATTTTAATGCGAGTTCATTCATTTTTATATTCTCTCCATTCAAAAGATATAAAAAAAAGCCCACGTATCCCGGACTTTTTTGCCCAGACGGTCGGCTTGCTTTGCTATACTTCATGTGGTCATTTCCACTTCCGTCAGTCGTATAGCACGTTACATAAAATGTAACATCACGGCAGAATTTTGTCAAGATGACATGCTTTAACAAAATGTATAAATTACATAAAATGGAAATTGATGAGATGATTTTTAAGAACAAAGGAAAAACAAAGCTAAAAAAAATTTTTGTCTGATACTATATACCTATAAAATAAATATTTAATGTAAAAAAAATGGAATATTGTCATGGCTTGATTAGCTGTAACCAGAAATATTTTTCCACTATTTAAGAACCGAAGCTTTATCCGAGAAGAAAGGTTGGTTGATATTTTGAGACAAAACTTTCTATTTTTGTGTTTCTTATATGTATTGATGGGAAGTTCTTTCTTTTTTGCCGGAGCGTCAGATTCATATGCAAGCATTGAGATGATTAGCATCCTTTTTATTATTTTTTTTAACCAGAAACTATTCGGTCGTTTATTAAAAGAAAAAGTGATGAAGACCAGAGAAGAGCGACAATGGCTTGCATCCCTTCTAACGGATAAGCAAGTTCAGCAAATGAACCAGCAAATATCTTTAGAGGCTGTTGCGGCTTTGGTTAAATTGATCGATTGTAGAGACCGTTCAACAGGGCGGCATTCTGAGCGTGTATGTTCTTTGGCGATGATGTTGGGCCGACGCCTGCAGCTTAGTGCAACTGATTTGACTGATTTGGCAATAGCGGCAAGCCTGCATGATATTGGGAAAATTGGGATTCCTGAAAATATATTGCAAAAAAAAGATAGTCTCACAGAAGCAGAGTTTGCTGTAATCAAAAGACATCCACAGATTGGTTGCAATGCAATAAAAGATATTGCAGCTTTTCGGAAAGTGTCACAATATGTCTGCTTTCATCATGAAGCTGTTGATGGAAGTGGTTATCCATGTCATTTAATTGGCGATGAAATTCCATTACCTGCAAAAATTCTATCGGTTGTGGATGTCTATGAAGCGCTTACTGCAAATCGGGTTTATCGCCAAGCGATGACTTCTGAAGCAGCTTTGCAGCTTATGATAAAGGAGCGAGGGAAAAAGTTCGATCCAGTTGTGTTGGATACTTTTTTCCTTTGTCTAGCAGAAGAAGATTTTTTGCAAGACCAGTTTGTTTATAAATAGAATTTTGACAGAACATAAAATAAATTCTTCCTTTTGCGCGGATTACGGTAAAAAGCACAGGATTTTTTTCTTAGAAGGAGAATACTATAAACGGGAGGCGATACAGTATTATGTTAAAAAGTATTGCAGTGATGACAAGTGGTGGAGACAGCCCGGGAATGAACGCAGCTACCCGTGCGGTAGTCCGTACTGCTTTGTTTGAAGGGGTAAAAGTTTGGGGAATTAATAATGGCTATAAGGGAATGTTAGAGGAAGATATTTTTCCGATGAATACATGCTCAGTTAGTGATATCATTCAACGTGGCGGAACATTTTTAGGAACGGCACGTTGCCCGGAATTTGAAACGCCGGAAGGACGTCAAAAAGGTTATGAGAATCTTGTAAAACGTGGAATTCAAGGTTTGGTTGTAATTGGTGGCGATGGAAGTCTGCGTGGTGCACAAAAATTGAGTGCAGAGCATGGCATCCCTATTGTCGGTTTACCGGGAACTATTGATAATGATGTTTGGGGAACAGATTACACAATTGGTTCCGACACAGCAGCGAATACGATTATTGATGCAATCAATAAACTAAGAGACACGGCTTCAGCACATCGCCGTATTGCTGTCATTGAAGTTATGGGCCGCAAATGCGGTTGGTTGGCAATGATTGCAGGAATCTCTGGCGGAGCTGAATCTATTTTGGTTCCAGAAGCGGAATACGATTTAGATGTTGTTTGTGAGGAAATCAAAGCAGCGTATGAGAGAGGCAAACGATACAGCATGGTAGTTGTTGCTGAAGGTGTCGGCAGTGGTATTGAAATAGGAAAAGTCATTGGTGAAAAAACAAATATTGAAACTAGAGTATCCGTTCTTGGACATATTCAAAGAGGTGGATCGCCAACGGTAATTGATAGGGTCAAGGCCAGTCAATTAGGTGAAAAAGCAGCTTTGGCACTTATATCAGGCTTATCGAATGTCGTTTTCGGTTTTGATGCTGGTAAAGTTGTATCAATTGATTTACATGATGCGGTAACGAATAAAAAGAAATTGGATCCAGAATTCATTCGTTTGGCAAAAGTGTTAGTTTGATAATGTTTCACGTGAAACAAAGCCCGCAGCAATTTGCTGCGGGCTTTGTTTATTGTGTGCGAGATTTTTCATAGATTGTTTCACGTGAAACATATCTATGAAATCAATCCAACAATTCTTTAGCTAGATTAACTGCAATCACACCATCATGAGCATAAGCGTCAGCACCAGCTTGGTCAGCGTATTCTTGTGTTAATACAGCGCCACCGACAATGACCTTAGCCATGCAGCCTGCCTCTTTAAGTGATTGGATGACTTTATCGATTTGCACCATTGTTGTCGTCATCAGGGCACATAAGCCAACGATATCGGCCTCGTTTTCAATTGCACTGCGGACAATAGTTTCCGTGTCGACATCTTTGCCTAAATCTATTAGTTTGAAACCATTGTTTTCTAAAAGCGCAGCAACGATGTTTTTTCCAAGATCATGGACATCGCCTTTTACTGTAGCAATTACGACGGTACCTTTATTTTGCGTATTTTGCATTGGAAGAATTTCTTTTATTTTCAAGAAGGCCGCTCGCATGGTTTCTGCTGATAGCAAAACTTGCGGAAGAAAAACACGTCCTTGACCAAAGTCGATGCCAATATCATTCATCGCTGCAGTTAAGGCTTTTTCTGTTATTTCATCAGAAGAGTGCCCTTCCTTAAGCGCTGTTTCGACCAAGGCTGCAACAGAATCTGTTTCACCATTGATTACGCTTGTTTTTATAGCGGTGAGAATATCCATATCGACTATTTTAGCGGTGGCAGCAGACTTCGGCGCAGATTGGTTAACGGTATTCATGCTGTAGGCACGAGCGTTTGGGTCTTTGCCTAAAAGCGCTGCACTGGCAAGCAATGCGTTCTGCATGGAATCATCATAAGGGTTCATGATTGGAGCATCAAGGCCAGCTGCTAAGCACATCGAAAAGAAAGTACTATTGATTAAAGGACGATTTGGCAAACCAAATGAAATATTGCTGAGTCCCATCGTTGAAGGATAACCAAAATGTTCGCGATACAAGCGTAAGGTTTCCAAGGTTTCTGTACCGGCTTTTGCATCAGCGGCTGCGGTCATGACGAGGCCATCTAAAAGAAAATCACCTGATTTTAAGCCGAATTGCTGAGCTTCATCAATTATTTTCTCAATGAGATTTTTTCTTTCGATAGCCGTTTGTGGTACGCCTTCTGGCGAAATTGGTAAACAAAGGATTGCAGCACCGTACTTTTTTGCCAGTGGCAAAAAGTATTCCAAACGCTCTGGCTCGGCACTGACGGAATTAATCAAGGCTCTCCCTGGGTATGCCCTTAGTCCAGCTTCTAAGGCATTGGCATCGCTTGTGTCAATCGCTAGAGGGACATCTACGAGTTGAGCAATGTCGGTAACGGCTTTTTTCATTGCAATTGTTTGGTCGATACCAGCGACACCCATGTTGATGTCGAGAATATCTGCTCCTGCGTGTACTTGCTCAATTGCCTCTTTTTTCACAGATAGGAATGAATTATTACGTATTTCTTCTGCTAGTTTTTTTCGACCTGTCGGATTAACGCGTTCGCCAATTAAACGGGTTGGAAGGTCTTTATCAATAAAGACGGTTTTACTGCGACTTGTTAGTGCCAAAATGGGACGGCGAGGTTTTCTTTGGACTGGAGTGACGTCTTTTAATGCATTTTTTAAAGCAGCGATGTGTGCTGGCGTTGTTCCGCAGCATCCGCCAATAAAAGTAGCACCTGCAGCAGCAAGTTTTTCAGCCCATTGTCCCATATCATCTGCCGACATAGGGAAAATTGTATTTCCGTCAACCAAATGAGGCATTCCGGCGTTTGGCTGGACGCTGATTGGACAAGAGCAATTTGCTGCAAGTGTTTCTACGATGGGGATGAGTTGTTCAGGGCCTAAGGAGCAATTTGCCCCAATGATATCAGCACCTAAAGCCTCGAGCGTGATGGCAGCAGTCTGTGGATCTGTTCCTGTAACCGTTCGGCCATCCTCACTATAAGACATTTGGCAAATTACAGGAATCTTTGCTGCGGCTTTGGCAGCAAGAAGTGCAGCACGCATTTCTTGAATATCAATACTCGTTTCTATTAATAAATAATCGGCACCAGCTTCTGCTAGAGCTTGTGCTTGTTCAAAAAAGGCATCATAGGCTTCATCAAAATCCAAATCGCCAAGCGGAGCAATAAATCTTCCTGTTGGCCCCATAGATCCGGCAATTTTAACTTTGGTGCCTTTTGCAGCTGTTTGGGCTGCTTTTACAGCGGCCTTGTTGATTTCCTTTGCTCGGCTAGCCAATCCATAATGCTCGAGCTTTAGGCGATTGCCACCAAAGGTATTGGTTTCGATAATGTCGGCACCGCTAGAAATATATGCAGCATGGACTTTTTCAACAATTTCAGGTTGTTCTATATTTAATAATTCAGGGCAATCACCGGGCTTCAAACCAGCTGACTGTAGCATAGTGCCCATAGCACCGTCAAAAACTTGGATCATTAGGATTCTCCTCTTCCATATATAATAATATTTATGATTTTCTAGCTAAACAATCGATTTTTTCACAAATCTGGCAATCATGTTTTTGTGAATGACTTTCATCACAAGGGAACTCATTCTTTTTGGGGACTAACCCAATAATTGCGGTAATTGATTTTCGTGGCAAAAGCATCATCGATTCAGTTAAAGTTATTCCTATTTTGTTTGCCTGGCTCAAACGAATCATTTCGGGTTGAAAGCGAATATCCCAATCGCCGTAGCCGGGACTGAATCGCCAAATCATATCATATCCCATCGGCTCTACTTTTTGGCGGATTGTCTTTTCAAGTTCATCAGCAGCTTGCTCTACAGCAGTTGTTGCTGCAGCATCAAGCAGGAGTGAATAAGAATATTTGCCATCTTTGAAACAGGAAGTAATCTGTTCTTCAACAGTTTCGCCGATTGTTGCTGCTAATAAAATGACTTTTTTCGAAGCAGCTAAATGCTTCTGGATTTTTTTCCCTTCAATAAAAAAAGGTGGGTCTGAGTGGATAATTGCAGTTGATGAATCATAATCGTAAAGATTCCAAATGCCTTTTGGCTGCGCTAAAATCTGAACTTCCATGCAAGCTGCTTCAATGACACTTTCATCGAACTTTGCTTTATTTAAGCCTGCGTAGCGACGCGTTTCACTTTTGTCGACTTTCTTTAAAGGGGCGTTGTATATCGGCATAAGCAGCTCCTTTCATTGAGTTGTTTCACGTGAAACAATTTATTAGTGTAAACACTAGCTTTGCTAAATAAAAGACTTTAGTTGTAAAACTGTAAGCCAATAGTAACATTTTATCATAAAATGCTCTTTTAAAATGCAGTTTTTATCACAATAAAGTAAAATTTTTCTTTTTAGGCAGGAATATAAAATCAAATTGTGGAAATTTAAAAATTAAGAGAATTTTGCAGTGAAAAAACAGCAGATTTAAAAAAAAGAAAAGATGGTGAACAATTTGGCAAAAATTATTGCGATTGCCAATCAAAAAGGCGGCGTTGGAAAAACGACTACCTCGGTAAATTTAAGCGCTTGCTTAGCGGAACTCAATAAAAAGGTATTACTTGTCGATGTCGATCCTCAGGGAAATGCGACAAGTGGCTATGGATTGGATAAATCACAGATTGAGCAATCTATTTATGACGTTTTGGTTGCTGGAGCTGATATTGAATTGGTTATTCAGGAAACAGATTTTGCCAATTTGTCAATTTTACCAGCAACAATTGAACTTGCTGGGGCTGAAGTTGAGTTAGTTGCCGCAATTTCACGGGAAAATAAATTGAAAAGAGCAATCGATAAGGTCAAAAAAAATTACGACTATGTAATTATAGATTGTCCACCATCTTTAGGCTTGCTTACTTTAAATTCATTAACCGCAGCTGATTCCGTATTGATGCCAATCCAATCTGAATTTTATGCACTGGAAGGCGTTTCACAACTTATGAATACAATATCGCTTGTTCAACAAAATCTTAATCCAGATTTGGTTCTTGAGGGCGTATTATTGACGATGTTTGATTCCCGTACCAAGTTATCTATGCAAGTAGCGGAAGAAGTTCACAAACATTTTGCCGAAAAGGTATATGAAACGGTTATTCCAAGAAACGTTCGCTTAAGTGAAGCACCTTCTTACGGACAACCAATCATTGCCTATGATCCTAGATCAAAAGGGGCAGAGGTATATCGCGATTTGGCTAAAGAGGTGAGCAAGAATGGTTAAGACATCGCCGGGAGGGCTAGGAAAAGGGTTAGGTGCTTTATTGAAAAATACAGAAAACGTTAAAGATAAAGTGCAAGAGATTTCTGTAAATGAAATTAGTGTAAACCCATTTCAGCCTCGTAAAGAGTTTGATGAAGAAACTTTAGAGGAATTGAAGAACTCTGTCAAGGAATATGGCGTACTGCAACCATTATTGGTTCGTAAAAGTGCACAAGGTTACGAATTGATTGCTGGGGAGAGAAGATTACGAGCATCAAGATTAGCTGGGCTCGAGAAAGTTCCCGTTCTTGTCAGAGAATATACGGATGCACAATCAACGGAAATTGCTTTGATTGAAAATTTACAGCGAGAAGATTTGAATGCAATTGAAGAAGCGCTGGCTTACGAAAGGCTATCTTCTGAATTCGGCCTTACGCAAGACTTATTAGCTAAACGTGTAGGTCGAAGTCGGTCACATATTGCTAATTTCTTACGCCTTTTACGTTTGAGTAAACGTGTACAGGGATATATCATCAATGCATCCATAACCATGGGGCAGGCGAAGCCGTTGCTTGGAATTGAGGATGAAGCACTTCAAATAGAAGCAGCTGATTATATTATTGCAGAAGATTTATCGTCGCGAATGGCTGAGGAACTTGTAAAAAAAGTACAAAAAGATCCAAGCTATTTTAAAGAAAAAGATGAAATTATTGATATAGAAGGCAATGATGAAAAACGTGAAATTTTTGTTCTTGAAGCAGAAGATCGATTAAAAATGCTCTTAGGAACAAAAGTCCGTATAAAACCAGGGAAAAGTAAGAGTAAAATCGAAATCGAATTCTACTCAGCAGACGATTTAGATAATATAGTTGAAACATTGACGAAACAGATTGAGCAAAGAAATACAATAAATCGTTTCTCAAAAGAAATAATTGTATAAGAAAAAATGTTTCACGTGAAACAAAAAATGTTTTTTTATTGAGAAGTATTTACGTTGAAAAATTTTGTGATAAAATAATTTAGTGGAAAAATTTATTGGATAGAAACGAATATGTTTAAAACATAAATTTTTCCTACTAGAATACGCAAACAGCGAGGCAGATATTTAGAATTTATGTATAGGCTAAAAGCGGCTGCAACGCAAGAGGAGAATAAGCAAAAATGGCAATCGATAGTTCGGTACTGATGAATATGATGATGAATAATATGTTTTATATTTTAGGTGTTTTAGGTGTTTTGGTTTTAGTAATGTATGTAATTATCATCAGTTTATTTATGAATGTAAGTTATTTGAAAAAAAGGTATAGAAAAATGATGACGGGAGTTGACGATGGGGCAAACCTAGAACGTATGCTCTTGGGGCATATTGATGAAGTCAAAGAAGTTGTCAAAAGAACGGCGGCAGTGGAAGAAGATAATAAAATCATCCGACAGCTGGTAAATAAATCATTACATAAGATTGGAATTATAAGATTTTGTGCATTTGAAGATATTGGTAGTGATTTAAGTTATGCCGTAGCCATGCTTGATGAAGGAAATAATGGATTGATCTTATCGAGCATTTTCGGTCGAGAAGAGTCACGCAGTTATACAAAACCTATTGTCAATGGGACGTCAACCTACACGCTGACCGATGAAGAAAAGGAAGCTTTACAAAAAGCAATGCAGCAATAATTTCAACATGTAATGCAGCGAGAAATATAATGTTATGAAGGAAATGCCTTTAAAATAAAAAAAGCCTGTGCTATAATAGTATAGTACTGGCTTTTTTTGTACATAAAAAAGAAGCCAAATACATTCTTAGTTTGGAGGACTTTTTTTGGAAAAGCAAGTTCAAAAACCGGATAACCGGGAGTATACCATAAAAATTATTCCTCACCGTGGAGAAAACGTTCAGAGCATTCGCCTGCCAATCCGTACAATTAAATATGGAATTGCTTCATTGTGTTTGGGAGCGATTTTATTTGTCGGAGCTTTTGGCTATGCTACATATAATGTGTATGTACAAAAGAGCAATACAGCCGAAATTGGTGAATTGAGACAGGTAAATAGTTTACAGCAGGAACAATTGTTGTCATTAGCTAAAAAAGCCAGTGTCTTACAGGCCGACATGGAAAAGCTCAATGAGCTTGAAACTGAAATAAGGCAGCTTTCAGCACCGGCAGATGGTTCGTCTAATCCAGGTGCAGGTGGGACCCATGATGGTCAAGGTGGTCCAAGAATTCAGCCGAGTATTCAAAATGTGAGTGACGCCTTGGATAATATTGAAAAAACCATGGCACAGCGAAAAGAAAGCCTAGAAGCCTTGCAACAACAATTAGCAGTAAAGCAGGCGGAAATGGCAGTGACACCGTCTATATGGCCAGCAAGCGGTGATGTGAGTTCACCATATGGTTTAAGATGGAATGGAACGGATTTTCATCCGGGCATTGATATAGCAAATGATGCAGGAACGCCCATTGTAGCTACAGCAGATGGCGTTGTGACCACTGCAGGCTGGAATGCAGGCGGCTATGGAAACATGATTGATATTGATCACGGTAATGGAATTACGACACGTTATGGACATGCTCAGCGAGTCGTTGTTACAGCAGGACAGCAAGTCAAGCGTGGACAGGTAATTGCCTATATGGGCAGCACGGGATTCAGTACAGGCCCACATGTACATTATGAAGTCAGAGTAAATGGACAAGCCGTAAATCCAGCGAGATATTTATAACAGAATTTAAAAGCTCAGGTGAAGACATCTGGGCTTTTTTATTAGGATAACAAAGGAGTGTTGATTTTATTATGTTTGGCTCGATCAAAAAAACTGGAGAAACAGGAAATGCGCATGACATTGAAACCATTATCGGAAAAAACACCTCGATAAAAGGTGAGATGAATGGAAGCGGCAATATTCGAGTAGATGGACGTATTGAAGGTGGCATTTCCATTACAGGTGATGTGGTGATTGGCAGCAGTGGAGATGTCATTGGTAATATCAAAGCTGAAAATCTCTTGGTTTCAGGTTCAATCAAAGGCAATGTAGATGTAGCTGGAAATTTAAGTGTGTTTGCCTCGGGGCAACTGGTCGGTGATGCGAAGACGACAGCATTTAGCATTGAAGAAGGCGGAGTTTTCCGCGGGCATAGTGAAATGGCTGCTAAAAAGAAAGATGGGGCAGCAATTGTCGAGATAAAGCAGAGCAAAAAAGCATAATTTTAAAATGATTTATAAATGAGGAAAGTCCTGAAACGCATTATGTTTCAGGACTTTTTTTAAATATACAAAATACATTAGAATACAAAAATTCATAAAGAAAATTTATTGTATTCTTGTATACAGAAAAACAATACAGTGCAAAAATACAAGAATTTATCAAAAATTTTATGGGGATTGCTGTGTGGCAATACTAGAGGACAAATAAATTTAATAATCTGTAAAATCAGCATAATGTATATTTATCAAATTAATGAATAAAAATACAGTTTGTCTGGAATAAACTAGGCCTAAAACAAGACAAATGCATTAATTTTCAGAAAATTAATGCATGATATGCATATTGACAGTATAAGATTACATTCTTATAATTGTAATTATGTTGCATTTAAATACAGTGACAAAGAACAGGTGTACATACTGAAAAGAAAAAACAAAAAGTATGTATTTTAAAGAAAAAAATATTCTTCATTTAATAAATGAAAATAATGGCAATGCAGCCAATTGAAATCCTCTATTGACAGCATCGTCATTGGAGGATTTTGTAAAATGTGAATAAATATATGTTTTTTGAATCTGGATTATTTGTGTGTTGATGAAGGAGAGATAATATGTGCAGAATAGGGTCAATCAAAAGTAAAGTGCCGGTACATCCGTCGAAAGCCTTGCATTTGATGCTGCCACAGCAAGAAGGCCATGATAATTCAGGCTTTGCTATGGTCATGCAGGATTTATATGGGATTTTTTCTAATTACAAAGACAAACCGTTGCTCTCTGTAGCCTGTACACAGCGCGGAGCCCAGATGGTAGAAGATTATATGGATAGCCATAACTTTGTGCAACTGGCTGAATGGATTCCTATTCCCAATAAACAACCGGGGCTTGATATCCAGGCCATGCCATATTATATTTTCCGCAACTACGATTATCCGGAACATTATAATGAAAAGACGGAGTCGCAGCGAGAAGATTTGCTGATGGATACGCGCTTGGCATTGCGTAAGTTATTGGAAGATGCCGGAGAGGGTTATGTGTATTCTTTTTGGCCAGACGTTTTAACACTCAAAGAAATCGGAGATCCTCGTGATATTGCGACGTATTTTCGTTTATGGGATGATAATGGGTGTCTTGTGGCCAAGAGTATTGTGGCACAGTGTCGTCAAAATACAAACTATGATATTGTTCGTTATGCAGCCCATCCGTTTTTCTTGCAGGGCTATACACTTTGTGCAAATGGAGAAAATACATTTTATACGAAAAATAAAGAGTTTCAAAAATCCTTGCATCGTGGTTACACTGGTTTTGAATCGGATTCGCAGAATTTCTTATACACGTTGCATTATGTTCTCCATGAATTGAAGTGGCCGATTGAGTATTTCAAACATGTAATTACGCCATTGCCATTTGCTGAAATCGAAGCTCGTCCGGATAAAGATGTATTGCAGGCGATTCGCCAATCCTTGGCTCATTTAGAAATAAATGGACCAAATACGATTATTGCAGTATTGCCAGATGGTAAAATGATTACTTGCTGCGATTCGAAAAAACTCCGTCCGGTCGTTGTTGGCAGTGACGGAACGACTGTAGCGATTTCTTCAGAAGTTTGCGGGCTCAATGAAATTTTACCGAATCGGGATATGTCGAAAGATATTTATCCAAATGAACGCGAAGTTGTCGTCATTGACAACGATTTGGAGGTACAGAGATGGAAACAATAAAGACGCAAGATGTTGGGGTTAATGACCTTAACTGGAAGATAGAATATAAACAAGAACTTTGTACGATGTGTGGCAGTTGTGTCGCGTCCTGTACTTTTGGTGCGATTAAACCGGAAATGTCTCGTCGATCCATTACTTTATCGACAGGGAAACAACCAGAGCCGGTGCATAGACATAGTGCTGTTCCCGTAATCAAGCAGCAAGCAAAACTTAGCAATGCCTGTGTTGGCTGCGGCATGTGCGAAAAAGTATGTCCAAACGGTGCGATTCGACCTGTGCGTAATGAAGATACCCGTAAAACGCTTTTATCGCGTGATGGTGGACCTATAAAGCGCGGTGGACGTACAAACCTCAATGCGCAGCGAACACTCGACCATATCGTTGTTGGACGCATCAGTCAGATGACAGATCCATCGCTCGATTCCCAGCGTCATACATTTGACATCCGTGCTCCTTTTGGCCGAGTTTTACCAGCCAAAAATCTGCCGTTTGAAATGAAAGATGGCAAATTGACTATGGCGCATAAAACACCACCCGTCAACTGGATCTATCCATTGATTTTTTCGGATATGTCAATCGGAGCTCTTTCGACGAGGGCTTGGGAAGCTGTTGCTATGGCGACGGCATATCTCAATGAAAAATGTGGCTTGCCAGTTCGTATGAGTTCGGGTGAAGGTGGTATGCCGGTAAAACTTTTAGAAGCGGAAGAACTCAAGTATATGATTATCCAAATCGCTTCGGGCCATTTTGGTTGGAACCGCATCATCAAAGCATTGCCAAAGATGAAAGTGGACCCAGCGGGCGTCCTCATCAAAATTGGTCAAGGGGCAAAGCCAGGTGATGGTGGCCTTTTACCGGCAGCGAAGGTTGCTGAGCATATTCAGGCAATTCGTGGAGTACCTAAGGCGACACTTTCATCGCCACCAAATCATCAAGGTTTGTATTCTATTGAAGAATCCGTGCAAAAAATGCATCTTTCATTGAATGCAGCTTTTGGCTTTAGAGTTCCAGTTGCGATCAAGTGCGCAGCTTCTGCGACTTCTGTATCGGTTTATAACAATCTGCTGCGAGATCCATACCAGATTTGCGGTGGGTTCTTTATTGATGGGATCCAAGGCGGCACTGGTGCAGCGAATGAGATATCGCTTGACCATACGGGGCATCCAATTGTTTCCAAGCTAAGAGAATGTTATCTAGCGGCGGTTAAGCAAGGTTTGCAGGGCCAAATCCCGCTTTATGCTGGTGGGGGTATCGGTATGACGGGAAATGCCGCTGCAGATGCTTTTAAAATGATTTGTCTTGGAGCCAACGGGGTCTTTGTCGGTAAACTTTTAATCCAGCTTCTCGGTTGCGTGGGGAATGAACACGGACGGTGTAATTCTTGTAGTACAGGAAAATGCCCGACTGGAATCTGCACGCAGGATCCTCGACTGGTGAAACGTCTTGATGTTGATCGTGGTGCACAAAAAATCGTTGACTATGTCCTCGCTTTTGATTCGGAACTTCGTAAGCTTATGGCTCCTATCGGCAATAGCTCTTTACCGGTTGGCCGTAGTGACGCATTGGTTTCTACAGATAAAGCGATTGCCGATAAGCTCGGTATTCAGTATGTATGCTAAGGAGGCAGCTTGAATCATGTTTAAAATAGATACGTTGACAGGGCATGAACGAATGTCCACACAGGAATTGCTTCTGGCAATCGGTGAAGCTGTAGCAAATGGTGAGACCGAATTTGAGATTGCGGCCTCCGGACAGCACGATATTGGTGGACCATTATGGCATCCTGAAGGTAAAAAATTAAAATTCCATGTAACAAACGCAGGTCAGCGCGTAGGTTCCATGTGCTTAGACAATACAGAAATCGTCGTAGATGAATCTGCTTCAGCTGACGTTGGCTGGCTTAACGCCGGTGGTAAAATAACCGTCAGAGGCGATGCTGGGGATACTGCAGGGCATTGCTCGGCCGGTGGTAAGATATATATCGGTGGCAGAGCGGGAACTCGTTCAGGATCTTTAATGAAACATGACCCTTTGTACGAAGAACCGGAGCTTTGGATCTTAAAAAATGTTGGTAGTTTTTCGTTTGAATTCATGGGCGGCGGCCGGGCTGTTGTCTGTGGCGTCGACAGTGAAGAATTTCCTTCGGTTCTGGGTGACCGTGCTTGTGTTGGTATGGTTGGCGGGATTGTTTATTTTCGCGGCAATGCAAGCGGATATGCATCTGACATAAAATTATTTGATCTCGATGATGCAGACATTGCCTTCCTCGATGGCGGGATTGATGAATTTTTGGATTCGATTGGGCGGCCTGAACTCAGGGGGCAGCTTTCCGATTGGTCGCAGTGGCATAAGCTTCGTCCTTTGACTTTTGATGAGAAAAAAGAAAAAGCACAGCCGAATTTAACAGAATTCCGCATGCAGGAATGGGTTAAAGGGGGCATATTCAATGATGTTGCAATGGATGATTTTGTCGTATATCCAACGGTTGTGACAGGCCTTTATCGTCAAAGGGTTCCTTCTTGGGATAATGCGAAATACGCAGCTCCTTGTGAATTCAATTGTCCAGCGGGAATACCTTCGCAGCGTCGCTTTGATTTGATTCGTGAAGGAAAGCTAGAAGAAGCCTATAAACTTGTTTTGGATTACACGCCTTTTCCAGGATCCGTTTGTGGCTCGGTTTGTCCAAATCTTTGTATGCAGGACTGTACCCGCAGCAATCTCGATGAAGCGGTTCAAATCGGTGGACTGGGATTACAGTCTGTTCATACGGAAATTGAAGTGGTCGCAGAGCCTACAGGCAAGAATATCGGCGTTATCGGCGGCGGTATGGCAGGCCTTTCAGCAGCATGGCAGTTAGCTCGCAAAGGTCATGCGGTAACGGTATATGATGATGCCAAAGCAATTGGTGGTAAACTTGAGCAGGTCATTCCACGAGGGAGATTGCCACATGAAATATTGGAGGCAGAACTAAAGCGCATCGAAGCTGCCGGAGTAAAATTTGTTACTGACTATAAAGTGGACTTAGCTAAATTTGAGGGTATTCGCAAAGCTCATGATGCTGTAATCGTCGCAACGGGCGGACATAAAGCCAGATTCTTTCCTTGGGAAGGAACGGAAAAACTTACGATGGGGATAGATTTTCTTAAGGCGGTAAATCGTGGTGAAAAACCAGCTGTTGGTAAAAAAGTCGTTGTCATTGGCTGTGGGAATTCAGGCATGGACACAGCTGTCGGCGCTTATCAAATGGGGGCTGAATCCGTAACTTGTATCGACGTACAAAAACCAGCAGCCTTTGCTCATGAAATCGAACACGTCGAAGAACTAGGTGGTCGATTGATTTGGCCGTTCATGACAGCTAAAATAACTGATGAAGGTATATATGATAAAGATGGGCAATTCATTCCGGGAGATATGGTAATTGTTTCAATTGGTGAAGCGCCTGTGCTTGATTATTTACCAGAAGATCCAAGCATCAAAAAATTCCGAGAATGGCTTGTGCCGAACGCTGAAATGGGGATTTTAGACGGCGTTTTCGCTGCCGGGGATGTAATCAAACCGGGGCGGTTGGTCGATGCAATTGGCGGTGGACTTCAAGCAGCGCATTTTGCCGATAGTTATGTTCTTGGCAAATCGGCAGAGGCCTTTGTCAAAAAGGAACAGATTCCGGCAGATCGTATTTCAAAAGCGTATTTTGACAAATGCCATCATTGCGATCTGGAAAGTCCGGTCAAAGATGATGCACGCTGTATCAGTTGTGGTACATGTCGTGATTGTAAGATGTGCCTCAATTCTTGTCCAGAAAAAACCA